>NZ_JAGOID010000009.1 GCF_017995835.1 Amaricoccus sp.
GTGAGGCATCGGGCGATCCTTTGGAGAGAATCGTCCAGAAAATCACTTCACACCGCCCTCAGCTACCCCAGTGTCGTGCAGTGTGCTAACACGCGTGATAGATAGGGTAACTACCTGAATACACACGATAAAAATCCCAAAGGTCGAAAAAGGTCCGCGAGTCGTTTCATGAGCCCGCCGGTATCATGGCTCGGCAAGCCATTCTCCACCACCCCACGCTACCCCAAATCTCCAAATGCGATTCCCCTGGGTCGGGGCGGGCCCTGCACGTTGCCGGGTCGGCGCCGCGGCCTTCAACGTCTGGTTGAAGGCCGCTTTCGGCCAGCCATGGGGCTGGCCTCGGCCTAGGCAGCAACGGACTGCACGCTTGGCAGATTTCCGGACGTCGCGGTTGCGTCGCCGACGAAGTGGAGCGTCCCCGTCGGGCTGGCGAAGCGGACGCCCATCTCATGTGCGAGGGCCACGATATCTCCAAGCAGCCGATGCCGCGCCGCCTCGACCGCCGCGCCGTCCGTGCTCGCCAGGCTGCCGCTCAGACCGACCTCGATCGACGCCGACGTGATCTGCACCAGTGCGACGCGCGGATCGGTCTTTGCCAGGGGCTGCGTCGCAAAGACCTCGCGCAGCCGCTCGGCGAAGGCGTCGAGGGTCTCGCGTGGCGTCTCGTGGGCTACGCCGATCGTCAGGTCGATGGCGCTGTCCTCCTGCGTCTTCCTGGTCGGACGGCCGTAGTTGTTGACATTGCCATCGGAGAGCTGGGCGTTCGGCACGATCGTCACGGTTCCGTCGTCGGCGCGCAGGCGGGTCGAGCGCAGCCCGACGTGCTCGACGACGCCCTTGAGCCCGCCGGCCTCGATCAGGTCGCCCTTCTTGAACGGGCGGTCGGAGGCGAGGATGCCGGCGCCGATGAAGTTCGACACCGCGTCCTTGGCGGCGATACCCAGGGCGAGGCCGCCGACGCCGAGGCCGGCGATGACGCCCTCGTAGGGCAGGCCGAGCACGTCGGCGGCGAGGATCACGCCGCCGACGATCACCACCACCTTGGCGAGCCCGCCGCCGAGCGCGACGGCGATGTCGTCGATCTGGCTCGTGGTCTCGGTCGCCGAGCGCAGCAGCCAGACGAAGACCGCGTTGACGATGTGGTAGAGGAAGAAGGTGCCGCCGAGGAGCAGGAGCACCGCGGCGATGCCGTTGCCCACCGCCGAGACGTCCTGGCGGAGCCCGATCTCGCGCAGAAGCAGCGTCAGGATGCCGCCGGCGGCGAAGGCCCGTCCCGGCCAGCCGAACGCACGGGCGAGCGCCGCGCGCGTCTCGGGCCAGGCGCCGCGCCAGCGGAGCATGCCGTCGGCGACGACGCCGAGGGTGCGGTTCACCGCCCACGACAGCACGACGGTCAGGAGCACCGAGGCGAGCACGGCGATCCACTGCCAGTTCTCGAGCAGGAACGGTCGCTTCAGGAGCCGCGGCGAGACGTCCTTGATCTCCGAGCGGATGGCGAAGGCGCGGGTCAAAGGCTCGCTTCGCGTCATGCCCTCGGCCAGCGGCAGGTTCTGCATCGCCTCGTAGATCGCCGGCGCCGCCGCCAGCGAGGAGGCCGGGAACTGCCAGCGGACCGCGCCGTCCGCCTGCGTGACGCGGTCGACCTCGATCGAGCCGAGCGCGTGCTCGTAAAGGACGTAGGGCTGCCGGCGGTCGGCGTCGTCGGGCACTTCCTGCGGCACGATCTGGCCGAGGCGGTTGACGATCTGGCGGATGTACTCGGCGGCGATCGGCCCGTCGACGGGGCGCAGCTTCTCCGGGATCTCCGACATGTCGAGGGTGGCGAGCGCCCGCTCGACGCCGCCATCGTTCCAGTTCGTCGTGCCGACGACGAAGTCCTGCACGGCCTGCCTCGGGCTGTAGCGCCGCTTCTCGGCCAGTTCGTCGAAGGTCTTTACGCCGAGCGCCTCGAGCATCGCGAATTCCCGGGTGCGCAGCGTCTCGAATGGCGGCACCACCACGCCCCATTGTCCGCGTCCGGTCTTGACGAACTCGACCGGGAAGGTCCAGTCGACCCCCGCCGGCCCGATGTCGAACTTGGTCCGGCCGGCTTCGTCCTTTGCCGGCGCATCGTCCACGCGGAACGTCGAGAGGTCGATGAGCCTGAGGAACTGCGCAATGCGCTTGGTGCGCTCGCGGGTGTCCGCGTTGGCGTCCTCGAAGACCAGGTAGCGCCGCATCGAGAATTCGGCGGCGCTGTCGCCCTGGGCCGCGGCGTTCGCGGCCGACATCAGCGACGCGAAGGCCGCGCGCGGCGTGGCGACGCCGAAGGCGACCGAGGTGGCGTCGGTATCGTCGAGCCGCTCGCCGTTCCAGTACTCGCCGTTGCCGAAGCGGCCGACGAAGCTCTGCCCGTCGGGCGCCACCGCGAACTCGAACGGGCCCTCCGCCCCCGGCTGCTTCCAGATCCCCTTGATGATGACGCCGTCGAGCGTGCCGCTGATCTCGCCGTTCCCGGGCTCGTAGGAGCCGGTGATGGCCGTGCCGTCCTGCTCGATCTTCATCAGCGCCTGGCCGCCGCGCCAGAAGCTGCGCCAGCTCCCGGTCCAGTCGGCGGCGTCGGCATTCTCCACCACCGCGCCGGACTCTTCCGCCTCCTCGAGCTGCTCGACGGCCTCGGCGTCGGCCGGGGCTGCCGACCTGGCTGCGTCACCGACCTGCTGGGCCTGCACTCCGCCCGCAACGAAAGCGGCCGCCAGAAGGGCCGCGAAAACCGTCCCATGCGTCGCGGCGCGCCCCCGACGGGACCGGGCCTCGATATTTGCTGAAGGATTCTGGAGCATTGCCGCACCTCTGGCCTTGGGAGCGAGAAGGAGGCGCGCCCCGAAGGGCGCGCAGTGAACAGCACCCACCGCCTCACACCACTCCGGCGGGCAAGCAGCAACACATTCACGCAGTCCAGAGGGCCACCGGCGAACTCCGCCCGGACGAACTGGTCAAGCACCGGGTCGTGCAACCCGACACGGGCTGCCCGAGAGACCGCTCGGCATCGAGAGGATGCCGTCCGCTCCCATTCGGGGCGACCCGATCGGAGCGCTCAGAGCCTTGGCGTCGTAGCCAAGATCGCTCAGAATGCGAGCAAACTCTGCACCTGTAATCCCGGGCGAAGAAGTTGGACCAAGTGCCTATGACGCGCCCGGGCGGCCCGTCCTGGCAACGGCTTCGGCGGGCGGCCATCGAGGTGGCGCTCGCCCTTGCGCTCTGGGCGGTCGCGTCGGCCGCGCCGGCCGAGGAGACGCCCGTCCGGCGCATCCTGATCGTCTACCAGCACGACAGCCTGCTCCCGGCGAACATCGAGGCGGCGTCCGGCATCGAGGCGGCGCTCGCCGCCGGTCTCGGGACGCGGCGCGAGACCTTCACCGAATACCTCGACCTCGACCGGTTTCCCGGCCCCGAGCACCGCGCGCGGCTGGTCGAGATGCTGGCGGAGAAATACGCCGACATGCCGCTCGACGTGGTGATCGTGGGGGCATCCGGCGCGCTGCGCTTCGTGCTCGAGCACCGCGACGCTTTCGCGCCGGGCGTCCCGATCGTCTTCGGCGGGCTCAGCGCGCCGGAGATCGAAGAGATAGCGCCCCCGCCGGACGTCTTCGGCGCCTGGAGCGCCTACGACATCCAGGGGTCAGTCGACCTGGCGCGTCGGTTGCAACCCGATGCAGAGCGGCTGGTGGTGATGAGCGGCTCGGCGGGCCTCGACCGCGTCTGGGACAGGCGGGCGCGCAATGAGATCAAGGCGCCGGGGCTCGGCGTCGAATTCCTGACCGACCTCTCCCTTGAGGGCTTCAAGTCCCGGGCGAGTACGCTCGGCCGGGACACGATCCTGCTGGTACTGGGGATGAACCTTGACGCGGACGGACGAACTCTCGTGGGCCGGGCTGCAGCCGCCGAGATCGCCGCCGCATCCGGTGCTCCGGCCTACGGAATCTTCAGCACCTACGTCGGCGTCGGCTTCGTCGGCGGCAGCGTCGAAACCTTCCGCTCGATAGGCGAGGCGATGGGGAACCTGGCGCTGAAGGTGATGGCGGACCCCGCGACCGCGCCGCACCGGATCACGACGCCCGCACGCCCCATGGTGGACTGGCGACAGGTCCGGCGCTGGGGCATCAACCCGGAGCTGCTGCCGCCGGACACGCTGCGGCTCTACTACGAACCGACCGCCTGGGAGCGATACTGGCGCGAGATCGTCCTCGCCGCCGCCGTGATCCTCTTGCAGAGCGCCACCATCGTCGCGCTGATCATCCAGAGCCGGCGCCGCCGCCGCATCGAGGCCGAACTCGCCGAGGAGCGGCTCGAGCTCGCGCACCTCGCCCGCCGCACCCAGCTCGGCGAGCTGTCGGGCGCCGTCGCCCACGAGCTCAACCAGCCGCTGACCGCGATACTCGCCAACGCCGAGGCCGGCGCGAAGCTGCTCGCGCAGGAGCCGCCGGACCTCGCCGAGGTCGGCGCGATCCTCGACGACATCGCCGCCGACGACCGCCGCGCCGCCGACATCATCGCCCAGCTTCGCCGCCTGATGATCAAGGGCGACGCTGAACTCGTCGAGCTTGACCTCAACCAGGTGGTCGCCAACACCGTCGGCCTCGCACGCAGCGAGCTGGTGGCCCGGCAGACCACGGTCGAGGTGCAGACCGGAGAGGCGGCCTTGTCGGTCCGGGGCAACCTGTCGCAACTCCAGCAGATCGTGCTCAACCTCACGCTCAACGCCGCCGAGGCGATGGCCGAGCTGCCCCCCTCGGAACGGAAGATCGAGGTCGAGGCCCGGGCGCGCGACGACGGCACGCGGCTGCTCGCAGTCAGCGACCGCGGACGCGGCATGACCCCGGAGCGGCAGGCCGAGGCCTTCCGTCCCTTCGTCACCAGCAAGCCCGGCGGCCTCGGCTTCGGGCTCTCGATCTGCCGGACGATCGCCCAGGCCCACGGCGGAACCCTCGACTTCGACCTCTCGGTCAAGCACGGGGCGCGGGTCGTCCTCGTGCTTCCGGCGCCATGATGCCCGATCCCGTTTCGACCGCCGTGGTGCATGTCGTGGAGGATGACGCCGGCGTCGCCAGGGCGCTGGTGCGCCTCCTTGCCGCCGCCGGTCGCCAGTGCGAGACGCACGCCGACGCCGAGGACTTCCTCGCGCGCTACGACCCGGCGCAGCCCGGTTGCGCGATCGTCGACCTCGGGCTGCCGGGCATGGACGGCCTGAGCATGCAGGCGACGCTGGTGGCCCGCGGCATCGCCTGCCCGATCGTGTTCCTGACCGGAGCGGGCACGGTGCCCGCGAGCGTGCGGGCGATGAAGGCCGGCGCGGTCGATTTCCTGCTGAAGCCGGTCGACTCGCAGGCGCTGCTCGCCGCCGTCGACGCCGCCCTCGCGCGCGACGCGGCGGCGCGGCAAGCGCGCTCGATGAACCAGGACGGCGCGCGGCGGCTGGCCAGCCTCACCCCGCGCGAGCGACAGGTCCTCGACCTCGTCGTGGCCGGGCGCCTCAACAAGCAGGTCGCCGCCGACCTCGGCACGGCCGAGAAGACCGTCAAGGTGCACCGGGGCCGGATGATGAAGAAGCTCGGCGTTCGCACCGTCGCCGACCTCGTCCGGCTGGTGTCCTCGCTGCGATCCACATAGGCCCCAGGTCCAACTTGGGATACGCCCGGCAAGGGCGTACCCTCGTCCCATGGGCAACGCGCGCAACGTCATCGCGATCGTCGACGACGACGAGGGCGTTCGCCGCGCCCTGCGGCGGATGATCCTGTCGCTCGCGCACGCGCCGGTCACCTTCGCTTCGGGGGAGGAATTCCTCGACGGTCTCGCGGGGGCATCGCCCGACTGCGCGATCCTCGATCTGCACCTTCCGGCCCTGCGCGGGATCGAGGTTCTGGAGCGGCTGCGGGCCGAAGGCTCGATGCTGCCGGTGATCATCGTCACCGGCCTCGACCAGCCCGGCATGCGCGAGCGCTGCCTCGGGGCAGGCGCGGCCGCCTATCTGACCAAGCCGCTCGGCAGCGCCGACGTCTCGGCCGAGATCGAGGCCATCCTCGGAAACGCAAGGCACGTCTCGCAACGGGGGAGGGTCGGGTGAGGGGGTATTCGATTGTCATCATAGCCTTCGCAGACGAGGCGGGCGCGCGCCGCGGCGCCGCTTGCCTCCATGATCTCAAGGGCGTGGACGTGCTGGCGTCGGGGCTCGTCGTCGTCGGCGACGGCCGCTGCACGCGGACGACGTCGGCTGCGCCCGATGGCTGCGCCCCCGCCTTCTCGCGCCTGCTTCGCCGCGCGACCGAGGCGCAGGAAGCCGGGTCGGAGCCATCGTCCGATCCGGCCGACGCCAACAGCCAGGCTCTGGCCGGAGTGCTCGGAGTGCTGCCGAAGGATCACGTGGTCCTGGTGGCCGAGGTCTTCGAGCGCGATCCGTCGGCGCTCGCGCAGAAGATGGCGCATCTCGGCGGGCGGCTGCTTCAGCGACGCCCGGCACACCGCGCGTTCGACGCCGAAGCGCCGCGAGCTGACCCCGCGAAGGGGCACGCACTCTAGTTCAAGCGACAGCAAGAGGGAGGGAGGACGATGCTGAGGAGACTGGGAGCCGCGCTCGCCATGGCGGCGCTGTCGGGGGGCCTCGCTTCGGCCCAGGGCACGCCCGACAAGCCGAACATCCTGATCATCTGGGGCGACGACATCGGCCAGTTCAACACCAGCGCCTACAACCGCGGCATGATGGGCTACGAAACGCCCAACATCGACCGCATCGCCGCCGAGGGCGCGCTCTTCACCGACTGGTACGGCCAGCAGAGCTGCACCGCCGGCCGCGCCGCCTTCATCACCGGCCAGTCGCCGATCCGCACCGGCCTCACCAAAGTCGGCCTGCCCGGCGCGCCCGAAGGGATGATGCCCGAGGATCCGACGATCGCGACGCTGCTGCGGCCGCTCGGCTACATGACCGGCCAGTTCGGCAAGAACCACCTCGGCGACCGCGACGAGATGCTGCCGACGGCGCACGGGTTCGACGAGTTCTTCGGCAACCTCTATCACCTGAACGCCGAGGAGGAGCCGGAGAACCCCGACTACCCGGCCGATTTCGTCATGGCGGACGGCCGCACCTTCAAGGAGGTCTTCGGCCCGCGCGGCGTCATCAGGTCCTCCGCCGACGGGACGATCGAGGACACCGGCCCGCTGACCCGCAAGCGCATGGAGACGATCGACGAGGAGGTGACGGCCGGCGCGCTCGACTTCATGCAGCGCGCCCACGACCAGGACAAGCCCTTCTTCCTGTGGTGGAACTCCACCCGCATGCACATCTTCACCCACCTGAAGCCCGAGTCCGAAGGCGTGACCGGCCAGGGCATCTACGCCGACGGCATGGCCGAGCACGACGGCATGGTGGGCGAGCTGCTCGCCAAGCTCGACGAGCTCGGCATCACCGACAACACCATCGTCATGTACTCGACCGACAACGGCGCCGAGACCTTCACCTGGCCGGATGGCGGCACGACGATGTTCCGTGGCGAGAAGAACACCAACTGGGAAGGCGGCTACCGGGTGCCGACGCTGATCCGCTGGCCCGGCGTCATCGAGCCCGGCACGGTCATCAACGAGGTCGGCGCGCACGAGGACATGCTGACGACGCTGCTCGCCGCCGCCGGCGATCCCGGCGTCAAGGACGAACTCCTCGCCGGCAAGACCATCGGCGACAAGACCTACAAGGTGCATCTCGACGGCTACGACCTCGGCCCGGCGTTCCGGGGCGAGGCCGAGTGGCCGCGCCACGAGTTCCTCTACTGGACCGACGACGGCAGCGTCGCGGCGCTGCGCTACGACGACTGGAAGATCACGTTCTTGGTACAGGAAGCGGAGGGCCTGCGCGTCTGGCAGGATCCCTTCACCGAGCTGCGCGCGCCGCTGCTCACCAACCTGCGCATGGACCCGTTCGAGCGCGCCGAGCACGAGAACGCCATGGGCTACCAGCGCTGGTTCATTGACCGGATGTTCCTGATCGCCCCGGCGGCGAGCTATGTCGGCACGTGGCTCCAGAGCTTCCGCGACTTCCCGCCGCGGCAGAAGCCCGGCAGCTTCAACCTCGAACGGGTGATGGAGGCCGTCACCGCGCTCGCCCCCGGGGCGAACTGAAGTGGGGGACGGCCGTTCTCAGGCGCCGGCCGCTTGCATAGAATGGCCAAGCGGCGCTCCGGTCACCGGGGCGCCGCCCACAGAACGGGAGGCTCCGATGCTGCGACTCGTGCTGGCGTTCCTCGCGATGGCGGCGCCCGCCGTCGCGCAGACCGACCCGCTGCCGTCCTGGAACGACAGCGACGCCAAGACCGCCATCCTCGACTTCGTCGCCGCGACGGCCGACCCGGCCTCGCCGAGCTTCGTCGAGCCCGGCGACCGGATCGCCACCTTCGACAACGACGGCACGCTCTGGTCCGAGCAGCCGCTCTACTTCCAGTTCCTCTACGTGCTTGACAAGGCGAAGCAGCTCGCGGCCGCCGATCCGGCCTGGGCCGCGACGCCGGTCCTGAAGGCCGCCGCGGCGGGCGACGTGCACGGCGTGATCGCGGGTGGCATGGAGGGGCTCGTCGAGCTTTTCGACGCCACCGGGAGCGGCACGCCCGTCGAGGCGTTCCGCGACGACGCCGCCCGATGGCTGGCGACGGCGAAGCACCCCGAGAAGGACCGGCTCCTCGTCGACATGATCTACCAGCCGATGGTCGAACTGCTCGAATACCTGCGCGCCAGCGGCTACCAGACCTTCATCGTGTCGGGCGGCGGCATCGAGTTCATCCGCGCCTTCGCCGAAGAGGAATACGGCATCCCGCCGCCGCAGGTGGTCGGGTCCGAGGGCGAGCTCGACTTCGAGATGGTCGACGGCGCGCCGCAGGTGATGCGCGAGAAGGGCGTGGCCTTCGTCGACGACGGGCCCGGCAAGCCGGTCGGCATCGCCCGCCACATCGGCCAGCGCCCGATCTTCGTCGCCGGCAACTCCGACGGCGACCTCGAGATGCTGCAATGGGGCACGGCCGGCGACGGCGCGCGCATGGGCATCATCGTCCACCACACCGACGCGGCGCGCGAATGGGCCTATGATCGCGACAGCCACATCGGCCGGCTGGACAAGGCGCTCGACCTCGCGCCCGCGGAGGGCTGGATCGTCGTCGACATGGCCCGGGACTGGGGCGCCATCTGGCCGGACGCACCGGCGCAATAGCGGGCCGGCTGGCCGGGCCGCCATCAGGCAGGATTGCCTCCGGCTGCGCATTCACTTCCCCGATCTGTCGACAAATCTGGGCGCGGATCGCAGAAGCGGGGGCGCATCTCCGCAGGTTTCGCCCGAGGCAATCCGACGGAGATCGCATCAGGCCACCCGGCGCAACACGGGCCAACACGCGCTAACACGCGTGATAGATAGGGTAACTACCTGCGCATAAACGATAAAATCGTCAAAAGGCCCGCGAGTCGTTTCATGAGCCCGCCGGCATCATCCGGCGTAGCCGCCGCCGTCGAGGTAGTCCCGCTCTTCCGCCGTCGTGCTGCGCCCGAGAATGGCGTTCCGGTGCGGAAAGCGGCCGAAGGTGCGAACGACGTCGCGGTGATGGCGCGCGTGTTCGGCGCTCTCAGGGATCAGGGATTCTGCGAGACCCACCGACCGCTCCTGATCCGCGAGCCGCTCCGAGTGCCCGAAGGGCAGCAGGAGGAACACGCGGAGGTCGGCCGGCGCGGCGTCCCAGTAGCCGAGCGCCAGGGCCTGCTCCGCGACCAGCCGCGCCATCGCGTCGGTCGCGTACATCCACGGCGTCCCGCGAAACGCATTCCGCGGGTACTGGTCGAGAAGCAGCGCGAGTGCGAGCGCGCCGAGGGGCGAGGCGATCCAATGGGTCAGCGCGCCCTGCACCGCCTGACTGTACGCCGCCGCGAACCGGTCGCGAAAGGCGACGTCGAAGGCCGGATCCTTTGCGAACCACTTCTGCGGCCCGGCTTCTTGCCAGAACGCGACAATCGCCGCGGCCTCCGGGTCGAGGGCCGGGGGTTCGATCGCCGCCGTCGCAGAGGGATGGCTGTGAATGGTCATGGTGTCCTCGTCGGGTGTGGAGAGAGGGAGGGCCCGAACGTCCGCGACGTCCCGGGCCCGGGTCGTCATGTCGAATTCGGCTGGCCGGCGTCGTCGGCAAGCACCGTGTCGAACCGCCGCAGCATGGCGCGCAGGTCGTCGGTCTCCGACCTGGCGAGCAGTTCGGTGATGAGACGGTCGATCTTCGGCGTCAGGAAGATGAGGTATCGGCTCGGCTCGACGGCCGCATAGGTATGCGCCAGACCGGCGGGCACGAACACCGTCGTTCCCGGACCGGCGTCGAATTCCCGGTCCGGGAGCCTGAAGCGGAGCCTCCCCTCCAGCACGTGCCATGCCTCGTCGTCCGACGGGTGAACGTGCATCCATGCCGGGCCGGACATCGTCCACTCGCGAACCACCAGGGACGTTCCGACCGCGGCGATCGGCGGCGAGCCGGGCGCGGCAATGATCGGGCCGGCGAGCGTCTCGGGGGCTTGGGGCATGGGTCGTCTCCGCAGCGAAACCTTCGCCGCAGGAAGATCTCATTTGTCAGCCGCTGAATCCAGTGACATGATTTCACGATCATGCTGAACAGAATTGATCTTGCCCGTGTCGATCTCAACCTCCTCGTCCTGTTCGAGACGGTCATGGAAGAGCGGCACGTCGGGCGGGCGGCGGGGCGGCTGAACCTGTCGCCGTCGGCGATCAGTCACGGTCTGGGACGCCTGAGGCGGCTGCTCAACGATCCGCTCTTCCTGCGGACGCCGAAAGGGGTGGCGCCGACGGACCGGGCGCTGGAACTGGCCGAGCCGGTCGCGGACCTCCTCGCGCGGGCGCGGGCCGTCATCGCGACCGCCGCGCCGTTCGACCCGGCCACCTCCACGCGCCGCTTCACGATCGGCGCGCCCGACGGCGCCTCGGCGGTGTTCCTGTCGCCGCTGCTGGCCGCGGTGCGCCGGCTCGGGCCGGGCATCGACATCGGGATGCGGCAGATCCTGCCGCCCCGCTCCGCCATGATGACCGGCGAGGTCTGGGAGCCGGTTCTCGCCGACATCCAGGCGCGGGCGATGGACGTCGCCGTCGTTCCCGCGGACAGGGTCCCGGCGCGCTTCGTTGCCCGAACCCTCCACGACGAGCAGTTCGTGGTCGCGATGCGCGCCGGGCATCCCTTTGGCGACAGCCCGACGCTCGATGCCTTCTGCCGCGCCGAGCATCTGCTGGTTTCGCTCACCGGCGACGCCTACGGCTTCGTCGACGCGATCCTGGCCGAGCACGGACGTTCGCGCCGCGTGGCGCTCACCGTCCCCAACTTCATGTTCGCGATTTCGGTCGTCGCCGAGACCGACATCATCGCCGTGCTGCCGAAATCCTTCGCGGCGATCTACGCGGCACGCTTCGGCATCGTCAGCGTCGAGGCGCCGTTGCCGCTGGCGCGCTCCCGGATCAGCGCGATTGCATCCCGGGCTTCCCTCGCGGACGCGGGCGTCGCGTGGCTCTTCGACGTACTGGCGCGCACCGCGTCGCCGACACGCCCGTTCCGGAGCCCTGTCGAATCCTGAAAAAGCGGCAACGCGTTCCAGCCAGATAGGATCCCGTCTTTTCTACCGCTTGCCCCGCCCCGCCCGCGAAGGCGGTATCAGGCGTCGCGCTTCATGATCCACTCCACCTCTGGCGCGGGAACGAAGCGCCATTTCCGCAGCGGTCCGGCCATGACGTTGAGGTAATACATCTCGAAGCCATAGGGCGCGCCGCAGGGATGATGGCCGCGGGGGACCAGCACGACGTCCCCGTCCTTCACCGCCATCGTCTCGTCGAGCGTGCCGTCGTCGGTATAGACGCGCTGGACGCCAAAGCCGTCCTTCGGGTTCAGTCGGTGGTAGTAGGTCTCCTCGAGGTAGGTGATCCGCGGGAAGTCGTCCTCGTCGTGGCGGTGCGAGGGGTAGGAGGACCAGTGGCCGGCGGGCGTGAAAACCTCGGTGACGAGGAGCGAGTCGCACCAGTCCTCGGACTCCATGGCGATGTTGTTGATGTGGCGGGTGTTGGCATTCCTGCCGCGGGTCGTGAGCGTGATGCCGTCCGGGCCGATCCGCCGGGCCGGGTGGCCGCCATGGCCCGGCGCCGCGCAGACGGCGAGCACGCAGTCGGTCTCGGCGGTCGCGGTCCAGTCGCTGCCGTTCGGCAGATAGAGCGAATGCGGCGGGGTCTTCTCGAAGACGTCCATCCGCTCGCCGAGCACCCCCCAGTCCTTTCCGGCGCCGGTCAGGCGCGCCTTGCCTTCGACCATCACGAGGATGACCTCGTTGCCGCCTGTCGCCTCGGCGGCGGTGTCGCCGGCGCGGAGGCGGTAGAGCGAGAAGCCGACATGGCGCCAGCCCGCCGAGGCCGGGGTGATCTCGTGCACCTTGCCGTGCGTGCCGAAGGGCTTGCGAAGAAGAGCGTTCATTGGTCCTGCCTGTGGTCTGACCCGGGCCCCGGAAAGGCGATGAGGAGCTGATATGTGCAATAGACGCCGGCGGCGCCGAACAGCATGGCCCAGAACGGGTTTCCGGTCATGACCTCGAGTACGGCCCATCCGAGCGTCACCACGACGATGACGATGCGCCGCCAGAGCGGCGCGAAGAACGGATGCGCGGGATCGAGCAGCTTCATCGGCTCAGGCCCGCAGCGCGTCGCGCGTGTCGAGGCCGGCCTCGCGCGCCATCGCCCTGAGCGCCTTCAGGCCCATGTCCTGGTAGTGGAAGGGCTCGCGGACGGCGCTGTCCTGCTCGGCCTCGATCACCAGCCAGCCGGAATAGCCGTGATCGGCGGCGATCTTCAGCACCGGCTCGAAGGCGACGCAGCCCTCGGGGTCGCCGGGCACGGTGAAGGCGCCGCGGCGCACGCCCTCGAGGAAGGACAGGTTCCGCTCGCGGACTTGCCGAGCGATCTCCGGTCGGACGTTCTTGGCGTGGATGTGCGTCACCCGGTCCATGTACTTCCCGGCCACCTCCGCCGGATCGGCGCCGCCGAAGGTGCAGTGGCCGGTGTCGAGGAGGAGCCGCGTGTGGGGGCCCGCCATCGCCATGAAGCGGTCGATGTCGGCGGCGGACTCGATGATCGTGCCCAGGTGGTGGTGGTAGCCCATCTTCACGCCCTCATCGGCCGCGAAGTGCCGTCGAAGCCGATCTTTCGGCAGTCGCCGAGGCAATCCTCGAGGCTCAGGTGGTCGCCGAGGCTCCAGTCGTCGTCGTTCGACCAGGCGATGGGGTTGGTTCCATAAAGGATCATTTGCGTCGGCCCTCAGTTGAAGACGCGCTGGAGCGCGGCGTTGGCGTCGTAGCGTTCGCGGGCCTTTATGAGCCGCTCGGGGCCGCCGACCTGCGGCACCGCGACGTCCCACCAGTGGCCGCCGGCGCCGGTTCCGGAGACCGCCTCGGTGTCGATGACGATGACGGAAGGGATGTCGCGGCCGCGGGCGGCGACGATCTTCGCCTCGAGGTCGGCGATGCCGGCGGCCTTCTCGGCGTGCGCGCCCATCGAGGCGGCGTGCGCCACGAAGTCGATCTCGGGCTGAACCTCGACGTTCGCGTCCTTGTACATGTTGTTGAACTCGGCGCCGCCACACTCCTGCTGCAGGCGGTTGATGCAGCCGTAGCCGCGGTTGTCGGTCAGCACGATGGTGAAGGGCACGCGGCGCATCACCGCCGTCGCCAGCTCGGAGTTGGCCATCATGTAGCTGCCGTCGCCGACGAAACAGATCACCTCCCGGTCGGGCGCGGCGAGCTTGATCCCCATGGCGCCGGCGATCTCGTAGCCCATGCAGGAATAGCCGTACTCCATGTGATAGCCGCCCTTCGCCGCCTGCCACAGCACCTGCAGCGCGCCCGGCATGGTGCCGGCGGCGCACATGGCGACGGTGTGCTCGGTGGCGACGCGCTGCAAGGCGCCGATCACCTGGGCGTCGGAGGGGAGCTTGTTGGCGTCCTTGGCCGGCGCGGCGGTGACCTTCGCGACGGCGGCGTGCCAGTCGCTGCGCGCCCTGGCGTCGGCCGCGGCGAAACGGGTCTGCCCAAGGGCGGCGTCGATCTTCTCCAGCGTCACCTTCGCGTCGCCGACGACGCCGAGCGCGCCGTGCTTGAGCGCGTCGTAGCCGTGGACGTTGATCGAGACGAGGCGGCGCTCGGGGTTGGCGAAGACCGTCCACGAGCCGGTGGTGAAGTCCTGGAAGCGGGTGCCGACGCCGATGACGAGGTCGGCCGCTTCGCAGGCCGCATTGCCGCAGTCCGAGCCGGTGACGCCGGGCGAGCCGAAGTTCATCGGGTGTTCGAAGCTCGTCGCGCCCTTGCCGGCCTGGGTCTCGAGGATCGGGATGTTCCGCCGCGCGGCGAAGTCCGCGAGCAGCTCCTCGGCGCCCGAGTAGAGCACGCCGCCGCCCGAGACGATGACCGGGGCCTTGGCGGCCTTGATGGCATCCACGACCGCCGCGACCTCGACGGGGTCGGGCTCAGGGCGGCGGATGCGCCAGACGCGGGGCTCGAAGAACGCGGCGGGGTAGTCGAAGGCCTCGGCCTGCACGTCCTGGCAAAAGGCGAGGCAGACCGGGCCGCAGTCGACCGGGTCGGTCATCGTGCGGAGCGCGCGGGGGAGCGCGGTCAGGACGTGCTCGGGCCGGGTGATGCGGTCGAAGTAACGGGTGACCGGCCTGAAGCAGTCGTTCGCCGACACGGTGCCCTCGTCGAAGTCCTCGATCTGCTGCAGCACCGGGTCGGGGCGGCGGTTGGCGAAGACGTCGCCGCAGATGAACAGCACCGGCAGGCGGTTGACGTGGGCGAGCGCCGCGGCGGTGACCATGTTGGTCGAGCCCGGGCCGATCGAGGAGGTGACGGCATGCGCGCGGCGGCGGCGCTTGGTCTTGGCGTAGGCGATCGCCGCATGCGCCATGGTTTGCTCGTTCTGCCCGCGCCAGGTCGGCAGCACTTCGCTATAGCGGTGCAACGCCTCGCCGACACCGGCGACGTTGCCGTGGCCGAAGATCGCCCAGACGCCCTCGATGAAGCGCGTCCCCTCCTCGGTCACCTGCACGCTCAGCCAGCGCATCATCGCCTGCGCCGCCGTCAGCCGCACGGTTCCGCCCATCGGCTCGCCTCCCTTCGTGTCCTTCATGCCACTGCCTCCCGCGCTTTCGTCCGCGCCTTGTCCCAGACCCCGCAGAGCCGGGCATAGCGGCGGGCCATCTCGGCGACCGCCGTGTCGTCGTCGATGTCGCCCTTCATCCAGCCCCGCGCCACCTCGCCGAAGATCGTGCGGCCGACGGCGAAGCCCTTGACGAGGTCGAAGCCAGCCGCGGTCTCGAAGCTCTCGGCCAGCTCCGCCTCCGGCGCGTCGAGACCGAGGACGACGATGCCGCGGGTGTGGACGTCGCGCTCCTCGATCGCCGCGATGGCCGCGCCCCAGGCGGCGCGCGAGGTCATCGGCTCGAGCTTCCACCAGTCGGGCCAGACGCCGGCGGCGTAGAACTGCCGGATCAGCGTCGCGGTGGTCATGTCGTCGACGGGGCCGACCTTCGAGGGGATGATTTCCAGCAGGAATTCAAGCCGGTTGCGCCGCGACGCCTCCCACAGCCGCTTCACCGTCGCCTCCTGCCCGGCGCGCAGCTCCGGCGTGTCATCGGGGTGGCAGAAGCACAGCACCTTCACCACGTCCTCGCGCGCCCACTCGCCGAGCCCGCCGAGGTCGCTGCCAAGCTCGGGCTCCAGCGCCAGCGGCCGCGAGCCCGGCCATTCGCAGGGCCGGCCGATCCAGAGCCCCGAGCCGGAGGCGGCGTGCAGCGCCGCCCGCCCGAGACGGTTGTCGCAGAGGATGCCGTAGCCCGGGTGGCCGTCGGCGACCGCGAGCGCCGCCTTCAGGCACAACGCCTTGAAGGCGCCGATCTTCGCCGGGGTCGCCCCCTCCATCTCCTCGAGCTGCATCCGGTGGTCGAAGGCGAAGACCCGCATCTCCGACCAGTCGCCGCCGTGCTCGCGTTGCCGGTTGGTGGACCAGTGGACCTGTTCGAGCGCTGTGTCGTTCCTGAGGTCGGGTCGGACGACACCGCGATCGAGGAAGAACTCGAGCTCGGTCAGCGACGGATAGGCCGGGGTGCAGCCGTGGCGCGACACCGCGAAGGCGCCGCAGGCGTTGGCGAACTTCAGGCTCGTCGGCCAGTCCTCGCCGGTCAGCCAACCGCGCAGCAGCCCGGAGAAGAAGCCGTCGCCGGCCCCGAGCACGTTGAAGACCTCGATCGGGAAGCCGGGCCCGGTCTGGCCGTCGTCGAGCGAGGCCGGGATCGGCCCCTCGAAGGCCGAGGCGCCGCGGGCGCCGCGCTTGCAGATCAGGGTGGCGTTCGAGACGGCGCGCACGGCGAGCAGCGCTTCGAGCGTGTCGGTCGAGCCGCCGGCGATGTGGAACTCCTCCTCGGTGCCGACGATGAGGTCGAAGAGATGGAGCGTCGATTGCAGCTTCTTCGTCACCGCCGCGCTCTCGACGAAGCGGCTCTCGCCCTCGCCGTGGCCGGCGACGCCCCAGAGGTTCGGGCGGTAGTCGATGTCGAGCGCCGTCTTCGCCCCGTGCTTGCGCGCGAGGGTTAGGGCCTTCAGCACCGCTGCCTCGGTCTGCGGGTGGCTGAGATGCGTCCCGGTGGCGAGCACCGCCCGCGCCTCGGCGATGAAGCCCTCGTCGATGTCGGCCTCGGTCAACCCCATGTCGGCGCAGTTCTCGCGGTAGAAGATCAGCGGAAACCGCTCGTCGTCGCGGATGCCGAGCAGCACCAGCGCCGTCAGCCGCTCCGGGTCGACCTTGACCCCGCGCGTGTCGACGCCCTCGCGCGCCAGCTGCTCGACGATGAAGCGCCCCATGTGCTCGTCGCCGACCCCGGTGATCACCGCCGAGCGCAGCCCCAGCCGCGCCGTGCCGCAGGCGATGTTGGTCGGCGAGCCCCCGATATACTTCGAGAAGCTCCCCATGTCCTCCAGCCGACCGCCGATCTGGTCGCCGTAAAGGTCGACAGACGACCGGCCGATGGTGATCAGGTCCAATGTCTTCGTCATCGCAGAGCCCCCTCCCAATCCTTGCCTGCGGCCGCGTGCCTACGCCCCGGTCCGCTCCGTCAGCTCCTCGGTCACGGCGCCATGCTCGCGCGGAGCGCGGCCTCGGGATCTGCAAGACGAAGCCGAGGGCGACGAGTCTCGCGGATCTGGCGCATGTCAAGCCGGTCGGCCCCGTCGACCAGCACCGGCTGCGGATCGAGCATCGCGTCGACCGCGAGCGCGACGAAGTCCCCGACGGAGAGCTTCGGCGTGGTGATGTGGTTGAGGGCGAAACGCATGGGCCGACCCTCAGGCATGGAGCGCCGGGCGGGCCGGCACGGTGAACGGGACGATCCCCGGCGCTTCCTGCGCCGCGACGCAGGCGTCCGAGGCGATGGCGGCGACGTAGCCGTCCCACGAGGTCGGGCCCGAGGCCGTTCCCCTGGCGGCAGCGTCGTCGATGCGCACGCCCTTCGCCATCTCCAGCAGCACCACCTGCGGATCCCTCAGCCTGGAATGCCGACGCCGGCGTCGGCGAAGGCGCGCTTCACCGTCCTGATGCGGTCGGGAAAGACCCGCGGCGCCTTGAACCACTCGAGGAAGTCGGCCCGGGGGCTGAGCTCCACCCACTCGTAGCCGAGCCCGGCGACCTCCGCCGGCAGGGCTTCGAGCGACAATTGGCGGTGCATGAAAGGGTCGATGGCGAGCTTCATGACGGGACTCCTCGCTGTCGGGCGACAGCGTGCGACGGGATTGCGCCGGACCGGCGCTGGAGCGGACCGGTTCCGTCCCGCCCCCGCCGGTTCACTTGGAGCGATCGAGGTTCCCCCCATAGCTTCCCGATCACCCCATCGTCGGCATGACGAACTCGGCCTCGGCCCGCATCCCCGTCGGCCAGCGCGTCGTGATGGTCTTCAGCCGGGTGTAGAAGCGTACGCCCTCGGGCCCGTGCATGTGGTGGTCGCCGAAGAGCGACGCCTTCCAGCCGCCGAACGAGTGGAAGGCCATCGGCACCGGGATCGGCACGTTGACGCCGACCATGCCGACCTCGATGTCGTGGGCGAAGGCGCGGGCGGCGTCACCGTCGCGGGTGAAGACCGCCACGCCGTTGCCGTACTCGTGCTGGCCGACGAGATCCACGGCCTCGTCATAGTTCCTGGCGCGGACGACGGAGAGGACCGGCCCGAAGATCTCCTCCTTCCACACCGTCATGTCCGGGGTCACGTCGTCGAGCAGCGTGCCGCCGATGAAGTAGCCGTTCTCGTAGCCCTGCGGCGCCTTGAACCCGCGGCCGTCGACGACGACCTTGGCGCCTTCCTTCTCGCCGGCGTCGACATAGCCCCGGACCTTGGCGAGGTGCTGGGCGGTGACGAGCGGACCCATGTCCGAGGCGCGGTCCGAGGCCGGGCCGATCTTCAGGGCCTCGATCTTCGGGATCAGCTTCTCGATCAGGCGGTTCGCGGTCTCCTCGCCGACCGGGACCGCGACCGAGATCGCCATGCACCGCTCGCCGGCCGAGCCGTAGGCCGCGCCCATCAGCGCGCCCACCGCCATGTCGATATCGGCGTCGGGCATGATGATCGCGTGGTTCTTGGCGCCGCCGAGCGCCTGCACGCGCTTTCCGTTGGCGGTGCCGCGGGCATAGATGTAGCGCGCGATCGGCGTCGAGCCGACGAAGCTCACCGCCTTGACGTCGGGGTTGTCGAGCAGCGCGTCGACCGCCTCCTTGTCGCCGTTCACCACGTTGAAGACGCCGTCGGGCACGCCGGCCTGCGTGAGAAGCCCGGCGATGAAGAGCGGGGCGGAGGGATCGCGCTCGGAGGGCTTCAGCACGAAGCAGTTGCCGCAGGCGAGCGCGACGGGGAACATCCACATCGGCACCATGCAGGGGAAGTTGAACGGCGTGATGCCGGCGACGACGCCGAGCGGCTGGCGCAGCGAGTGGCTGTCGACGTTGGTGCCGACGTTCTCGGTCACCTCGCCTTTCAGCAGATGCGGGATGCCGACGGCGAACTCGACGACCTCGAGGCCGCGGGTGACTTCGCCGAGCGCGTCGTCGTGGGTCTTGCCGTGCTCGGCCGAGATCAGCTCGGCGATCCTGTCGGCGTTCTCGATCAGGAGGAACTTGAACTTGTCGAGGATTCGGGCGCGGCGCAGCGGCGGGGTCTTGGCCCAGGCCGGCCACGCCGCCTTGGCGACGGCGACGACCGCATCGACCTCGGCCGTCGTCGCAAGCGGCACGCGCTTCTCCGCGGCGCCGGTCGCGGGATTGAAGACGTCTGCGAAGCGGCCGGACTTGCCGGGGACCTGAGCGCCGGCGACGTAGTGGCTGAGATCGGTCATCGTTTCCTCCTTGCTTGCAGCAAAGGAAGTCGCACTGTAGCCAATGAATAGCAATCGTTCCAGATGAGTAACTGATATGCAGGAAACGACACTCACCTCCGGCCGCCCGGATTGGGACGACGCGCGGATGTTCCTCGCGATCGCCCGCGCCGGACAGATGCTCGGCGCCTCGCGGACGCTTGGCGTCAACCAGGCCACGCTCAGCCGGCGGATGGCGGCCCTCGAGGTTGCGCTGGGCGCCAAGCTCCTTGTCCGGCGCACGCATGGGTGCGAACTGACGGACGCTGGCGCCGTCCTCGTCGAATCCCTGGAGCGCGTCGAAACCGAAATCCTCGCCGTCCAGGCCCGGCTGCAGGGCGCCGACGCCGCCGCCGCGGGCCTGGTGCGGATCGGGGCGCCTGACGGTTTCGGCGTCGGCTTCCTCGCCCCGCGCCTCTCCCGCCTGGCCGACCGGCATCCCGACCTGACGGTGCAGCTCGTCCCGACGCCGCGCGGCTTCTCGCTTTCCCGCCGCGAGGCGGACCTGGCCGTGATGGTCGGCCGCCCCGAGAAGGGCCGTCTCGTCGCGCGCAAGCTGACCGACTACACGCTCGGGCTCTACGCCAGCCCCGCGTACCTCGCGGCCAACCCGGCGCCACGGGAGACCTCCGACCTCATGCGGCACCGCCTGGTCGGCTACGTCGAGGACCTGATCGCGACGCCGGCGCTCAACTATGCCGCCGACTTCCTGCGCGGCTGGCGCTCCACCTTCGAGATCACCAGCGCCGTCGGCCAGGTGGAAGCGGTACGCGCAGGAGCCGGGATCGGCGCCCTGCATGACTACCTCGCCGGCCGGCATGACCTGACGCCGGTGCTGCCGGAACTGAAGGTCGTCCGATCGTACTGGCTCGCGATACACGAGAACCTCCGCGACGTCGCGCGGGTCCGCGTCGCGGCGGAATTCCTGACCGAGACGGTCCGCGAGTCCCAGGCGGCTTTCGTTCGCGATTGACCCAGCGCCGAGAGCGGCGAGGATGAAGGCGTAGCTCCGGATGTCTGTGCTGGCGGTGCGGGCCGTGACGGACTATCGCCGGAAGCAAGGACAAGGACACGGAGGAACCCCATGCTGCCGACTCTTCCCGAAACGACGAAGACCAACCTCGAGCGCCTGTGGACGCTCACGCAGCGCGCGCAGCAGCTCAGCGCCGGGATCGTGGCGACGACGGCCGCCAAGGCGGCAGGTCGGGAATTCTCGATCGTCGACGCCCAGAGCGTCGGCTCCGCCTTCCTGCACGCCATGCAGGAGCTCGCCCAGCGCCCCTGGCAGGTCGCCGCCTACCAGCAGTCGTTGTTTTTCGACGTGGCGCGGGCCTGGACGGGCGCCACCAAGGGCGAGGAGCCGCCAGCGGACCGTCGGTTCCGCGATCCGAAATGGGAGCAGGATCCGACCGGACGGGCGCTGCGCGACGCCCATCTGGCGATTGAGAACGCCACCGTCGGCCTGCTGAAGGCGCTTCCCCAGGGCTCGAAGGAGCAGCTCCGTGCGGAGTTCTACACGCGCCAGCTCCTGAGCGCGCTCTCCCCCAGCAACTTCCTGATGCTGAACCCCGCCGCGCGGGATCGCTTCTTCGAGACCGAGGGCAAGAGCCTCGTCGACGGTTTCGAGAACCTGCTCGACGACCTCGAGGAGGGCGGCCGCCTCGACATCTCGACCAACGACCGCGAGGCCTTCGTCGTCGGGCGCGACCTCGCCACCACGCCGGGCAAGGTCGTCTGGCAGACGCCGCTGATGCAGCTCATCCAGTACGAGCCCACGACCGAGACCCAGTTCCGCAGGCCGCTGCTGTTCGTGCCGGCCTGGATCAACAAGTTCTACATCCTCGACATGCGGCCGAAGAACAGCGTGGTGCGCTACGCGCTCGACCGCGGCCACACGGTCTTCGTGATCTCCTGGGTCAATCCCGGCAAGGAGCACGCGGAGATGTCCTTCGAGGACTACATGAAGCACGGGCCGCTGGCCGCGCTCGACGCCATCGAGAAGCTGACGGGCGAGCGCCAGGTCGACATCCTCGGCTTCTGCATCGGCGGCATCCTCGTCACCGCGACCCTCGCCTACCTCGCCGCCAAGGGCGAGGGCGCGCGCATCGCCACGGCGACGACCCTCGCCACCATGGTCGACTTCACCGACGTCGGCGAACTCGGCGTCTTCATCGACCGCGACCGACTGGCGACGCTGCGCGCGCACATGGCGGAGACCGGCTATCTCGAGAACCACCACCTGCAAGACATGTTCTCGATGATCCGCGAGAACGACCTCGTCTGGTCGTTCCACGTGATGAACTACCTGATGGGTCACCGCCCGCCCGCATTCGATCTGCTCTACTGGAACGCCGATTCCACTCGGCTGCCGGCGGCGATGCTGCTCTGGTACCTCGAAAAGATCTACATCGAGAACGGCCTGAGGAAGCCGGGTCACCTGACGATGGACGGGGTGCCGATCGACATCTCCAAGGTCACGACCCCGTGCTTCGTGCTCGCGACCAAGGAGGACCACATCGCCCCCTGGACCTCGGTCTATCCCACGACCCACCTCCTCGGCGGCGAGGTACGCTTCGTCCTCGGCGGCTCGGGCCACATCGCCGGCGTGATCAACCCGCCGGGCGGCCGGCAGAAGTACGGCTACTGGACCCGCGACGACTACCCGGCCTCGCCGCAGGAATGGCTCGACGGCGCGACCTTCACGTCGGGCTCGTGGTGGCCGACCTGGGCGGAATGGATGGAGGCGAGGGCCGACGGCGAGAAGGTTCCGGCCCGGCATCCCGGCGCAGGGGGCCGGGGCAGGAAGAAGGCCCTGGAGCGGGCGCCGGGGAGCTTCGTGGCGGCGCCCTGAGGCGGCAAGTCACGCGCCGGGGCGGCGTCCGCGCCGCGAGCGCGCGCCCTGGACGGCGATGGCGTTCCATCCTGCCACGATCGCAGCGCCTCCTCGCTCTGCTCCCTGTCCCTCGCAAGCGTGAGGATGCGGTTTTCCGTCGCCCGGGGCTTGATCTGGAGTAGGGTTGGACGTCATTGAGCGACCAGCCTGCGCGTCGGACGCTGGAGGAGGAAGACAAGCATGACCGTGACCGCCACGCCGTCCGTCGGCGCGCCTCGGCCGCAGGTGCGGCCGATCACCAGGGACGACGTCTACGCGTCGCTCCACGCCGGATGGCTCGATTTCCGCGCCGCGCCGCAGTTCGGGCTGTTCTTCGGCGCGATCTATGCGCTCGGCGGCATGGCGATCTTCCTCGAGCTCTGGCGCCTCGAACAGCCGCTCTGGATCATCCCGCTCGCGCTTGCCTTCCCGCTGCTCGGCCCGTTCCTCGCCATCGGGCTCTACGAGGTCAGCCGCCGGCGCGAGGCGGGCGAGCCCCTCGACTGGTCCGATGTCCTCGGGGTGATCTGGCGCGAGCGCAACCGGCAGATGCCGACGATGGCCTTCATCGTGCTCGCGGGCTTCATGGTCTGGATGTGGTTCGCGCGGCTGATCCTGGCGGTCTCTCTCGGGCGGATGCGCTTCGCGGTCTATTCCGACCTCGACATCCTGTTCACGACCGGCGCCGGGCTCGGGATGCTGGTCGCGGGAACTCTGGTGGGCGGCGTGATCGCGCTCGTGCTCTTCTCCCTGACCGCCGTGTCGCTGCCGCTCCTGCTCGACCGCGAGGTGGACTTCGTCACCGCCATGGCGACGAGCGTGAAGGCCGTGACGATGAACCCGGCGGCGATGCTGACCTGGGCGCTGATCATCGCCGTCTCGCTCGCCGTCGCGATGCTGCCGTTCTTCCTCGGCCTGCTGGTCGCGCTGCCCGTCCTCGGCCACGCGACCTGGCATCTCTACCGCCGGGTGATCGCCCCTGTGGGGGCCGGCTGACGGGAGATCACCCCACGTCGGGCGGGCGGCCGGCGCGCGTGACGCGCGGCGGCCGCGCAGGCGGCGAACGATTCTCGGCGAAGCTCAGGCAGACGTCAGGGCGTCGCCTCGGCGAGGGCGCCCGACTGGCGCGACGGCCCGGTGATTCGGGCCGGCTGGCCTTGGCCGATCGGATCGTCCTGCCGGTGAACTGACCCCTCGAAATGCGCGCCGTTCTCGATCGCGATCGTCTTGTGGACGATGTCGCCCTCGACCCGCGCGGTGGCCGACAGGCGGATCTTGATCCCGCGCAGTCGACCGACGACCCGGCCGTGGACGACGACTTCCTCGGCGACGATCTCGCCCTGGATGGTCGCGGCCTCGCCGACGATCACCACCTGGGAACGAACGTCGCCCTCGACATTCCCCTCGATCTGGATGTCGCCGCTCGAGCGGATGTTGCCGCTGATCGTGATGTCCGAGGAGAGAACCGAGGCCGCGGGCTTCGGCTTGGGCGCGCTCGGCGCGAAGCTCGCGCGCGGCTCCGGCGCCGTCTCCGTCATCCCTGTCCCCGGGGGCGGGGCTGGCTGCGGCACCACGTCCGGCGTGCGGCTCTTAGAAAACATCCCGGGCGGCCTCCACATAGGTCATTGGGTTCACGGGACGGCCGTTGAGGTGAACCTCGTAGTGGAGGTGCACTCCGGTCACGCGCCCCGTTCGTCCCATATCACCGATGTGGTCCCCGCGCGAGACCCGTTGTCCGGGCTTCACGAGCATGCGGTTCTGGTGGGCGTAGAGGGTCTCGAAGCCGAACTCGTGGCGGATGCGGACGGCGAGCCCGTAGCCCGACTCGCGCCCCGCGCTTTCCACCACCCCGTCGGCGGCGGCATAGATCGGCGTGCCCTGCGGGGCAGCGAAATCGACGCCCGAGTGCATCCGCCGTCCGCCGCCCTTGGGGTCGCGACGATAGCCGAAGCCGGAGGTGAAGCGGTGGGGATCCTTGACCGGCATGGCGTAGGGCACCTTGCCGAGCGCGATGCGGAGCAGGTTGACCCGGTCGACGTCGACCATCAGCTCGTCGAACCTGCTCGCGGTCGGGTCCTCGCCCGGCACGGAGCGGCTGGAGACGCCGATCGGCACGAGCGGCCCGCCCTGGCCGGAATAGGCCATGCGCGTCGCGGCCAGCGTGCTGTCGACGTCGAGCCCGACTTCGCTCAGCGCGTTCTCGAGCGCGTCGCTCGACGAGGCGACGGCGGAGCGCAGCTCGTCGATCATCTCGTCCTGCCGCCGGTTGGCGAGGCGGATCTCCAGCTCGGCGGAGGCGAGTTCGCTCGACAGCGTGGCGCGCTCGGCCGCGACGGCGTCGCGATCCACCACCACCTCGGAGAGCTTGCCCGTCACCTTCTGAAGCGTCGCGATGAGATCGGCCGGGGACACGCCCTCGGCAAGGCGCTCCTTCTCGGCGACCGCCATGTCGCGCGCCTCGATGGTCTCGCGCAGCCGGGCCCGGGAGGCTTCGAGCGCGCCTTCCAGCTCGCGCTGCCCCTCGATCGCGCCGAGAATCGCGGTCTGCTGCTGGGCGATCTGGTCCATCGCCATCTGAAAGCGCTTCTGGGCGGCGACGGCTTCGACCGCCTTCGCGTCGCGCTCGGCGATCAGCGCATCGAGGCGGGCCTGATAGGCGGCGCTCAGCGCCGCGCCCGGTTCGCCGTCGCCGTCGGCCGCGATCCGGTCGACCGCGAAGTCGGCCGTGGCGGCGACGAGCCAACCTCCGAGCACGAGGCCCGCGACCACCAGAAGGGCCTGGGCCGCGGTGGAAATCCTGAGATAGCGGGCGCCGCGGTCGGTGTGGATGAAGATCCGCCGCTCCGGCAACGTCGCGGAGACGGCCCCCTTCAATCCTCGACCACGTCTTGTCATCGCCCGCCCGTCGGTCCGCTTCGCTCCGTTTGGCCCCCCTCGGACGCCGCGCGGACACTTACGGAGCGTTTTGCTGCCGTGCAATACGACGAGGCCGTGAATGGCGCGGGCGGGCTTCGGTCGGCGGATACCTGCTCACGCGGCGGGCGAGCGAGGCCCGGTCAGAAGGACTTCGCCGCCGCGAGAACCTCCTCGACATGGCCGGGAACCTTGACCTTGCGCCAGACCCTCGCCAGCTTTCCCTCGGCGTCGACTAGGAACGTCGCGCGCTCTATCCCCATGTATTTCTTGCCATACATCGACTTCTCGCCCCAGACGCCGTAGCGTTCGGAGACGTCGGATCCCTCGTCCGACAGCAGGATCACCCCGAGCGCGTGCTTGTCGCGAAACTTGTCATGGCTCGCCACGCTGTCCTTGGACACGCCGAGGACGATTACCCCCGCGGCCTCGAAATCCGTCGTCCGGGCCGAGAACTCGACCGCCTCGAGCGTGCATCCGGACGTGTCGTCCTTGGGGTAGAAGTAGACGACGACCTTGCGGCCGCGCAGGTCGGACAGCGCCACCTCGCCGCCCCCGTCGCGGGGCAGACGGAAGTCGGGCGCCATCTCTCCGGGGGCGAGATCGGTCATGGTCATTTCCTCCTCGGGCTCGAATTCCGGAGTCACCGCGAAACAACATGGGCCGCGGCCGGTCAAGCGCCGATTGTGGCGCGCCGCGTCGGCAACTATAGGCGCGGGATGCGCCTCGAGGACTTCGACTTCACCCTGCCGGAGGAACTCATAGCCCTCCGCCCGGCGCGCCCGCGGGCGGCGTCGCGGCTGCTCGTCGCCGACGGCGAGGCGATCGCCGATTCGACCGTCGCGCGCCTGCCCGACTGGCTCGCGCCGGGCGATCTGCTGGTGCTGAACGACACACGGGTGATTCCCGCGCGCCTGACCGGCACGCGCGCCCGCACCGGCGGCGCCGGCGCACACATCGAGGTCACCCTCGTCCAGCGCGAATCAGGCGCCGTCTGGCGGGCGCTCGCCCGGCCGGGAAAGCGCCTCGCCCCCGGCGACCGAATCGACTTCGCCGCGCTCTCGGCGGAGGTGCTCGACAAGGACGGCGCCGAGGTGCGGCTGCGATTCGACCGCGAGGGTGAGGCGCTGGCGGCCGCGCTGGATGCCGTGGGCGAGACGCCGCTGCCGCCCTACATCGCCGCCCGCCGCAAGGCCGACGCCGCCGACCGCGAGGACTACCAGACCGTCTTCGCGACCCGCCCGGGGGCCGTCGCCGCCCCGACCGCGGCGCTCCACCTCGACGAGACGCTCCTCGCCGCGCTCGCTTCGCGCGGGGTCGCCACGACCCGCGTCACCCTCCACGTCGGGGCGGGCACTTTCCTGCCGGTCAAGGACCTCGCGACGCACCGGATGCACGCCGAGTGGGGCGAGATCGGCCCCGCCGCCGTCGAGGCCGTCCGCGCCGCACGCGCCCGTGGCGGTCGGGTCATCCCGGTCGGCACCACGGCGCTGCGCGTGCTGGAAACTGCCGCCGCCGCGACCGGCGACCTCGCGCCCTGGCGCGGCGAGACCGACATCTTCATCCGCCCCGGCCACCGCTTTCGCGCCACGGACGGGCTGATGACCAACTTCCACCTGCCGCGCTCGACGCTCCTGATGCTCGTCGCGGCGCTGATGGGCCTCGACCGCATCCGCCAAATCTACGCCCACGCCATCGCCAACGGCTACCGGTTCTTCTCCTACGGCGACAGCTCGCTGCTGCTGCCCGGCGGACTCACGGCGCGCCGATGAAGCCGAGCGCCAGCTTGCCGAAGGCGTCCGCGTCCTCGATCGGGCCGCCATGCCCGACGCCTTCCATCACCGCGGTCGCGGCATGAGGCAGGCAACCCGCCACCGCCTTCGCCATCTCGGCGAACGCCGGCAGCGTCGTCGCGCCGGTGACGATCAGCGTCGGCGCCCGCACCTTGCCGAGTTCGTCGCAGGTCAGCGCCTTCGGCTTGTCGCCGCCGTTCCAGAACGCGGCGAACGAGGCGGCGTTGTCCTCCTGCATTTCCCGGATCGCGGGCGGCTCCTTGGCGAAGCCGCCGTCCCCGAGCCCGAGCACGGCCTCGACCGCCGCCCGGGTCGCGCCCTCTGTGTCGCCGGCCTCCATCGCCGCGGCGGTCGGCCCCCAGATGCCGTCGAAGGCCTCGGCCGCCGCGTCCGCCTCCGGCGTGCCGCCGAGCATCTCGGGCACGAAGGGCTCGAACAGCACCACCCGCCGCACCTGGTCGGGCTTCTCCGCCGCGACGCGCAGCAGGATCGGCCCGGAATAGGACCAGCCCACCAGATCGACCGGCTCGCCGAGGGTCGCGAGAATGTCCCCGAGGTCGGCGGTGTGCCGGTCCCGCGAGAACGACGCCTCCGGCCAGGCGCTGGTCCCGAACCCGCGCTGGTCGTAGGCGACGAAGCGATGCCCGGCGCCCACCGTGGCCTCCTCCACCCCGCGCCACGCCCGGCTGTCGCCGAGCATGCCGTGGACGAACACCACCGGGCTTCCCTCCCCGGCGACGATCGCCGGGTAGGACGTGCCCCCGGCCTCGATCGCCGTCTCGCCGGCGAGGGCGGGCAGAGCCGAGGCGAGCAATGCGGCGGGAAGAAGCGAACGCATGGTCATGATCCTGTCTCCGCGAAAAGTCGGGCGGCTGACGCGTCGTGCAGCCGATCCTACACCCGCGGCGCCACGCTGTGGAGCGCCGCCACCCGCCGCCGCAGCGGAATCGGCGTCCGCATGTCGGCTCCGGCGCAGCGCGGCGGGCTGCCGCGGTGCAGACTCGCCGCAAACCTGACACGGAAACCGCCATGCTCGCCGTCCTGAACCAATCCTGGGCGCTGCTCCTCGGGATGCTTCTGCTCCTCCTCGGCAACGGCCTCCAGACCACCGTGCTCGGCATCCGTGGCTCGATCGAGGGCTTCAACGCCGAGACGATGTCCTACGTGATGAGCGGCTACTTCGTCGGCTTCCTCGCCGGATCCTACCGCGCCCCCGGCATGATCCGCCGTGTCGGGCATGTCCGCGTCTTCGCCGCGCTGGCCTCGCTGATCTCGGCCGCGTTCATCCTCTACCCCGCGGTGCCCGAGCCCCTGGCCTGGACGGCGATGCGGATGATCGTCGGCTTCTGCTTCGCCGGCGTCTACGTGGTCGCCGAGAGCTGGCTCAACGCCGCCTCGACCAACGAGACGCGCGGCCAGACCCTTTCGCTCTACATGCTGACCCAGATCGTCGGCATCATCGCCTCGCAGGCTTTCGTCACCCTCGCCGACCCTTCCGGCTACGCGCTCTTCATCGTCATGTCGGTGCTCGTCTCGGTCGCCTTCACGCCCATCCTGCTGACGCCCGTCGCGGCGCCCGCCTACCAGGCGGGCAAGCGCATGTCGCTCGGCGAGCTGTTCCGCATCTCGCCGCTCGGCTGCGTCGGCACCTTCCTGCTGGGCGGCGTCTTCGCCGGCATCTTCTCGATGTCCTCGGTGTTCGGCGCCGAGAAGGGGCTCTCCGTCTCGCAG
Organism: Amaricoccus sp.; assembly: GCF_017995835.1. Classification (GTDB taxonomy): domain Bacteria; phylum Pseudomonadota; class Alphaproteobacteria; order Rhodobacterales; family Rhodobacteraceae; genus Amaricoccus. The sequence continues at coordinate 28,777 of NZ_JAGOID010000009.1, forward strand.
ATCGCGCTCTTCGTCGCGATCAGCTACACCGGCGGCCTGGTCTTCCAGTTCCCGATCGGCTGGGTCTCCGACCGCATGGACCGCCGCCTGCTCATCATGGGGCTGACCGCCTTCGGCGCGGTCTTCACCTTTGCCGGCATGTTCTTCACCGGCCACATCGCCGCGGTCATGGCGATCGGCTTCGTCCTCGGCGCGGTGGCGAACCCGCTCTATGCGCTGATCATCGCCTACACCAACGACTTCCTCGACGCCGCCGACATGGCGGCGGCCTCGGGCGGGCTCCTCTTCATCCACGGCGTCGGCGCGGCGATCGGGCCGATCCTGATCGGCTCGGTGATGCAGCTTTTCGGCGCGGACGCCTTCTTCGCCTTCGTCGGCGGCTGCCTCGCGCTCATCGCGACCTATGCCGCCTGGCGAATGACGCAGCGCGCGGCCCCGACCGCAGCGGAGACCTCGTCCTACGCGCCGATGCTCGCCACCGCGACGCCGGTCGCCGTCGAGGCCGCGCTCTCGACCTCGGACGCGCCGGGACGCTGAACCGCCGCTTCCCTTTTTCCCGCCGCTCGGCGAGAATGCGGGAAACACAACGGGGGAAACGGCCGTGCGCGACTGGGAAGGGCTCCTGCGCTTCTGGTTCGACGAAATCGGGCGGGACGGCTGGTACAACGGCGGCGAGAAGGTCGACGCCGCCTGCCGCGACCGCTACCTCGACCTCTGGAACGAGGCCCGCGACGGGGGGCTGCGCGAGTGGATCATCGCGCCGCGCTCCGGTCTCGCGCTGATCATCCTGCTCGACCAGTTTCCGCGCAACATGTTCCGCGGCTCGGCGACGTCCTTCGCCACCGACGCCCGCGCCATGGCGGGCGCCAAGTGGATGCTGGGGCGCGGCCTCGACGCCACGCTCGAGCCCGTCGCGCGCCAGTTCATCCGGCTGCCGCTCATCCACTCCGAGTCGCTCCAGGACCAGGAGCAGGGGATCCGTCGCTGCCTGCTCGGCAAGGCGTCGGCCGACGAGGTGCGGCACGCCCGCGCCCATCGCGAGGTGATCCGCCGCTTCGGCCGCTTCCCCTTCCGCAACGCGGCGCTCGGAAGGGTCTCGTCTCGCGCCGAGACGGACTGGCTCGCCGGCGGCGGCTACGCGGCCGCGCTTCGCGCCGTCTCCTGAGCGCCTTCTCCGGGTTGGCGACAGGTTCCGCGATAGGCTAACGAGACTCGAACGACTCAACGGAGGAAACCGCTCATGGCCGCCAAGACCTACGACGTCGCCGTCATCGGCTCGGGACCGGGGGGCTACGTCGCGGCGATACGGGCGGCCCAGCTCGGACTCTCGACCGCGGTGATCGAACGCGAGAACCTCGGCGGCATCTGCCTCAACTGGGGCTGCATCCCGACCAAGGCGCTGCTGCGCTCGTCGGAGGTCTTCCACCTGATGCACCGCGCCAAGGAGTTCGGGCTCAAGGCCGAGGGCATCGGCTACGACCTCGACGCAGTGGTGAAGCGTTCGCGCGGCGTCGCCAAGCAACTCGCCGGCGGCGTCGGCCACCTGCTCAAGAAGAACAAGGTCGCCGTGACGATGGGCGAGGCCACCCTGACCGGCAAGGGCAGGATCAGCGTCAAGACCGACAAGGGGACCGAGGAGGTCGAGGCGAAGTCGATCATCCTCGCCACCGGCGCCCGCGCCCGCGACCTGCCCGGGCTCGAGGCCGACGGCAAGCGCGTCTGGTCCTACCGCCACGCGCTCGTGCCGCCGCACCAGCCGAAAAAGCTGCTCGTCATCGGCTCGGGCGCGATCGGCATCGAGTTCGCGAGCTTCTACAACACCCTCGGCGCCGAGACGACCGTCGTCGAGGTGCTGCCGCGCATCCTGCCGGTCGAGGACGAGGAGATCTCGGCCTTCGCCAAGAAGCAGTTCCTGAAGCAGAAGATGACCATCCTCGAAGGCGCAACGGTCAAGAAGCTCGACCGCGGCGCCGACAAGGTGACGGCGACGATCGAGCAGGGCGGCAAGACCACCACCGCCGACTTCGACACCGTGATCTCCGCCGTCGGCATCGTCGGCAACGTCGAGAACCTCGGCCTCGAGGCGCTCGGCGTGAAGATCGACCGCACCCATGTCGTGACCGACGAATACTGCCGCACCGGCGTCGACGGGCTCTACGCCATCGGCGACGTCGCCGGCGCGCCGTGGCTGGCGCACAAGGCGAGCCACGAGGGGGTGATGGTCGCCGAGCTGATCGCCGGCAGGCACCCCCACGCGGTCAACCCCATGTCGATCGCCGGCTGCACCTACTGCCAGCCGCAGGTGGCGAGCGTCGGGCTGACCGAGGCCAAGGCGAAGGAGGCGGGGTACGAGGTCAAGGTCGGCCGCTTCCCCTTCATCGGCAACGGCAAGGCGATCGCGCTCGGCGAGCCCGAGGGCATGATCAAGACGGTGTTCGACGCAAAGACCGGCGAGCTTCTCGGCGCGCACATGGTCGGCGCCGAGGTGACCGAGCTGATCCAGGGCTATGTCGTGGCGCGGACGCTGGAGACCACCGAGGCCGAGCTGATGGAGACGGTGTTCCCGCACCCGACGCTCTCGGAGATGATGCACGAGTCGGTGCTCGACGCCTACGGCCGCGCCATCCACTTCTGAGGACCACCGCCCCCCTCGCGCCCGGGTCGGCGCTGCGCCGCAGGTCACGCGCGCAGCGCCGTCTTCGGCGACCGGCGATAGGCGATCGCGGCGGGGATCAGGGCGCAGAGGCCGGCCGCGGCCAGGAGGCCGAGGAGGAGCCGGACGTCGCCGGCGTGGAACTCCACCGGCATCTGCATGCCGCGGGCGGCCCGGAGCTGCCGCGAGATCGCCCGGGCGACGCCGTAGCCGAGGGCGACGCCCGCGGCCCGCGGACGCCAAGGCTCGCCATCGCTCATACCGGCGAGTCTACCAGGCCACCCGGCGCAGCACGGGCTAACACGCGTGATAGGTAGGGTAACTACCTGAGTACACACGATAAAAGTGTTGAGGCTCAAAAAGGTCCGCGAGTCGTTTCATGAGTCCGCCGGTATCAGACCCTCTCGAAGCGCGCGCCGCGGAATGCGCACGAGGCTGACGAAGCCGGTCTCGGGATCGGTCCAGGAGCCGAGCTCCAGCTGGCCCGCGACCTCGATCCGCGCGTTCGCCTGTTCGAAGGTCTGCGCCCGGTCGAGATAGACGACGACGATGTCGGCCGGCCAGTCGGCGTCGGAGGAGCAGAACGGGCAGAGCGCCATCGGCCGCTCGGTCAGCACGAAGAACTTCGCCTCGGCCTTGAGCGGCGGGGCCATGAAGCCCTGCATCCCCACCGGCCTGCCGTCGAGGCTCTCGAGCTTGTCGGAGAAGGTCATCCCGAGCACGCGGACCGAGCCGTAGAGCTCGCCGAAGGCGAGCGCGCCCGGATCGCCGCCGGCGCGGACGGGCCCGGCCGCCGCAAGCGCGAGGGCGGCGAGAAGAAGGCGGCGGCGGTCAGGGCGGTGCGTCGGGTCTCCTCCCGAAAGCGCGGACGTGGCGCGCAGGGATGCGCACCACGATCGTCGCGGCAGGATCGGCTCAGTTCGACGGCTTGGACGGGGCGAGCGCCAGGATCTCGGCGATCACCCGGTAGACGTCGCTCTGCTCCATGTAGCCGTGGAAGCGCTCGGCGCCGGCGCCCGAGGCCTGCAGCAGGATGTCGTCGACGGCATGGACGCCGGTGTCGGCCGATTTCGGCAGGTTGCCCTCGCGCAGGACGGCGCCGGGGACGTCCCGGTACGCCTCGTTGGCGACGTAGTCCTTGTTCCCGTTCTGCACTGCCGGCTCGAAGGGGCCGTCGAGCTTCGGGCCCCAGGTCTCGTAATGGTCGGGGAAGTTGTTCGAGAACATCGCGATGCGCGGGGCGACGTCGAGGGCGTCGGGATAGCCGTCGTCGTTCGCATCCTCGTAGCCGAGGAAGCCCGCATCGGCATAGACGCCGACGCTCTCGCGGCCGGCGCCGCGGGCCGGGTCGATCGAGCCGATGAGCGCGTTGCCGTGGGTGTGGTCGCCGGTGACGACGAGCAGCGTGTCGGGATGCTCGGCGACGAACTTCCGCGCGACGCCGACCGCCTGGTCGAACTCGATCATGTCGATCATCGCCCGCTCCCAGTCGAGCGTGTGCTTCTGCTTGTCGACCGAGGCGGCCTCGATCACCGCGAAGAAGCCCTCCGGGTCCTTGGCGAGCTGGCCGAGCGCGACCTCGGTCATCCGCACGAGGCCGGGCTGGTCCGGGAACGTGTCGACGCTGCCCTTCTTCAGGAACATCCGGTCGAGCGCCACGTCCATGTTGCCGGTGTGGAAGAGGCCGAGGATCCGGCCCGAATTCGAGCCCGCCGCCGCCTCGAGGCCGGCCGCGTCGGTGGCGAGCGCATAGCCCGCGTCCTGGAACTGCTGGACCAGGTTCTCGTCGTCCTTGCGCTTCGAGCCCGGGGTCGACTGCGGCAGGAAATAGGCCGAGCCGCCGCCGAGCAGCACGTCGGGCTGGCGCTCGAAGATCATGGCGGCGATGGCGGCCTTGTCCGCGCGCTTGCGGGTATGGGCGACCGTGGCGGCGGGGGTGGCGTCCTGGAGCTCGGCGGTGGTGACGATGCCGATGGCCTTGCCGCCGGTGCGCGCCAGCGCCTCGGAGATCAGCTCGACCCTGGGGTCGTCCTGGCTGTCCTCGGTGCGGTCGGCATAGACGCCGAGGGCGTTGATCGCAGTCTTGTGGCCCGACATGTAGGCCGAGGCGGTGTTGGCGCTGTCGGTCGCCATGGAATTCGTCGAGGAGGTGCCGATCATCGCGGCGTATTGCAGGTCGTCGAGGTTCAGCCGGCCGTTCGCCTTGCCCTCGGTCATGCCCTTCGACATCAGCCGGGCGGCGGTGCGGTCGGCCATGCTGAGGCCGTCGGCGACCATGAAGATCACGTTCTTCGCCGCCGGGGTCTCGGGGGTGCCGTAGACTTCCCAGGAGACGGTCCGGGTCTCGTCGCCGGCCTTCGCCTCGACGGTGTAGACGCCCGGCGCCGTGATCGCGCCCGCGTCGATGCGGATCGCCGAGGCCTCGACGCCCGGCTCCTTCTCGATGAAGACCGCCTCCTTGCCGAGAACTTCCGCCGCCGGCCGGCCGTTGATCGTGACTGCGGCCTCGGGCGTCACCACCTTGTCGAACTCGACCTTCAGGTCGAAGGGCGAGCCGGCGAGGATCGTCGCGCGGTCGAGCGGCAGGATCGTGGCCGCCTGCGCGGCCGGCGCGAGGCAGGCGGAGGCGAGCAGCAGGGCAAGTCGGCGCATGATGAGTTCCCGTTCCAGCGGATCCGTGGTCCCCTACGCCGCGTGGGTGTCGGGCAGGTGGCGCTTCGATGACAATCGCATGTCGCACAGCCCGGCTCCAGAAGCCGCGCCCGTCGACCCGGGCCGTTCCGCCGTCAGATCGCCCGATCGAGGTGGGCGTAGCCGCCGTCGGGGAAGAGCCACTGGCCGGTGGTGTGCCCGGCCCGCTCCGAGAGCAGGAAGGCGCAGGTGTCGGCAATCTCCCGGGCCGTCGTCATCCGGCGGCCGAGCGGGATGCGGGCGGTGATCCGGGCGAGGGCCCCGTCCGGATCGGGCAGCGTGTCGAGCCAGCGGCGATAGAGGGGCGTCATCACCTCGGCGACGACGATGGCGTTGACCCGCACCCCGTCGGGCAGGAACTCGACCGCCCATTCGCGGGTGAGCCCGAGCTGCGCCGCCTTCGCGGCGACGTAGGCCGAGGTTCCGCCCTGGCCGGTCAGCGCGGTCTTGGAGGAAATGTTGACGATGGCCCCCCTCGTGGCGCGCAGCGCGTCGGCGAGCAGGTGGACCGTCGTGTAGTAGTGCACGAGGTTCGCGTCGAGGCTGGCGCGGAAGGCCTCCGGCCCCTTGTCGAGACCGACCCCGTCGTTGGCGCCGGCATTGTTGACGAGGCCGTGGATCGCCGGATGACGTGCGCGGATCGCCGCGATCGCCGCCCGGCAGGCGCCGTCGTCGGAAAGCTCGACCGGCTCGAAATCCGCGCCATGGGCGGCGAGCCAGCCGGCGTCGGGCGCGCGCCGCGCGAGGATCACCGGGACCGCGCCCTCCTCGGCGAGCACTTCGGTGATCCCGGCGCCGATGCCCGAGCCGCCGCCGGTGACGACGACGACCTTGCCGGCGAGCCCGAGGTCCATCAGGCCGCCCCGAAACGATAGGCGGCAAGACTCTCGGGCTTCATCTCGATCGAGAAGCCCGGCGCGTTCGGCGGCATGTAGGCGGCGTTCTCGATAACGCAGGGGTGCAGGAAGTGCTCGTGCAGGTGGTCGACGAACTCGATCACCCGGCCCTCGCGCGTGCCCGAGACGCAGACGTAGTCGATCATCGACAGGTGCTGGACGTATTCGCAGAGGCCGACGCCCCCGGCGTGCGGGCAGACCTTGAGGCCGTGCTTCGCCGCCATCAGCAGCACCGCGAGGATCTCGTTCACCCCGCCGAGGCGGCAGCTGTCGATCTGCACGACGTCGATGGCGCCTTCCATGATGAACTGCTTGAAGAGAACGCGGTTCTGGCACATCTCTCCGGTCGCGACCTGTACGGGCGCCACGCCCGCGCGGATCTTGCGGTGGCCGGCGACGTCGTCGGGCGACGTCGGCTCCTCGATGAACCACGGCTTCGCGAACGCGAGCTTGCGCGTCCACTCGATCGCCTGGTCGACCTCCCAGACCTGATTGGCGTCGATCATCAGGTTCACGTCCGGCCCCACCGCGTCACGGGCGATCGTCAGCCGCCGGATGTCGTCCTCCAGATCGCGGCCGACCTTGAGCTTGACGTACTTGAAGCCGGCGTCGACCGCCTCGCGGGCCAGCCGGCGGAGCTTCTCGTCGTCGTAGCCGAGCCAGCCGGCCGAGGTGGTGTAGCAGGGATAGCCCTCGGCCTTCAGCGTCGCGATGCGCTCCGCCTTGCCCTCCGCCTGCTTCGCGAGGAACTCGACAGCCCATTCCGGCGTGATGCAGTCGGTCAGATAGCGGAAGTCGATGCAGCGCACGAACTCTTCCGGGCTCATGTCGGCGACCAGCCGCCAGACCGGCTTGCCTTCGATCTTCGCCCAGAGATCCCAGACCGCGTTGACGACCGCGCCGGTCGCGAGGTGGATGGCGCCCTTGTCCGGGCCGATCCAGCGCAGCTGGCTGTCGCCGGTGACGTGCCGCCAGAAGCGGCCCATGTCCGCGGCGATCCACGCCATGTCGAGGCCGACCACCAGCGGGCGCAGCGCCTCGATGGCGGCGACGCAGATCTCGTTGCCGCGGCCGATGGTGAAGGTGAGGCCGTGGCCCTCGTGCGGACCGTCCGTCTCGAGGACGACATAGGCGGCGGAATAGTCCGGGTCGGGGTTCATCGCGTCCGAGCCGTCGAGCGCCTGGCTCGTCGGAAAGCGGACGTCGAGGGTGCGGAGGCCGGTGATCCTGGTCATGCTTGTCCCTTCACCTGCAACGGCGCGGCCGGCCGGACGACCGGGCGGCGAGGGACTGCCCCGCCGCCCGGCGCGTCGGATCAGTCGTAGAGGACGGCCGCGATCTCGGGGGCGTCGATGTTGGTCTTGTCGTACCAGTAGAAGCCGGTGTCGATGTTCTTCTCCACCGTCTCACCCTTGGCGGCGGCGACGGCGGCCTTGACCGTCTCGTAGCCGATGCCGATCGGGTTCTGGGTGATCGCGCCCGCCATCCTGCCGTCGCGGATCGCCGCCTTCTGCGCCGTGCCGCTGTCGTAGCCGATCACCACGACGTCGGAACGGCCAAGCTCGGTCACCGCGTTGACGACGCCGATGGCCGAACCCTCGTTTCCGCCGAACATGCCCTTGAGGTCCGGGTTCGCGGTCAGGATGGCCTTGGCGATCTCGGTCGACTGCAACTGGTCGCCGGCGCCGTACTGGATGTCGACGATCTCGATGTCGGGGTACTTCGCCTCGACCTGGTTCACGAAACCGTCGCGGCGGTCGATGCCCGTGCGCGAGGTCTGGTCGTGGACGACGAGCGCGACCTTGCCCGCGCCGCCGATCAGCTCCGCCATCTTGTCGGCGGCGAGAGCCGCGGCGGCGAGGTTGTCGGTCGAGGCGGTGGCGACGGGGATGTCGCTCTCGACGCCGCTGTCGAAGGCGATCACCGGGATCCCGGCCTCCTGCGCCTGCCGCAGGAGCGGGATCGCCGCCTGGCTGTCGAGCGCGGCGAAGCCGATCGCGGCCGGCTTCTTGGCCAGAGCGGCGGCCAGCATGTCGATCTGCCGGTCGACCTGGGTCTCGTTGTCCGGGCCCTCGAAGGTGACCTCGACGCCGAACTCCGCGGCGCCCTTGTCGGCGCCGGCCTTCACCGCCTGCCAGAACTGGTGCTGGAAACCCTTGGAGATCAGCGGGATGTACATTTCCTGCGCCTGCGCGAAGCTCGCGCCGGCAAGGAGTGCTGCGGCGCCGATGACGCCGAACAGGCTGCGACGTGCAATCATTCTGGTCCTCCCCTTGGATCCCGAGTCGTTTGTTCGTTCGTGCGGTCAGCCCGCCGCCTTGCCGCGGCGGAACATGTCGAGATACACGGCGGCGATGATGATGAGGCCGGTCACCACGGTCTGCCATTCCTGGGCGACCGACAGGATGCGCAGGCCGTTCAGCAGTACCGCCATGATCAGCGCGCCGATCACGGTGCCGAGGATCGAGCCGCGGCCGCCGGCGAGCGAGGTGCCGCCGATCACCACCGCGGCGATGGCGTCGAGCTCGTAGCCGAGGCCGAGCGCCGGCTGGGCCGAGTTCAGGCGCGACGAGATGATAAGCCCCGCGACGCCGCAGATCGCGCCGCCGAGGACGTAGATCGCGGTCTTCCACCAGCGGGTGTCGACGCCCGAGAGCCGCACCGCCTCCTCGTTCGAGCCGATGGCGAAGCAGTAGCGCCCGAGCACGGTGCGGTTCAGCACCCAGCCCATGAGCGCGGCGAGGAGGAACAGGATCAGGACCGCGTTCGGGACCGGCACCGCCGGGATCAGGTCGCCGATCAGCGACCCCTGCGCGATCTCCGGATAGGAGGGCGTGTCGTTGAAGTAGATGGGCTTCGTTCCGGAGACGACGAGCGAGAGACCCTTCAGGATCAGCATCATGCCGAGCGTGGCGATGAACGGCGGGATGTTCATCCGGCTGACGAGCGTGCCCGAGACGAGGCCGCAGAAGGCGCCCATCCCGATCGCGCCAAGCACGCCGAGCGGCAACGGCAGGCCCCAGAAGGTCAGGATGACCCCGGCCGTCACCGCGCAGAACGTCATCAGCGTGCCGATCGACAGGTCGATGCCGCCGGTGATGATGATCATGGTGACGCCGATCGCGAGCACGCCGTTGACCGCGGTCGCCTGGAGGATCGCGAGGATGTTCGAGGTCTGAAGGAAGTTCGGCGAGGCGACCGAGAAGAAGACCAGCAGCACGATCAGGCTCGCGAAGGCGAGCAGCTTCTGCGGGACGGCGATGCGCCGCGGCGCGGCGGCGGAAGCGGGGGCGTCGGTCATGCGTGGGCCTCCGCGAGCGTCGGGCGCAGGGTTGCGAGATGCATGATTTCCTCCTGTGTCGTCGCCGCCCCGCCGGGCAGGAACCCGGTCAGCCGGCCTTCGCACATGACCGCGATGCGGTGGGAGAGGCGCAACACCTCGGGAAGCTCGGACGAGATGACGATGATCGCCTTGCCCTGCGCCGCGAGGTCCTGGAGCAGTCGGTAGATCTCCGCCTTGGCGCCGACGTCGATGCCCCGGGTCGGCTCGTCGAAGATCAGGATGTCGCAGTCGCGCAGGAGCCACTTGGCGATGACGACCTTCTGCTGGTTGCCGCCGGAGAGCAGCCGCACCTCCTGCCGGTCGGAAGGCGTGCGGATGCGCAGGGTCGCGATGTAGTCCTTGGCGATCTCGCCGAGCTTGCCCTCGTCGATGCGCCCCAGCCGGTCGGCGTAGCGCGTCAGCGACGCCATCGCCACGTTGGCGCGGACGTCCATGCCGAGCGCCAGGCCGAAATGCTTGCGGTCCTCGGAGAGGTAGCCGATGCCGGCGCGGACCGCATCCCCGGGGCTCGCGATCTTCACATGGCGGCCGTGCACGATGATCTCGCCGGCGTCGCGGGGGTCCGCGCCGAAGATCGCGCGCGCGACCTCGGTGCGGCCGGCGCCCATCAGCCCGGCGAAGCCGAGGATCTCGCCTTTCCTGAGGCTGAAGCTGACGTCGCGCAGCTCCTTGCCCCGCCGGATGCCGCGAACCTCGAGCGCGGTTTCGGCGTGCTCAAGGTCGGGGATTTCCGGCGTCTCGTCGGTCAGCGCGCGGCCGACCATCATGGCGATGATCGTCTCGATCGGCGTCGTCGCCGCCTCGACCGTGCCGACATAGCCGCCGTCGCGCATCACCGTCACCCGGTCGGAGATGCGGCGGATCTCGTCCATCTTGTGGCTGATGTAGACGATGCCGACGCCCTCGGCCTTCAGTCCGCGAATGATCGCGAACAGCTCGGCGATCTCGGCGTCGTTCAGCGCCGCCGTCGGCTCGTCCATGATCAGCACGCGCGAGCGGTGCGAGAGCGCCTTGGCGATCTCGACCATCTGCTGGCGGGCGATGGTCAGGCCCTCGACCGGCGCGGTCGGGTTCATGCTCACGTTCATCTGCGCAAACAGCGCCGCGGCGTCGGCGTTGAGCTTGCCCTCGTCGACGCGGCCGAACGACTGGCGCGGCTCGCGGCCGATCCAGATGTTCTGGGCGACGGTCAGATCCTTCATGAGCGCGAGCTCCTGATGGATGATGCCGATGCCGAGATCCTGCGCCGCCTTCGGATTCGGCAGGCTCGCTTCCTGGCCCGCGACCAGTATTCGGCCGCCGTCGGGCGTGTAGACGCCCGAGAGGCACTTCATCAGCGTCGACTTGCCGGCGCCGTTCTCGCCCATCAGCGCATGCACCTCGCCGGCGCGAAGGTCGAAGCTGACCGAGCGCAGCGCATGGACGCCGGGGAAGCGCTTGTCGATCGCCTCCATGCGGACGATTTCGGGATGCGCCAGCGGCGCCGTCATATCGTCACGCCGCCATCGACCAGGAGCGCCTGTCCGGTGATGAAGCGGCTCTCGTCCGAGAGGAGGTATACGACCATGCCGGTCATGTCGTCGACGGTCGCGAGCCGGCCCATCGGCTGGCGGGCGATGAAGTCCTTCTCCGCCTGCACCGGGTCCGCCGCGCCGGCGATCCGGCCGCGCAGGCTCGGCGTGTCGACGGTGCCCGGGCAGAGCGCGTTGCAGCGGATGCCCTGGCGCACGTAGTCGGCGGCGATCGCCTTGGTCAGCCCGATCACCGCGGCCTTGGACGCCCCGTAGGCGCAGCGGTTCGGGAAGCCTTTGATCGACGAGGCCATGGAGGACATGTTCAGGATCGACGCCGAGCCGGTCTCCGCGGCGCGGGCGAGCATCCCCGGCAGCACGGCGCGCGTCAGCCGCATCATCGCCGTGACGTTGAGCGCGAAGGCGAAGTCCCAGTCCCGGTCGTCGATGTCGAGAAGGGCGCCGTTGTGCACCACCCCTGCGCAGTTGAAGATCCCGTCGAGCGGCCCGACCTCGGCGACGACGGCGGCGACGGCCGCCGGGTCGGTCACGTCGAGCGCCCGCGTCTGCATGTCGAGGCCGTCGAGGAAATCGGCCTTCAGGTCGGTCGCGACGACCTCCGCCCCTTCTCGCGCACACGCGACGGCGGCGGCGCGGCCGATGCCCTGGCCGGCGGCGGTGACGAGAATCCTGCGGCCCGCAAGGCGCATCCGTTCCCTCCCGATGATTCGTTCTTGTTTCTTAGCGGCCCATCTATCCATGAATGTCCGCGCAAGAGCTAGGCTCTGCGCATCGAACGCAGCTGGAGCGACTTCCAAAATCGCTCCGACTTGAGCCTCGGCCCGGCTCTGCCGGGACGGACTCCGCTCTAGACCTCGACCCCGCTGAGAAATCCCCCGAGATAGCCCGCATAGAGCGCCGGTTCCTCGAGGTTCATCGAATGGCCGATGCCCGGCACGGCGACCAGGCGGCAATGCGGCATCTCCGCCGCCATCCGCTTCACGTCCGCCGCCGGGATCCAGCCGTCGAGCTCGCCCCAGAGCACAAGGTGCTCCTGGGCGATCTCGTGCATCCGCCTCGCCACGTCGCCGCTCTCGTATTCGAGGTTGAGGTTGTGGGGCGTGCCGAACCAGATGCCTTCGGCCACGGCGAAGGTCTGGTCTACGATCTTCTCGAAGAATGCCTGGAGCTCGCCCACCCCCTCGCGGAACTTCGGCGCCGACCCTGGCGTCAGGCTGTCGGCGAGGAACAGCGAGGCGGCCGCCGTGGCCATGCCGGCCCGCGTCACCTCGCGGCTCGCCTGCATGGCGCGGAACACCGCCATGCCTGCGGCGTCGAACTTCAGCCCGAGCGGCGTCACCGGGTCCAGCGCGAGGCACCGGCCGAAGCGGTCGGGCTCGGCCAGCATCATTCGGGCGGCGATGATCCCGCCCGTCGAATGGGTGGCGAGATGGCAGCGCCCGATCCCGAGGCCGTCAAGAGCCGCCAGCATGTCGGCCGCATGCTGGGCCATGGTGTAGTTGGCGTAATCCGGCTCGGCCGCCGGCTTGTCGCTGTCGCCGCACCCCCGCCAGTCGACGCCCACCACCCGCAGGTCCTCGGGGAACCAGCGGGCGGCGCGCTCGATCCAGTCCTTGCTGGCAAGGTTGCCGTGGATGAACAGCACGGGGATGGGGCCTTCGCCCCATTCCCGCCAGGCGAGGCGAACGCCGCCGCCCACCTCGACCTTGCCGCTGCGGCTCACTTGGAGAGGCCCGCGGGCTTCGCCGCCGGCGCCGCGCCGCCGCCCCCGGCGCCGGCGCCCGGCGCCTGGATCGACACGAGCGCGGTGTTGTCCACGAAGGACTTCACCTGGTCGTGCAGCACGTTCGGCGCCTTGAAGACCCCGTAGTGCGCCGTCGGGTCGGCGAAGCTGAGGAACCCCGCCCCCGGCACCTTCTTCGCCGCCTCGAGCGCGTTGCCGACCATCAGCCAGTTGTCGGTGTCGATATGGATCACCAGCGTCCGCGCCGTGATGCGGTCGAGTTCGTCGTTGATGTTGTAGGTCCAGCCGCCGGCGTTGCGGTACCAGTAGTCGTTCGGATCCTCCGACTGGGTGCGGACGATCCAGGCCGCCGTCTGGTTGCCCGTGGGCTCCCAGTAGAACACCTCGCGCTCCACCATCGACCACGGCTGGGCCGAGCGGAACTCGAAGGTGAAGCCGGTCTGCTGGAGGATGGACCACAGGAACTGCAACCCCTGCTTCGGGTGCTGGTCCGCGGGCAGATCGTAGAAGTTGCCCCCCGTCTCGCGATAGACCGGATCGCTCTCGATCGCGGCCTGGGCGAGGCGGAAGGTCCATTGCCCGATCGGGTCGGCGCCGTCCGAGGCGGTGGTGCCGCCGATCGGCATGATGGCGTCCACGTAACCGGAGGGCGAATACATCACCCCCCAGACCCAGCTTTGCGTCGCGCCCATCGAGGCGCCGAAGGCGAGATGGACGTTGGCGACGTTGAGATGATCGCGCAGGAGCTGGTAGTTCGCCTGCACCATGTCGAAGTAGCTGTACTGCGGGAACTTCCGCCCCAGCCCCTCCGACGGCTTCGACGCGCCCCAGAGGCCGATCGAGTCGAGGAAGACCACATAGTACTTGTTGGTGTCGATCACGAGGCCAGGCCCGACCACCGGCGAACCGCCCGCGAGCGCGTTCGAGGCCATGGGCGCCCAGATCGAGAAGCTCGCCGCCGAGTCGCCGGAGTAGTGCGGGCTGATGATCACCGCATTGACGATCTCGCCCGCCTCGTTGCGGATCGGCGTGCCCATGTCGATGTAGGCGGTCTTGAGCGGCCCCATCCCGAGGCTTTCCAGCGTCGTCCCGCCCTGTCCGCCGTCGCGCCAGGTGGCGGGATCGGCGTCGAGGTCGTAGGTCCCGCCGATACGGAAGTTCGGGATGTCGTAGTACTTCTTCAGCGAGGCGAGCGACGGCACGCTGGACGCGGGCGTCCAGGTCTCGATCGGCGGCGGCGCGGCGCTGCGCGACAAGAGGTCGGCGCGCGCCGGCAAGGCGGCGAGCGTCGCAAGGGCGGCCGCGAGGGCGAGGGACTTCAGCGAGGGCGTGTTCATGGCGTCTTTTCCCCTGCGCATCACTTGGAGAGGCCGGCGGGCTTCTCGCCCGCGCCGACATTTCCCGGACCCCCGGCCGTGGCCGCGATGGTCAGGCCGTTGATCAGGGCGTCGATCACGTCCGGAGAAACGGCGTTCACCCGGCCGGTGCGCATGAAGTCGGTGGTGTCGCGGGCGAATTCATACGGCACGTCCGTATGGATGAAATGCCCGACCCCGGGATAGATCTTGGTCTCCACCGGGTTGCCGGCGTCCTGCATCCGCTGCTCGAAGGGGATGATCACCTCGTTCGCCATGTCGGTCCAGCCGTTCAGCGCGGTCGAGGGGATGAAGGGCTCCTGCGCGCCGAAGGCGAGGAAGATCGGCGCCTTGATCTGCGGCAACCGGGCATAGAGGCTGTTCGGGTCGCCCTGCACCAGCTCCTTGCCGATCGAATAGACGTCGAAGATGAAGGCGAAGACCCACTGCTCGAACTCGTCCGGGTTGCCGGTGATCATCGCCACCCGCTGATCGGTGTGGAGCCGGGCGTATTCGGTATCGCGCTTGAAGTAGCCGAACGGGCTCGGGCTGACCGCCCCCGTCACCGGGTCGCGGGTCTGGAAGTGGAAGAAGTCGCGCACGTTCTGGGCGTCGCGGCTCATCTCGCCCGCGAGCATGCCGGTCGGTCCCCAGACCTCTTCCCAGAGCGCCTTGTTGTTGTCGATGGCCGGGTCGAAGAGATGGTAGGACTGGCCGCCGAACTCGACCGACTCGGGGAATTCCTCGAGACCTGCCGGGCCTTCGAGGATCAGCCCCTCCACCGCCTCGGGCCAGTTCAGCGCATAGCCGAGCACGATCTGCCCGCCCATGGAATGGCCGAGGTAGTAGGCCTTCTGGATCCCGAGCTGGTTGACGATCACGTCATGGAAGGCGACGCGGATGTCCTGGAGCGACCGGGCCGGGTTCTTGCCGAGGTTGCCGGGGCCGGACAGGCCGTAATCGGGCGCGTCGAGCGCCACCACGCGATAGCCCTGCTCGACGGCGAACTTGATGAGATAGCCGTAGTGCGAGGCGAAGGCGCCCTTGCCGTGGACCACCACCAGCGTCTTCTGGTCCGGGATGCCCTCGCAGGCCACGTCGAAATAGCCGATCTCCCATTCCACGCCGCGGTCGTCGCTCGCCTTGGTGAACTTGACCGGGAAGGGATGACGCATCTCGTCCTTCCAGAAGGACTTCGCCGGATCGGGGTTCATGTTGACCCGCGGCGAGATGTAGTCGGGCGCGTCGCAGACCTTGCCGAAGGTGGGCAGGATCCCGATGTCGTGCAGGAAGCTCGACAGCATCGGGTCGTCGTCAAGCGTGTTGAGGGCGCTGAACGTTGCGTAGTGCGCGATCGGGCTCCGCTCGGTGGCGAGTTGGGCGCCCGGAATCAGGCCGACGCTTTCGCGGGCCTTGTCGATGGTCAGCCACTGGTCGTTCTCGATGTGGATGACCATGGTGCGCGGCTGGTAGTCCGGCAGGTACTCGTTGATGTTGTGCTTCTCGCCGACCTCGACGCGGTACTTCAGGTCGACCGCGTCGAAGGTCTCGCCAAGCCGCATCACGTCGGCGCCGAAGCCCTCCTCGGGCGGATCCCAGGCGAAGACGCTGCCCTTGACCGCGTCCCAGCCCAGCGACTGGCGATGCGCCAGGTCATAGCCGGTCAGCGACAGCATCGACCAGTGGAACGCCGGGCCCTGAACGGGATGCTCGGCCTTGGGCAGGTCGTAGTAGCGACCCCCGGTCCTCTGCCAGATCGGATCGCCCTCGAGCCCCGCCTTGGCGTTCTGGAACGACCACGCGGCGATCGGCGCGGTGCCGTCGGTCGCGGTGGCGCCGCCGACCGGCATGACCGCCGAGACGAACTCCGGATGCATCAGCCCCCAGACATAGGACTGCGTCGCGCCCATCGAGACGCCGGTGGCGAGCACGACATGGCCGACGTTCAGGTGATCCGTCAGCAGGCGATAGTTGGCCTGCACCATGTCGAAATAGCTGTAGCTCGGGAAATCCATCCCCAGCCCGTCCGAGGGCTTGGAGGCGCCCCAGAGCCCGAGCGCGTCGAGCATCACCACATAGAAGCGGTCGGTGTCGAAGAGCTTGCCCGGCCCGATCAGCGCCCCGCCGGAAAAGCCGTTGCCGCCCTGCCCCTCGTACCAGTTGAAGTACATCGAGGTGGCGTCGCCCGAGTAGAAGCTCGAGATGACGATGGCGTTGTCGATCTTGCCGTCCGGCCCCTCGTGCGGCGTGCCGACGGCGATGTAGGCGGTCTTGAGCGGCGCCGCGCCGAGGCTTTCCAGCGTCGCGCCGTCAGGGGCGCCGTTGGCCCAGGACTCGGGGGCCGACAGGTCATAGGTCCCGCCGATGCGGAACTCCGGGATCTCGACGGTCAACTTGAGGTTGTCGAGATCGGCGACGGACGACCGGGCGGTGATCGGCGCGTCCTGCTGCGCGACCGCTCCCAGCGGAACGAGCAGGAACGCCGCAACCGCGACGGTCCTGGTGACTATCAACATGTCCTTCCTCCCCTCGCCGGGCCATTCCGCCCGACCTGACAATCAGTCTCTGGAAAACCGCCGCGCTGCCGTCAGATGCCCGCGCCGACTTCCGCATCGACTTCGGCCTGTTCGCCCGGTGTGCCGAGCGGCTGCTTGCTGCCTGCGATCACGAAGGCGCCCTCGGGCCCCGAGAAGGCGCCCGGGCGAACCTGCATCTCGTTCGCCCCCATCTGCGGCGGGTCCATCGGCGTCACCCCGGCGCAACCCGCAAGGGCCGCGCCGGCGATCGCGAGGACCGCGATCCTTCGCATCAGAACCGCACCATCAGGCCGGCCTGATAGAGGGTCATGTCGTTGACGTCGTAGCCCGGAACGGTGAACTCGTTCTGGGTGATCCCGAAATAGGCCTCCGACCCGATCTTGTCGATGTTCTGCGAGAAGCCGACGCCGTAGAGCTTGAAGTCGGTCCCCTCGACATAGAAATCCTCGTACTTGGAGTACTGGAGCGCAAAACCGGTGCGGCCGATGTCCCAGATGTTGCGCGTATAGGTCAGCTTGCCCATCCAGGTGGTAGGCTCGTTGTCGAGGTCGTCGAACGTCATCTTGGCGTACTGGATCGCGGCGCCGACGCCGTTCCACCACTGGTCGCTCTTGAGCACCAGCGAGCCCGAGGCGCTGATGCCGTCGAAGCCGCCGTCCGAAGCGTCGGTCCACCACGAGGCGCCGGCCGCCATCCGCGCCCATTCGGTCTCGCCGGCGTAGCGCAGCGCCACGTCGTAGCGGTCCTCGGTCGCCGCCGAGCCCGAGAGCTGGAAGCCGTTCCAGACCGGCGTGTTGTAGCGCACGCGCACCAGCCGGCTGAGGCCGTCGAGCGCGTTGCCCAGCGTGAAGACGTTGACGAAGTTCGACGAGGCCACGGCGAAGTCGCCGAGCGCCGCCTCGTATTCCTCCTCGGAGGCGTAGTCGCCGCGATCGGGGGCCGGCCGGCGCGGGATATAGTCGAAATCCTCGCCGTTCACCGTGGGCAGCATGCCGCCGAAGGCGAAGGTCTGGCCCGACCACAGCGGCGTCGTCACCCCGGTGATGTCCATCTCCGAGGTGCCGTCCGAGGCCATCCAGCCCTGGCCGATGAAGAACGAGCCGTAGCGGTTGTTGCTGAGCCCGACTTCGAGCAGGCGCAGGTTGAAGGTCCTGTTGATCGAATCCGACACCGACTGTTCGAGTTGGCTGACGTCGAGCGAGCCGTTGACCGGCCATTCGAACTCGAAGAGCGCCAGCGCCTGCGTCTCCTCCAGCGCGTTCGATTCCCCGAGGAAGCGGAAGCGCGACGAGGCGTTCTCGTTGTCAACCTGGTAGAGGTCGGTCGACAGCCCGTCGTCCACGGTGTTGAGCGCGCGGTTGATCTGGCCCGAGAAGGTCAGCCGGACGTTCTGGTTGCCGGTCGCCATGACGTTGGTCTCGCGGCCGTCCGGCAGCGCGCCGTAGAACGGATGGCCGGCGACGCCCGGGCTTGGCGGGGTGCGCAGCGTTCCCTGCATCCCGGGCGAAACCCCCGTCGCCTCGGCCACCGCGATCTGCTGGGCGCCCGACTGCGCGGCTGCCTGCGCCGGGGCGGGCGCCGTGGCGACCTGCTGGATCTGGCGGGCCTGCTGGGTCTGCTCGGCCTTCATCGCCTGGATCTCCTGCATCAACAGGTTCAACTGCGCCTCGAGCGCGGCGATGCGTGCGGCCTGATCCTGTGCGAACGCCGGCAAGGGCGCGGCGGCGGCGATGACGGTCAATGCAAGACACGATGACGCCGCAAGGCGTCGCCGAACAGACGAGCGCAACATTCCTGTCCCCCGACTATGCGACGACAACCATTGATGGCTGCTGCTCGGCCTCGCCGCTAAGATTCTTCTTGTTAGAGGAAATTGCGCGCCACCTATGAGTGTGTCAACAGTCTTGTATGATTGCCTTGGCGCGCGGGCATCGTTGCGGATTCGGGGAGACAGGGGAATGGCCGAGGTTCTGATAGGAAATCATCGGGTCCGGTTCCGCCTCGATGGCCCGGCAGACGGCCCGGTTTTCGCCTTCGTCAACGGACTCACCCAGTATTCCGACCTCTGGACATCCTATGCCGCACACTTTTCGGCGCTCGGCTTCCGCGTCCTGCGCTTCGATCTGCTCGGCCAGGGCGATTCCGACAAGCCGGCGCTCGGGGTGCGGTTCGAGGACCACTGGCGCACGCTCGACGGCATCCTCGACCACCTCCGCGTCAAGCAGGCCCACGTGGCGGGCATATCCTACGGCGGAACGGTGGCGTTGCAGTTCGCCTGCGAGCGCCCGGAGCGCTGCGCCTCGCTGACCGCGATGAGCTGCTTCGCCGAAATGCCGCCGCAGCTCTACCAGATGGGCTGCGGCCTCTACGAGGCGCTGGTCCAGGTCGGCCTGCCCTCGCTCCAGCGCTGGCTGATGCCGATGAACATGAGCGACGAATGGCTGGAGGCGAACAAGGGCGCGCTGGCCGAGATGATGCGGCGCGGCTACGCCATCAACGATCTCTATGCGTTGCAGAACCTGATGGAGTCGGTCAACGACTTCCGGCCGATCACCGACCGGCTCGGCGACATCGCCTGTCCGACGCTGATCCTGAACGGCGAATACGACTTCTTCACGCCGCGCAAGTGCCACGAGGTGCTTCGCAAGGGCATCCGCCGCTCGCGGCTGGTGATCGTCCAGCACGCCTACCACGCCTACACCCTCGAACACCCGGCGGTGACCATGCGGCTGATCGGGGCGTTCCTGGACCTCGTTCGGGCCGGCGCCTGGCCCGGCGACCAGACGGTCTGGGTCGCCTCGGACGACCCGGGCTCGGCCGAACCCTGGTTCCCGTGCGTGGGCGACCACCTGCGGGCGGTCCCGCTCCCGATCGCCGCGGCGCCGCCCGGAGCCCCGCCCGAACCCGAGCCGGCGCCCGAGCCCGAGCCGGCGCCCGAGCCCACGGCGCCGACTGCGCACGAGACTCAGCCCGAGCCCAAGGCGTTGCCTGCAACCAAGGCTCGGCCCAAGGCCCCGCCTGAACCCAAGGCGCCGACTGCACCCAAGGCGCCGCCGCGCCGCCGGGCCGCTCGGCGGCCATCTCGCACCAAGGGGACCGCCGATGCATCTTGAACAGTACGACCGCATCCGCGCCCGGATCGCCGCCGAAGGATTGACCCCGGAGATCGAGACGCGCGTGGCGATCTTCGTCTGCGCGTCGAAAGCCGTGAACCTTCCCTTCCTCGCGCTCGCCGGCGCCGGCATGCCGACCCTCTGGCCGGGCGCCGCGGCGGGCGCCGGCGCGAATGCAGCCGGGCTGGTCTGGCAGCACCTCAACACCCAGCTCTTTCGCGAGAGCGAGGCGCTGACGCTGCTCTGCCGGGTGACGCGCTGGTCGTCCGATCCGGTCGTCTATGCCGGGAGCGCGCCGCTGGTCGCGCCGCTTTACGCCGAATGCGCCTTCGTCGGTTTCACCACCCGGCCGCGCGCGGGCCAGACCCTCGGCGCCGACGCGCTGGCGCTCGGGCACGCGCTGCTGGCGACGGTGCGCCTCACGCCGATCCTGCCGGCCGAGGAGGCGCAGAACCCCTTCGCCGTGGCCCTGAGCCGGATCGAACAGGAGAACGGCCGTCTGCTCCAGACCCAGATCCGGCTTCTCAAGGACGGCTACCCCTCGGTTCCGCCGGCCGAGCTCGAGGCGATCATCGCCGCCAAGGTCGCCCTCGTCGAGCGCGCCTTCGACAAGTTCCTCGACTCGCTCGCGCGATAGGGGGAGACACTCGAGCCGGGATGCGCCGGCTCCGTGATATACCGTCTCCGCCTGATCCCTTCGGCATGGCCTGCTCCGCGCAACCTCCGGCTGCGCCGGACCGATTTCTCCCCGGATCGCACTTGCCGGGCGCCAGTGGCGCCCGCGCGATCCGGTCGGCCCGCGCCGCAAGCGCGGGCCGAGGGGCCATCCGTTATCCCCGAAGCTCGCATCGGCACGCGACTGCCCTGGCGGGCGCGGAACGCGCCTGCCCCGGACAGGGCAGTCGCGTGCCGATTTCGCCAACGGTCGAAATCGGCGGGGATATCGGCGAGGTCTCCGCAACGCATCGACCGAACCGATCAACCGCAGCGGTATGGTCAACCGGTCTCGAAGTCGCCCGGCTGCGGCGGCGCGATCGGCCGGAACGCCGTCCGATCCGGCTTCAGGTCGAGGAGCGGCGTGCAGTCGAGGCAGTCGAGCCCCTGCACCAGCAGGGTGTCGCCGTTCTCGACCCCGAGCAGCCGCACGACCGAAGTGCCGATCGGATTGGGGCGAACCGGCGAGCGCAGCGCGAAGGTTCCCCGCACCTTGCCGTCATTGGCGGGACTCTGGAGGACGAGATCGCGTCGCGACTCGTGCAGCCAGTAGAGCACCTCGAGGCGCTCGTGCGCCTCGATCCCGGCGAGCGCCGCGGTCCACGGGAAGAAGACCTCGATCCGGCAGACCGGTCCATCGTCCCGGCCCTGCCGCGGGGTCATCAGCCGCGACGTCCAGGGCGTGCGGATCCGGCCGATGAACGCAACCGACGCATCGGCCGGAGGCGGCTCCACCGCAACCTCCCCGGCCCGGATTTCCTGCTCGCGCACCATCGGCCCTCTCCGGTCGGGGCGTCGTCAGAAATCCCCGAGTCTTTTGGTTAGCATACGGGTCGTGCATGGCCTGTGCATGGCCCGTGCATGCACCGATTTCGCCAACCCGCCGTCATCGTTCGGCAAGAAATGCCTCAGTCGATCCCGACCATGACGTCGGACGCCTTGATCACCGCATAAGCCGTCTTGCCGACCGCAAGGCCGAGTTCGTCCACGGACGTGTTGGTGATCGAAGCGGTGACCACGGTTCCGCCGACGTCGATCTTCACATGGCTGGTGGTCGCGCCCTTGTTCACCTCGACGATCTTGCCCTTGAGCGCGTTGCGCGCACTGATCTTCATGGGATCCTCCCGGTTTCAGCGATGGAAGGGGCGCAGACATGACGTCCCGCCTCCTCGAGCCAGGCCACGGCCACGGCGACGCCATAGAGGCGCTGGAGCGCGCCCGCCGTCAAGACCCGGTCCGGCGGCCCGAGCGCCACGATCCGCCCGCGCTGCATCAGCGCGACCCGGTTCGCGCAGGCGAAGGCGTGGCCGGGGTCGTGGGTCGAGAGCACCACGGCAATGCCGCGGGCGCCAAGCTCGCGGATTCGCTCGATAACCCGCGCCTGGTTGCCGAAGTCGAGGCTCGCGGTCGGCTCGTCCATGACGATGAGGCCGGGCTCCTGCGCCAGCGCCCGGGCGATCAGCGTCATTTGCCGCTCGCCGCCGCTGATCTCGGTGAAGCGCCGGCCGGCGAGATGGGCGACGCCGATGGTCTCGAGCGCGGCCCGCGCCGCGGCGTGGTCGGCCGGCGAAGGCGCGGCGAAGGTGGCGATCCGGCTGGCGCGCCCCATGAGCACGACGTCGAGCACGGTGAAGGGAAAGGTCGGCGCCCCCGCCTGCGGCACGTAGCCGACCCGCCGCGCGAAGGCCGCGCGCGAAAAGCCGGCGACGGGCCGCCCGTCGAGCTCGACCCGGCCGGCCCGCGGCGGCAGCAGCCCGAGCAGGGTGCGAAACAGCGTGGTCTTGCCGCAGCCGTTCGGCCCGAGCAGGCAGAAGACCTCGCCGGGCTCGATGTCGAGGGTCACGTCCCGGCCCACCGGCGCGCGACCGTAGCCGAAGGCGAGGTCGCGCGCCGCGAGCATCAGCGCCAGCCCTGCCGCGCCGTCAGCAGCAGCCAGAGGAAGAACGGCGCGCCGATCGCGGCGGTGAGGATGCCGAGCGGCACCTCGATCGGCGCCATGGTGCGGGCGAGCGTGTCGACGGCGACGAGGTAGCCGCCGCCGAGCATCAGCGCCGCCGGCAGCAGCCGCGCGAAGTCGGGGCCTGCGAGCGCCCGGGCGACATGCGGCACCAGCAGGCCGATCCAGCCGATGATGCCGGAGATCGAGACCGCAGCGGCGGTCATCAGCGTCGCCGCGGCGATCAGCACGAGGCGCAGCCGCGCCGTCTCGACGCCGAGGGCGCGCGCCTCCTCCTCGTCGAGGGTCAGAAGGTTCATCCGCCAGCGCAGCAGCGCCATCGGCGCGAGCCCGAGGAGGATCGCGGGCAGGATCGAGAACAGGTCGCCGCGGGTCGCGCTGGCGAGGCTGCCGAGCAGCCAGAAGGTGATGGCCGGAAGCTGGTTGTAGGGGTCCGCGAGCACCTTCAGGAGCGAGATGCAGGCGCCGAGCAGCGCGCCGATCGCGACGCCGGCCAGCACCAGCACCAGCACCGGATCGCGCCCGCGCGCCGCCGAGCCGATGGCATAGACGAGCGCCACCGCGACAAGCCCGCCGGCGAAGGCGAGCCCCTGGATCGCCGCGACCGACAGCGACAGGAAGATGCCGGCGACCGCCCCGAGGCTCGCCCCGGCCGAGACGCCGAGAATGTCGGGCGAAACCAGCGGGTTGCGGAACAGCCCCTGATAGACCGCCCCCGAGGCGGCGAGCGCGGCGCCGACGAGGAGCCCGGCCCCGACGCGCGGCAGGCGCACCTGCCAGACCACCGTCTCGGCGGTCTCCGGCAGCCCGCTCGGGAGCCCCGCGAGCTTCGCCGCGACGATCCGCAGGATGTCGGGCGGCGACACCGGATAGCGGCCGACGCCGAGCGCGAGAAGCACGACGGCAAGCAGCAGCAGGAGCGGCGCTCCCCAGGCCAGCGCGACCGCGACGCGGGCGGGCGCCGCCGCGGCGCGGTCGCCGCTCACTGTCCCGGCGCCGCCTCGGCGACCAGGGCGTCGAGCTGGGCGTCGGTCAGGTCGACGTGGTAGAAGAGCTTGTAGAAATCCCGCGTCGCGCCGCGGAGGTCGCCCTCACCTTCGCCCGCCTCCGGGTAGAGCACGTCCGTCAGCCATTCGACGCCGATCACCCGGTTGATCCCCGGCGGCGTGTCGAACCAGCCGAAGGGCAGCGCCGGCGCACGATAGACCCGGCCCTCGCGCACCGCGGCGAGGTTCGCCCAGACCGGGTCGCTCGTCACCGCCTGCTCGAACGCCGGGTCCGCCGCGAGGATCACGTCCGGATTCCAGGCGAGCACCTGCTCGACCGAGACGTTGGCGAGCCCGCCCGCCCCGGCCGCCTCGGCGACATTGGTCGCACCGACCGCGTCGAGCACCTCCATGTTGATCGACCCGGCGAGCCCGGTCTCGAGCCCGTCGGGGCCGCGGCCGTAGTAGACCCGCGGCCGTTCGGCGTCGGGGATCGCGGCGACCCGCGCCTCGAGCCGGGCGAGCGCCCGCTCGGCGAAGGCGGCCTGCGCCTCGGCAGTGTCGGCGACCCCGAGCAGCGCCCCGACCTCGCGCAGGGTCTCGGGCGTTCGGGCGAAGCGGCCGTCGATCAGCACATAGGGGATGCCGGTCTGCTCCTGCACCCGATCGGCGAGCGAGGCATAGGTCTCGTCCACCGATCCGACGTCGAGGATGAGATCGGGCTGCATCGCCAGCACCATCTCGATGTTGGCGGTATTGCCGCGCCCGGTCAGCCGGCCATGGGTCGGAAGATCGCGATAGGGCGCGGCGAGGAAGTCCTTCTCGGCCGCTCCCGGCTCGCGCACCCAGCCGACCATCTTCTCCGGCGCCAGCGCGTAGAGCAGCACCGAGGCGGGCGGGCCCGCGGCGAGCACGCGCTGCGGCGCATCGGGGATCTCGACGCAGCGGCCGGCGGAATCGACGAATGTGCGGGTCTCGGCCAGCGTCGCCTGGCCGAGACCGAACGCAAGCGCAAGCGCCGCAAGGAAAGTCCGCCGAAACATCCCCACCTCCGTGATGATCTGCTCGCTATGTTTGCATCGCTACATCGCGATGGCAACGGTCTCGGCGGCGACGCGCGCCGTCGGAACCTTGCATGGCCGAGTGATACCGGCGGGCTCATGAAACGACTCGCGGACCTTTTTGACCTTTAACACTTTTATCGTGTGTATTCCGATAGTTACTAGGCTATCACGCGTGTTAGCCCGTGTTGCGCCGAGTGGACTGGTAGACTCGCCGGTATGATACCCTCGCTGAGCCTGCGGATCCTGCGGGGGCCGGCCGGATCGCCGCCCGCGCGTCCCACTATCGGAACTTCCGGTCGACCTACTCC
>NZ_JAGOID010000173.1 GCF_017995835.1 Amaricoccus sp.
CCCCGCTCGGACGGCGCTGACGGTCGGCCGCCTTTGCGGCCTCCCTAGCGGAGCGGCCGCAAGCGGCCGCGAGTCCTTGCTGCTCCCCGCCCCTTGGCGGGGAGGCGCCTGCTCGATAGGGTTTCTGCCAGTATGAATGCCTGAAGGGGGATTGCGGCGCCGGCGGCGCGCGGTCTGCCCCGCAGTGGCGGACCCGGACGGGCGGGCGGTCAGTTCGAGCCGAAGAGCCCCTTGACCACGCTGTTGAATACCGAGCGCACGACAGTGTCGACGGCCGCGACGGGATTCGGCAGGGACGTCCCCTGTCCGTTCCCGCCCGCCACCACGGCCGGCGCGGCGCGGCGCTCGGGCGGATGGATCGGCAGCGGCCGCGGCGGCACGCCCTCGTTGATCCGAACCATCACCTCGCGCCAGATCTCCGCCGGCAGCCCCCCGCCGGTCACCCCGGTCAGCGGCGTGTTGTCGTCATAGCCCATCCAGACGCCGACGACGTAGTCCGCCGTGAAGCCGATGAACCAGGCGTCGCGCGCGGCCGAGGTGGTGCCGGTCTTGCCCGCCGCCTGCCGGTCCGGAAGCCGCGCCCGGCCGCCGGTGCCGTTCTCGATCACCTGGGTCATCATCCAGATCAGGTCGTTGTCGACCCGCTCGTCGAGCACCTGCACCCGCGGAGCCGCGCCGCCCCGCATCAGCGTCTGGCCGTCGGCCCGCAGCTTCAGCGTCTGCATGCCGTAGGGGCGCACCCGGTAGCCGCCGTTCAGGATGCCCGCGTAGGCGCCCGTCATCTCGATGAGCGTCGCCTCGGATGCGCCGAGCGCGATCGCCGGTCCCTCCGCGATCGGAGCCGTCACGCCGAGATCCTGGGCCACCGCGCGCACGCGCGCGCGTCCGGCCGCCTCGGCGACGCGCACGGCGGAGGTGTTGATCGAATGGGCGAAGGCGGTGGCGAGGTCGATCTCGCCCTTGTGCTCGCGCGTGTAGTTCTGCGGCGACCAGGGCCCGGAGCCCGGCACGTTGATCGTCAGCGGCGCGTCGAGCACCGGATCGAACGGGCTCGCGCCCTGCTCCAGCGCCGCGGCGTAGACGAAGGTCTTGAAGAGCGATCCGGTCTGCCGCAGGGCCTGGGTCGCCCGGTTGAAGCTGCCGTCCGCGCCGGCCACGTCCCGCCCGCCGATCATCGCGCGCACCGCGCCGTCGGGCGCCATGACCACGACCGCGGCCTGAGCGTTCGAGCCCTCCTTGATCTTGGTCTCGAAGACCGCGCGCAGCCCCGCCTCGGCCGCGCGCTGGACGCGCGGGTCGAAGGTCGTCTCGACGACCACGTCCTCGGTGGTGTCGCGCGTCAGGAAATCCGGCCCCGAGGACATCACCCAGTCGGCGAAGGCCGCGCCCGCGCGCGCCGCGGCGGCGGCCGACAGGCTCGCCGGATGCGCCCGAGCCTCGGCGGCCTGGGCCGCGGTCAGGTAGCCCTGCTCCTCCATCAGCCCGACGATGGTCTGCGCCCGGTCCTGCGCCCGTTGCAGGTCATTGGTGGGCGCGAAGCGCGAGGGCGCGCGCAGGAGGCCCGCGAGCATCGCCGCCTCCGCGGGCGTGAGCTTCGCGGCCGACTTGCCGAAGTAGCGCTGGCTCGCCGCCTCGAAACCCGTCGCGCCGGCGCCGAGATAGGCGCGGTTGAGGTAGATCGACAGGATCTCGGCCTTGGAGAAATTCCACTCCAGCGCCAGCGCGGCGGGGATCTCCTTGATCTTGCGTTCGAGCGTGCGCGTGTTGTCGAACCAGACGAGTTTCGCCACCTGCTGGCTCAACGACGAGCCGCCCTGAACCGTCTCGCCGGAGCGCAGGTTCACCAGCGCCGCGCGCGCGGTGCCGCGCAGGTCGACGCCGAAATGTCGATAGAACCGGCGGTCCTCGGTCGCGATGATCGCGTTGATCAGGTGCGGGCTGACCGCGTCGGCGTACATCACCCCGTGCTGCTCGCCGCGCCAGGCGAACACGTCCCCCGATGCGTCCGTCAGCGTCACCGATCCGCCCTCGCGGCCGTCGAGCAGAGCTTCGAGGGGCGGCAGCCGGCTCGAGTAATAGGCGGTGGCGATGCCGAGCACGAGCGCGCCGACGATCGCGACCCGCACGCCGACCCACCAGACGAGACGCAGCACGCCGCCGAAGAAGCCGCGCAACGCCCTTTCCAGCCGGCCGGGCGACTGCCTCGGCCTCGGTTTCCGTTTGCCTGTTCTGGCCATGCCTCTGGCCGCCTGCTCGTTGTCGCTTGTTGCGGCGACCTTAGACGGATTCGGCCGTCTCCGCCAGTTGCGATCTCCCGCGCCGTTCTCGCGGCGCGCAAGGCCCTTGCGGCGCGTCCGTGACTTATCCACCCTGCGCCCCGGGCCGTCGGAACCGCGCGGCCCTGCCCGGGGGCTTGCCGGCGAAGGCAGAAAGGATGGACGATGGAGGAGTTCGACTATGTCGTGGTGGGCGCAGGCTCGGCGGGCTGCGTGCTGGCGAGCCGGCTGTCCGAGGACGCCCGACGCAGCGTGCTCGTCCTCGAGGCGGGCGGGAAGGACAACTATCCCTGGATCCACATCCCCGTCGGGTATCTCTACTGCATCGGCAACCCGCGCACCGACTGGCGCTTCACCACCGAGCCCGAGGCTGGCCTGAACGGGCGGAGCCTGCTCTATCCGCGCGGCAAGGTCCTCGGCGGCTGCTCGTCGATCAACGGCATGATCTACATGCGCGGACAGGCTGCGGACTACGACCACTGGCGCCAGCTCGGCTGCACGGGCTGGGGTTGGGACGACGTCCTGCCGGTCTTCATCGCCCAGGAGGACTTCTACCGCGGCGCCTCGGCGCACCACGGCGCGGGCGGGCCGTGGCGGGTGGAGAAGGCGCGGGTGCGCTGGGCGGTGCTCGACGCCTTTCTCGACGCGGCGGAACAGGCTGGCATCCCGCGAACCGACGACTTCAACGTCGGCACGAACGAGGGCGGCGGCTATTTCGACGTCAACCAGCGCTCCGGCTGGCGATGGAACGCCTCGAAGGCCTTCCTGCGGCCGGCGATGAAGCGGCCGAACCTGAAGGTCGCGATCCGCGCCCAGGCGAAGCGGCTGATCGTCGAGGACGGGCAGGTGCGCGGCGTCGTCTACCAGCAGGACGGCGCCGAGCGGGTGGCGCGGGCGCGCATCGAGACCGTCCTCGCCGCCGGCGCGGTGGGCTCGCCGCACCTGCTGGAGTTGTCCGGCGTCGGCAACGGCGAGGCGTTGCAGGCGGCCGGGATCACCCCTGTCGCCGAGGCGCCCGGCGTCGGCGGCAACCTCCAGGACCACCTGCAACTGCGGCTGGTCTACAAGGTCACGGGCGTGCCCACCCTGAACGAGAAGGCGTCGAGCCTCCTCGGCAAGGCCGCGATCGGGCTCGAATACGCGCTGCGCCGTTCGGGACCGATGGCGATGGCGCCGAGCCAGGTCGGCGTCTTCACCCGATCCGGCCCGGAGAAGGCGACGCCGGATCTGGAATATCACGTCCAGCCCGTCAGCCTCGACAAGTTCGGCGATCCGGTCCACGCCTTCCCGGCGATGACCGCCTCGGTCTGCAACCTCCGCCCCGAGAGCCGTGGCGCCGTCCATGCGGCGGGACCGGACTTCCGCACGCCGCCGTCGATCCGGCCGAACTACCTCTCGACCGAAGCGGACCTCGCCGTCGCCGCGCAGTCGATCCGGCTGACGCGCAACATCGTCGCGCAACCCGCTTTCGCCCGGCTTAAACCCGAGGAGCACCGGCCCGGGTCCGCGCTCCGGAGCGAGGCCGAGCTGCGCCGCCCCGCCGGGGATCACGGCCCGCCCATCTTCCCCCC
>NZ_JAGOID010000174.1 GCF_017995835.1 Amaricoccus sp.
CGCAGACTACGGCCTCCTCGGCGACCTGTTCCAGATCGGCCCGGAGCTCGAGAAGAGGCTCGGCGGAGGCAGAGGCAGCGACGGCGCCGCCGTCCCTGCCGCGACAACGGGAAAGGAGTGGCCATGACCGCGATCGAGCGCGAGTCGATGGAGTACGACGTGGTGATCGTCGGCGCCGGGCCCGCGGGCCTCGCGGCGGCGATCCGGCTGAAGCAGCTCGATCCGGATCTCTCGGTCGTCCTGCTCGAGAAGGGCTCCGAGGTCGGGGCGCACATCCTGTCGGGCGCGGTGCTCGACCCTTGCGGCCTCGACGCGCTGCTGCCGGACTGGCGCGGCATGGACGCGCCGATCCGCACGCCCGTGACGGAGGACCATTTCTACCTGCTCGGGCCCTCGGGACAGGTGCGCATCCCGAACTGGCCGATGCCGAAGCTGATGTCGAACCACGGCAACTACATCGTCTCGATGGCGAACGTCTGCCGCTGGCTCGCCACCGTCGCCGAGGGCCTCGGCGTCGAGGTCTTCCCCGGCATGGCCTGCTCGGAGCTCGTCCTCGACGGAGACCGCGTCGTCGGCGTCGTCGCCGGCGAGTTCGGCCGCGAGGCCGACGGGACGCCCGGCCCGGGCTACGAACCCGGCATGGAGCTGCGCGGCAAGTACGTCTTCCTCGCCGAGGGCGTGCGCGGCTCGCTCTCCAAGCAGGCGATCGCGAAATACGGCCTCTCCGACGGCCACGAGCCGCAGAAGTTCGGTCTCGGGATGAAGGAGATCTGGGAGATCGACCCGGCCAGGCACCGCCCCGGCAAGGTGGTCCACACCATGGGCTGGCCGCTCGGCGGGAACGCCGGCGGCGGATCGTTCCTCTACCATGCCGAGGACAACCAGGTGCTGGTCGGCTTCGTCGTGCACCTGAACTACCGCAACCCGTACGTCTTCCCCTACATGGAGTTCCAGCGCCTGAAGCATCACCCGCTGATCGCGGACGTGCTCGCCGGCGGCAAGCGCGTCGCCTACGGCGCGCGGGCGATCTCCGAGGGCGGCTGGCAATCGATCCCGAAGCTGACCTTCCCGGGGGGCGCGCTGCTCGGCTGCTCGGCCGGGCTCGTCAACGTTCCCCGCATCAAGGGCAACCACAACGCCATGCTCTCCGGCATCGCCGCCGCCGAGGCGGCCCATGCCGCGATCGCCGCGGGCCGCGCCGGCGACGAGCTCGTCGGCTACGAGGCGGCGGTGCGCGAAGGCCCCATCGCGCGCGACCTGAAGCCGGTCCGCAACGTCAAGCCGATGTGGTCGAAATGGGGGCTCTGGGCCTCGCTGGGCCTCGGCGGCCTCGACATGTGGACCCGCAGCCTGACCGGCCTCGGCCTCTTCGGCACGCTGAAGCACGGCAAGACCGACGCTGCGGCCACCGGCGAGGCGAAGGATTTCGCGCCGATCGACTATCCGAAACCCGACGGCGTCCTCTCCTTCGACCGCCTGACCAACGTCGCCTTCTCTTTCACCAACCACGAGGAGAGCCAGCCCTGCCACCTGCGGCTGCGCGACCCCTCGGCGCCGATCGCCGTCAACCTGCCGAAGTACGCCGAGCCGGCGCAGCGCTACTGCCCGGCGGGGGTCTACGAGGTGCTGCGCGACGAGGAGGGCTCGAACCCGCGGTTCCAGATCAACTTCCAGAACTGCGTCCACTGCAAGACCTGCGACATCAAGGACCCGAGCCAGAACATCGACTGGACGACGCCCCAGGGCGGCGACGGTCCCAACTATCCCAACATGTGAGAGGGACTGCACGTGAACGACCTCAACGGCTACGACATCGAGGATCTGGAGGTCGGCATGACCGCGACCTTCGCCAAGACGATCACCGAGGCCGACATCATCCTCTTCGCCGGCGCCTCGGGCGACAACAACGCCATCCACATCAACGACGAGTTCGCGAAGACGACGCCCTTCGGCGGCCGCATCGCCCACGGCATGCTGACCGCGAGCGTGATCTCCGCCGCCGTCGCCAACCGCCTGCCCGGGCCGGGCGCGATCTACATCTCCCAGAGCCTGAACTTCCGCGCCCCCGTCCGGCCGGGCGACACCGTGCGCGCCGAAGTGACGGTCAGCGAGGTCAATCGCGAGCGCACCCGGGTCCTGCTCCGCACCGTCTGCAAGGTCGACGACACCGTGGTGATCGACGGCGAGGCGCTGGTGAAGCCTACCTCGATGGCCCGGCGCACGGCGGCGCCGGCGTCGTAGACCAACGCCGAGCGAGGGGCGCGGGCCAGCCCCCGTCCCTCGCATCGGAGCCCGCCGGCCCGCCATGGCCGCGCACCGCCCGCCTCCGCCCGTTCGCTGCAAGCCCGAAAATGAGGAGAAATCCGATGCCCGATCTCAGTCTCGCTTTCCTCGCCACGCCCGAAGGGTGGGCGGCCATGATCACGCTGATCGCGATGGAGGTCGTGCTCGGCATCGACAACCTGATCTTCATCTCGATCCTGACCAACAAGCTCCCGCCCGAGCACCGCGAGAGGGCCCGCCGCCTCGGCATCGGCGCCGCGCTGATCATGCGGCTTGTCCTGCTGACGACGATCGCCTGGATCGTCGGCATGACCCAGCCGCTCTTCACCGCCTTCGGTCACGGCTTCTCGCTGCGCGACCTGATCCTCATCGCCGGCGGCCTGTTCCTGATCTGGAAGGCGACCAAGGAGATCCACCACAGCGTCGACCCGGAGGACCACAAGGACGAGATGGTGGGCAAGGCGGTGAACGTGACGCTCGGCGGCGCGATCTTCCAGATCCTGCTGCTCGACCTCGTGTTCTCGGTCGACTCGATCATCACCGCGGTCGGCATGACCGAGCATCTCGCGATCATGTACATCGCGGTCATCGTCGCGATCGCCGTGATGCTGCTCGCCGCCACCCCGCTCGCCAACTTCATCGAGAGGAACCCGACGATCGTGATGCTGGCGCTCGGCTTCCTGCTGATGATCGGCATGACGCTGATCGCCGACGGCATGGGGTTCCATGTCCCCAAGGGCTACATCTACTCGGCGATGGCCTTCGCCGCCCTTGTCGAGGGATTGAACATGCTGGCTCGCCGGCGCAGTTCCGCGGAGAAGTCGCAGTCCAGCAGGACGTGATCCGCCAATAGCCGTGGGTCGGCCCCTTCCGGTCGCCGCACGGGAAAGCTCAGCGCCCCGGACCCGGAGCCACGTCTCTTGATGGCGTGACTTCGTCCGGGGCGCGACCGTCATCGCGCGGCGCGTGCGCGTCGCCACGGCCCCCGCCTGTCCCTCCGCCGCCATCCTCCGCCGCGCGCACGCCCCGCCCTAGCCCTGAACTCCGGCGATTGACTGCGCGATTGTGCACGTTTATGCCGAATTCGGCAAACCGTGGAGCGCGAATCGGCGATGCCGCCCCTGATGACCTCCGAACGCCTTGCCGACATCGAACGCCGCCTCGCCCGCGACGGGCGGGTCGTCGCGGCCGAGCTCGCGCGCCTCTACGAGACCTCCGAGGACACCGTGCGGCGCGACCTGCGGGCGCTCGCGGGCGCGGGCAGGTGCCAGCGGGTCTATGGCGGCGCCCTGCCGCCCGCGCCGGCGCGCGGGCCGGTCAGCGCGCGCGGCCGCCTCGCCCCGGCGGCCAAGGCGGCGCTCGG
Organism: Amaricoccus sp.; assembly: GCF_017995835.1. GTDB lineage: Bacteria > Pseudomonadota > Alphaproteobacteria > Rhodobacterales > Rhodobacteraceae > Amaricoccus. Next base: position 3,647 of record NZ_JAGOID010000174.1, read on the forward strand.
CGCGGCGATGGCGCGGCTGGTCGAGCCGGGGATGACGGTGTTCATCGACGCAGGCTCGACGACGCTCGCCTGCGCCGAGCGGCTGGCGGCCACCGCGACGGTGATCACCCATGCGTCGACGATCGCGGCGGCGTTGGTGGAGAACCCGGCGGTGCGGCTGGTGACGCTGGGCGGCCAGGTGG
>NZ_JAGOID010000010.1 GCF_017995835.1 Amaricoccus sp.
GAGATGACGAGATAGGGCTCGTTCGTGTCCATCATGTTCAGCGTCGCCGCCAGGATGTCCACGTTGCGCGGGTCGTACTTCTTCACCTCGTTCTGACGCCAGTCGCGCATGAAGAACGAGATTTCGGTGATCGCCTCGGGAATGTAGCGGCCGTTGGCGAAATAGACCGTGTCGACCGACTCGCCGGTGCGCTGGCTGTACATGCGGACGCGGCGGACGTCGCCGGCGCCGCGCAGGAGACCGGGCGCCCGCGCATAGACCGGCGCCGCGGCGATGGCGGCGATGCCCGCGAAAGCGCCCAGCAGCGCCCTGCGGGACGGTCGAAAATCATCCGTTGTCATGGTGTCACTGCCTCGATGTCTGCCCGTGGGACGTCATTGGACGCGTCCCTGCGATCTGCTTGCCACAGCCCGTGAGTCGCGCCAAGCAGACCGTGCGCAATTGTCCGCGAATAGGCGAATTTTTGCCGACAACCGATTGTTAACCGGGACGGGGTTGCGCTCGGGGGTTGACAAGCGGGAGCGCTTCGACTTGCCGGGATCGGCCGTCCGCGCTAGGCTTCCCCGCAAACGAGCAGAAAAAGAACCGAGGCAGGCATGACCAGATGCGACCTTTGCGGCGTCTCCGCCATCGTGCTCGCGGGCGCGCTCGCAGCGCTTCCCGTCGGCGCGACGGAGACCCTCGTTCCCGCCGCGGCGCCGGCCGTCGTCGGCGCGCCGGCCGCCCCGGCTCCGAGTCCGTTCCGCGCCGGTCTGGAGCGGGCGACGGCCCCGCTCGACGAGGCGGAGCGCGCGGCGATCCTGTCCTTCTACGCCGCCCGTGGCGACGCGCCGTTCTGGGCCGAGCCGGGCGCCGCGCGGCTCGGCGCGCTCGAAGCGGCCATCGCCGCGACGGCGGCGCACGGCCTGCCGCCCGCGCGCTACGTCCTCGCCGCGCCCGCCGACCCGGCCGGGGCCGAGGTGGCGGCGATGCGGTCCTGGCTGGCGTTGGGGCGCGATCTCTCCTCCGGCGCGCTGAACCCGTCGAAGGCGGATCCGGAGATCGAGACCCGGCCGCGCCGGCCCGCGCCGGCCGTGCTGCTCGGCCTGCTCGCCGGCGGCGACGTGGCCGCCGCCGCGGCCGCGCTGCCGCCGCAGGGTCCGGGCTACGCGGCGCTCCTCGCCGAGAAGGCGAGGCTCGATGCCCAGCGCGGCGCCGACTGGGGGCCGGAGGCCCCCGCCGGCCCGACGCTGCGGCTTGGCGACAGCGGGCCGCGGGTGGCGGCGCTGCGCGCCCGCCTCGCGGCCCGTGGCCATGCGGCGACGCCGGCCCCGACCGATCCCGCCATGTTCGACGCCGGGCTCGGGGCGGCGCTCGCCGCCTTCCAGGCCGAGGCCGGGCTGGAGGCCGACGGGCTCGCCGGCAAGCGCACCATCGCCGCGGTGAACGCCGGCCCCGAGGACGCGCTCGAGGCGGTGATGGTCAACCTCGAGCGGGCGCGCTGGACCAACGGCGTCTTCGAGGACCGATACATCTACGTCAACATCCCGGCCTATGCGCTGCGGATGGTCGAGGACGGGCGCACCGTCTTCGAGACCCGCGTCGTCGTCGGCAAGGCGGACGACACCCGGACGCCGGAATTCTCCGGGAGCATGACCTATCTCGTGGTCAATCCGACGTGGCACGTCCCCGACAGCATCGCCCAGCGCGTCTACCTGCCGAAGCTGAAGGCGAACCCGAACACGCTCGCCAACTCCAACATGCGCATCTTCACCCGGTCCGGGACCGAGATCGACCCGGGCCTCGTCGACTTCACCCAGTTCGCCCAGGGAAACTTCCCGTTCCGCATCAAGCAGAACCCGTCGGACGCGAACGCGCTCGGGAAGGTGAAGTTCATGTTCCCGAACCGGCACTCGATCTACCTGCACGACACGCCGCACCGCGAGCTCTTCGCCAAGGCCGAGCGGGCGCTTTCCAACGGCTGCGTCCGCGTCGAGGACCCCGAGCGCCTCGCCGGGCTCCTCCTCGCCGGGCAGGTCGACCAGCCCGAGGCGGCCTTCGACGGCTGGGTGGCGGCGAAGGGCGAGCGGACGGTGAACCTCGCCCGCCCGATCCCCGTGCATATCGACTACCGGACGGTGTTCCTCGACCATTCCGGCGTGCTCCAGCGGCGCTTCGACGTCTACGGCCGCGACGCGGCGGTATGGCAGGCGCTCGAAGCGATCGGGGTGTCATTGCCGGCTGCGGAGGGGTGAGGCTTCCGCTATAGCGGGGACATCCCGCCGCGAAGGAGCCCGCCCATGATCTCACTGACCGATCTCGCCGCGGCGCTCGGGGGCGAGGCCGTGGGGCGCGGCGACATCCCGCTCGCCGGCGCCGCCGAACCCGCGAGCGCCGGCCCGGACCAGATCGCGCTGGCGATGGACCCGGCGTTCGCGGCGCGGCTCGGCGAGGGGCGGGCGCGGGCGGCGATCCTGCGCCCCGACGCGGACTGGCGGGCGCTCGGGCTCAAGGGCGCCATCCTCGCGCCGCGGCCGCGCTACGTGCTCGCCGGGGTGACGCGGGTGTTCGAGCGGGCGCCGGAGATCGCCGAGGGCGTGCATCCGACCGCGCTGATCGATGCGACGGCCGAGATCGGGCCGGGGGCGGCGATCGGGCCCTTCGTCGTGGTGGGCGCGCGCGTCCGCATCGGGGCGCGGGCGCGGGTCGCGAGCCACGCCTCGGTGGCCGAGGACGCCGTGATCGGCGCGGACGCGCTCGTGATGCAGGGCGTCCGCATCGGGGCGCGGGTGCGGATCGGCGACCGGTTCATCGCCCAGCCCGGCGCGGTGATCGGCGGCGACGGCTTCTCGTTCGTGACGCCGGCGCCCGGGGTGGTCGAAGAGGCGCGCGCGGGCGTGGTGACGGCGGCCGAGCGGGCGGGCTACGTGCGGATCAACTCGCTCGGCGCGGTGCGGATCGGCGACGACGTCGAGGTGGGGGCGAACGCGACGATCGACCGCGGCACGATCGCCGACACCACGATCGGCGACGGGACCAAGGTCGACAACCTCGTCATGGTCGCCCACAACGTGCAGGTCGGCCGCGGCTGCCTGCTGTGCGGGCATACCGGGATCGCGGGCTCGGCGGTGATCGGCGACGGCTGCGTTCTGGGCGGGCGGGCCTCGATCGCCGACCATGCGGTGCTGGGGCGCAACGTGGTGATCACCGGAAACGCCGCCGTGTCGGGGCATGTGCCGGAGGGGCGGATCATGATGGGCTATCCCGGGGTGAAGCGCGACGAGTTCGTGACGATGTGGAAGGCGCTGCGCCGCCTGCCCCGGGTGCTGGCCAGGCTGGAGTAGCTACTGCGGCTGCGCGGCCGCGACGACCGCCTCGAGGAGCGCCCAAGGGGCCTGCCATGCGTCGGGATCGCCGTAGCGGCCACGGATGTGTCCGGGCGCCGGCGGGAAACCGCGCAGAATCCGGTTTCCAAAGCGGGCGCGAGCGGTTAAGCCGGCCGCAGGATCGGGCCGGGGGCTCAATGGCGGACAGTATCGAGAACAGGATGATCGCGATTCTCGCGGAACAGGCGGTGATGCAGCCGTCCGAGATCCGTGCGGACGCGACCCTGAGCGATCTGGGCATCGACTCCCTCGGACTGGTCGAGGCGGTCTTCGCGATCGAGGAGGCGTTCGACATCCAGGTGCCGTTCAACGCCAACGAGCCGGACAAGTCCGAGTTCGACATAAGCACCGTGGCGAGCATGGTTCGGGCGGTGGAGCACCTGGTCTCGGCGCAGAAGTAAGTCGGGATGCGACGGGTCGTCGTCACCGGCCACGGGGCCATCAGCGCGCTCGGAAGGACCGCCGCGGAGAACCGTGCGTCCATGCGCGAGGGCCGCTGCGGCATCGGGCCGCTCGAGTTCCAGGACGTCGAGCGGCTGGCGATCCAGATCGGCGGGCAGGTCGGGGGCTATCGCCCGGAGGACCATTTCGGCCGGCAGGAGCTGACGCTCTACGACCGCTTCACCCAGTTCGCGCTGCTCGCGGCGCGCGAGGCGGTGGCGGAAAGCGGGCTGGTGGTCGACGAGGCGCTGAGCGAGCGCGCGGGCGTGGTGCTCGGGACCGCCGGGGGCGGGCTCCAGACCCAGGACGAGAATTATCGGCAGGTCTACGAGGAGGGGAAGAACCGCGTCCATCCCTTCGTCGTGCCGCGGCTGATGAACAACGCCGCCGCGAGCCACGTCTCGATGACGCACAGCCTGCGCGGGCCCTGCTACACGGTGGCGACCGCCTGCGCCTCGTCGAACCACGCCATGGGGCAGGCGTTGAACCTCATCCGCGCCGGGCAGGCCGACGTCGTGCTGACGGGCGGGTCGGAGTCGATGCTGTGCTTCGGCGGCATCAAGGCCTGGGAGGGGCTGCGGGTGATGTCCCGGGACGGCTGCCGGCCGTTCTGCGCCACCCGCAACGGCATGGTGCAGGGCGAGGGCGCGGCGGTGTTCGTCTTCGAGGAGCGCGAGCGCGCGATGGCGCGGGGCGCGCCGATCCTCGCCGAGGTGGCGGGCTTCGCCATGACCTCGGACGCCTCGGACATCGTGATGCCGAGCCAAGAGGGCGCGGAGCGCGCCATGCGCGGGGCGCTGCGCGATGCGGGGCTCAACCCCGGGGACGTCGGCTACATCAACGCCCACGGCACCGGCACCACGGCCAACGACCGGACCGAATGCGCCGCGGTGCGGCAGGTGTTCGGCGCCCATGCCGACCGGCTGATGATCTCGTCGACCAAGTCGATGCACGGGCATCTGATCGGCGGCACCGGCGCGGTGGAGCTGATCGCCTGCCTGATGGCGCTGGACGAGGGGGTGATCGCGCCCACGATCGGCTGGCGCGAGCGCGACCCGGACTGCGATCTCGACGTGGTCCCCAACGAGGCCCGGCAGGTCCGGCCGCGCGCCGTGATGACCAACGCCTTCGCCTTCGGCGGCCTCAACGCCGTGCTGACGCTCCGGGCTCCCGACTAGCGGCAACCTCGCGCCGGGCGGACGGGCGGCGGCGTGGCCGCCGCCCGTCCGGGTCTACTGGTTCGGAGTCGCTGGCGTCGCCGGCGCGGCAGGCGCAGCGGGAGCGGCAGGCACGACCAGGGCGTCATAGGCGGCGGTGAAGCCCGAGAGCGACAGCGTGAGTTCGACCGGAACCTGCGGGTTCGCGATCGAGGTCACGATCATCTTCACCGTCTGGCCGCGCTTCATCGCGGCGACGTCGGGCTCGCGCAGGCCGAGGCGGACGACGCAGCCCTCCTGCACGCACCACTCGAACGGCAGGACGGCCGCCTGCGCCGTGTCGATCTGGAAGCTCAACCCCGATGGGAGCAGCGTCCCGAGCGGCGTGTTGAAGATCATCAGCGCCTGCGCGTCGGCGCCGGCCGGCAGCTTGAGCACCCGCGCCAGAACGACCGGGTTCTTGGTGTTGTCGAGCGCGACCTGCTGCATCTCGCAGTTCTTGGTGCCCGTGACGCATCCGAGCTCCCAGTCGCCGTGCTTGGTCACCTCGATCTGCGGCTGGGGCGGCGCAACGGGCGCTGCCGGGGCAGCGGGCTGCGCCGGTGCGGCCGCGGGCGCGGCCTCGGCCGGGGCCGCCGGAGCGTCGGCCGCCGGCGCCTCGGCCGGCGCGGGCGCTGCCGGCGCCGCAGCGTCCTGGGCGAAGCACGGCGCGGCGATCGCAAAGCCGACCGCGGCGGTTGTCATGAGGAGAGTGCGCAAGGGGGTCATATTCTGCTCGATTTGCCTCGGGGTCGACGCGAGGGCGCTTGCCACTCTTGGCGAGGGCTGTCAACGTCGGCGGCAGGGTGGAGCGCGGACAAGTGAAAAGGACGCCCCGAAGAGCGCCCTTTTCCTCGCTTGTGCGATTTTCCCTGTCGGACTGGCCGAGCCGTGCGCGAAAACTACGCCGGATGAGAAACAGCGTCAAGCGCAGCGGGCAAGTTGTGATATCACAATCATGAATAGAAAAATGGCCGCGGAGCATGCTCCGCGGCCAGTCCAACAGGGAGGAAGTCGCCTCGCCCTGCGCCGTCGATGCCGCGGGACGCGATTGAACTCTAGGGAACATCCGTTAATAACCGGTTCGAACAAATCGTGACTTTCAGTCGAGGGGACGGCAGATGACCGACGGCGCGATCTTCGTGGGCGGCGCGGGCGAGGGCTATGCAGAGGCCCGCGAGATGCTGCTGCGCTACGCCAACCGCCACGGGCTCGTCGCCGGCGCCACCGGCACCGGCAAGACCGTGACCCTTCAGTCTCTCGTCGAGGGCCTGTCCGCCGCCGGCGTGCCGGTCTTCGTCGCCGACGTGAAGGGCGACGTCTCCGGCCTTTCCCGGCCCGGCGACCCCGCCGGCAAGGCCCATGAGGCGCTCGAGGCGCGCGCCCGGCAGATCGGCTTCCAGCCCTATGCCTACGAGGGATTCCCCTGCGTGTTCTGGGACCTCTTCGGCGATAAGGGGCACCCGGTCCGCGCGACCGTCGCCGAGATGGGCCCGCTGATGCTTGCCCGTATGCTCGAACTCACCGAGGCGCAGGAGGGCGTGCTCAACGTCGCCTTCCGCATCGCCGACGAGCAGGGCCTCGCGCTTCTCGATCTCTCCGACCTTCAGGCGATGCTGGTCTGGCTGGCCGGGAACGCCAGGGAGATCGGCACGACCTACGGCAACGTCGCGCCCGCGACCGTCGGCGCCATCCAGCGCGCGCTCCTTGTCCTCGAGAACCAGGGCGCGGCCAGTTTCCTCGGCGAGCCGGCGCTCCGGCTGTCCGACATGATCGCCGTCGATGCGGACGGGCGCGGACGGGTCAACGTCCTGATGGCCGACAGGCTCATCCAGGCCCCGCGGCTCTACGCGATGTTCCTGCTCTGGCTGCTGTCGGAGCTGTTCGAGGAGCTGCCGGAGGTGGGCGACCCGGACAAGCCGGTCTTCGTGTTCTTCTTCGACGAGGCGCATCTTCTCTTCGACGGCGCCTCCAGGGCGCTGGTCGACAAGGTGGCGCAGGTGGTGCGGCTGATCCGGTCCAAGGGCGTCGGCGTCTACTTCGTCACCCAGAACCCCGACGACGTCCCCGGCGTGGTGCTCGGCCAGCTCGGCAATCGCATCCAGCACGCGCTGCGCGCCTATACGCCACGCGAAGCCAAGGCGCTCAAGGCCGCGGCCGAGACGTTCCGGCCGAACCCCGCCTTCGACACCGAGACGGCGATCCGCGAGGTGGGAACCGGCGAGGCCGTGGTCTCGCTGCTCGAGGCCAAGGGCGTGCCGGCGGTGGTCAGCCGGGTTCTGATCCGCCCGCCCTGCTCGCGGCTGGGACCGATCACCGAGGCGGAGCGCGCCGAGAGCCTCCGGGCCTCGCCTGTCGCCGGCGTCTACGACACGCCCCTTGACCGCGAGTCGGCCCGCGAGATCCTGTCCGCGCGCGCCGACAAGGCGGCGGGCGACGCGGCGCTGGCCGAGAAGATGCTCGCCGACGCCGCGGCGCGCGAGGCGGCGGAGAAGGAGTTCGCCCGCGCCCGCCGCTACGAGTCCGGCGATCCCGCGCCGCGTCGGCGGACTCGGGCCGATCCCGGCCTCGCCGAGACGATCACCAAGACCGTCGTGCGCCAACTGGGCACCCGCCAGGGCCAGGCGATGGTTCGCGGGATCCTCGGCGGGCTGTTCCGCGGCCGCTGATCGGGAGCCGCGGCCCGCGAAAGCGGCGTTCGCGCGACGTCGGCGGGAACGCCGGGGCTATTCCTGGGCCTCGGGCGCCCCTGCGCGCCGGCGCTCCAGACGCTTGGCCGCCGCCGAGATGCCCTGATCCAGCCGCCGGAGCCCGCTCGCGATATCGCGGCGGGCCGCGTCGAGCATGTTGCGCGGCTGATCCTGCTTCGTCACCACGTGCACGGGCTCCGGCGTCGCACGACCCCGCGTCGATGACTTCCGCGCTGTCGGCTGTTGCGGCAACCACACCGCGATCCCCGGATCGGCGCGCGGCGCATCGCCGTCGAAGGCGGCCGGCGGCTGCGGCGCGACGGCGAAGGGCGGCAACGTCGGCTGGTTCACGGCGGCGGCGGGCCGAACCGTCTCCCCGGCGCCCTGACGCTCCAACGCCGATGCGGCAGCGGCAGCGCGCTCGGAGCCGCCATCCGCGGCGGCCAGCGACGCCGGCCGCGGACGCGGGGCGGCCGCCGTCGCCACGACGCCAGCCGCCGGAGCGAACTCTTCGCCGGCTTGCGCCGCCACCGGCGGCTCGGCCGGCGCGGGGGGCTCGGCCGGCGCAGGGGGATCGGGCGGCAGCGGCGCGATCGTCGTCGAAACCGGATCGAGGAGCGGCGCCAGCGTGGGCTCCGCGCCCGGCGCGTTCGGGACGATCGGGACGATCGGGACGATCGGCGCCGCCACGGAGGCCGTCGCCGAGGTCTGGCCGCCCGGCGTCGGGCCGGTAGCAGCAGCCGGAACGACGGCGGGCAGGGATACGGGCGCCTCGACCGGCGCAGGCGCAGGCGCTGTATCGGACGCCACGGGCGCGGCGGGCGCAGTCCTGGACGCCCCGGCCAACGCGGCGTCGAGCGCGGCGGCGACCGCGGGCTCGTCCGGGGTCGCGTCGCCGCGCAACAGGGGAGCTACGACCCAGACCAGCGCGACGCCCACGACAAAGGCCGCGCCGGCGACCAGCCATGCGGCGCCGGACCGTCGGTCGGCGACGTGGCGCCGTTGCGGCGCGCGGCGCATCGGCGCCGCCACATGGTCCGTCTCGAACGGGGCGAAGTCATCCGGTCCCGGATCGAACGGCAGCATCGGGTCGGGCTCGATCCTGTCGGCGCCGATGGCGAGGCCCGGACGCGCCCGCCCGAGCCGCGCCGCCAGCATTCCGCCCAGCCGGTTCGACTGGCTCCGGGCGAGCGCCGCCGCCCGCTGCGCCCGGGCCTTGCGCAACCGCGCCTCGAGCGCCGGCGAGTCGTTCGCGGTCGCCGACGGCTCCCGGCCGCCGTCCCTCGTCGGGACGCCCTTCGCCGGACCGTTCTCCTGCATGGTATGCCCCTCCGCTCGCCGGTCGTCGCGCCGGCGTTCCGCCAGGATCTGCTCGGTCGGGACGATAGCACGCGGGCGCGCCGGCTTCATAGCGGCTTGTCGCCCATACCCCTTCTTCGCCGAGGCTCGGCCTCGCAACGCCTGCGCGAGGGACGGGCGGGGGCGCCGGCTCGCGCCGGCGCAGGAGGACTTCAGTTGACGATGGTCGCCTCGGTGGCGGCCCGCATCTCCGCCTCGGTCACGCCGTCGGCGACCTCGAGCAGTTTGAGCCCGCCCTCCACGACGTCGAAGACGCCGAGATTGGTGATGATCCGGTCCACGACCGCCTTTCCGGTCAGCGGCAGCGTGCATTCCCGCAGGAGCTTCGACTCGCCGTGCTTCGAGGTGTGGTCCATCACCACCACCACCCGCTTCACCCCGGCGACGAGGTCCATCGCGCCGCCCATGCCCTTGACCAGCTTGCCCGGGATCATCCAGTTCGCGAGATCGCCCTTCTCGGACACCTCCATCGCCCCGAGGATCGCCATGGCGATCTTGCCGCCGCGGATCATCCCGAAGCTCTGCGAGCTGTCGAAATAGCTCGTCCGAGCCAGCTCGGTCACCGTCTGCTTGCCGGCGTTGATCAGGTCGGCGTCGACCTCGTCGTCGGTCGGGAACGGCCCGATGCCGAGCATTCCGTTCTCGGATTGCAGCGTCACGTCGACGCCGTCGGGAATGTAGTTCGCCACCAGCGTCGGAATGCCGATGCCGAGGTTGACGTACATGCCGTCCTCGAGCTCGCGGGCGGCGCGGGCGGCCATCTGATTGCGGTCCCAGGGCATCCTATCGTCTCCGGTCGGGGTCGGTCAGCGCAAGGTCAAGGTCGAGATCGTCGAGATCGTCGAGTTCGGCGACGGTCGCCATGTCGTTCTGGAACGTCCGCGTCGTGGCGTCGAGATACTGACCCACGAGGGCGGGATTGGCCTTGGCGAAGCCCGGCCCGAACAGCGCGTCGAGCTTGGCCACGGCGGCATCGAGGATCAGGTCGCTGATCCTCGATGCGCTCGACGCGAGCCCGAGGCGCGCGGCCTCGAACAAGTCCATCTCGGCCTGTTGGCCCGACTTGCCCCCGCGCCTCATGCCGCCCTCGTCGTGCGCTGCTCGATACGCTTCTCGAAGGTTCCCTGCACGAGGCGGTGGACATAGATGCCTGGCAGGTGGATGCAGTCGGGGTCGAGCGCACCGCGCTCGACGATCTCCTCGACCTCGGCGACGCAGACGCGCCCGCACATGCCCGCCGGCGGGTTGAAGTTGCGCGCGGTCTTGCGGAACACGAGGTTGCCGGTGTCGTCGGCCTTCCAGGCCTTGATGATCGACAGATCGGCGACGATCGCGCGCTCGAGGATGTAGGTCTCGCCGTCGAAGTCCTTGTGCTCCTTGCCCTCGGCGATCACCGTGCCGACGCCGGTGCGGGTGTAGAAGCCCGGGATGCCGCAGCCGCCGGCGCGCATCCGCTCGGCGAGCGTGCCCTGCGGGTTGAACTCGAGCTCGAGCTCGCCGGACAGGTACTGGCGCATGAACTCGGCGTTCTCGCCGACATAGGAGGAGATCATCTTCCTGATCTGGCGGGTCTTGAGCAGGATGCCGAGGCCGAAATCGTCCACGCCGCAATTGTTCGAGGCGACGGTGATGTCCTTGACCCCGCTGTCGCGCATCGCCGCGATCAGGTTCTCGGGGACGCCGCACAGGCCAAAGCCGCCCGCGGCCACCAGCATCCCGTCGAACAGCAGCCCGTCGAGCGCCGAGGCCGCGTCTGCGTAGACCTTCTTCATCCATCCCCTCCTTCGCGCCTGCCGCATCCTGCATCCGGGATGCGCCGGACCGAGTCAAGCGCCCCGTGCGCGCTGCGGCGCCTTGCGAGCACGTTGCGCCGGCGGCTGCGGGCCGCGGCCATACGCCGCTTGTCGCCCGGGGCGCCGGCTGGTCTACGCTCGTCGCCAGCGCAGCAACGGGAGCAGGATCGTGACGTCGCCAGCCACGCAGGAATTCCTCGACGCGCTCTATCTCGTCGCCGTCGCCGCCGAGGCGATGTCGGCCGCCCTGATCGCCGGGCGGCGCAGCATGGACTGGGTCGGTGTCTGTCTTCTCGGCTGCGTCACCGCGCTGGGCGGCGGATCGGTGCGCGACATCTTGCTCGACCACCACCCGCTCTCGTGGGTCGCGCAGCCGCACCTCCTGCTGGTCGCCGGCGGCGCGGCGCTCGCCACCATCGCCATCGCCCGGGCGGCCCACCGCCTGCGCGGCATCTTCCTGTTTCTCGACGCCGTGGGGCTTGTCCTCTTCACCGTCATCGGCTGCAACGTCGCGCTCGGCCTCGGATCCCCCACGATCGTCGTGCTTGCCGCGGGCATGATCACCGGCTGCGTCGGCGGCGTCCTGCGCGACATCCTCTGCAACGAGATCCCGCTCCTGTTCCGGGCCGAGCTTTACGCCACGGTGTCCGTGCTCACCGGCGCGCTCTACCTCTACGTTCTCCGTCTCGCCGTGCCGCATGACCTCGCGATCGCCGTCGCCATGCTCGCCGGCCTTGCCCTGCGCCTCCTCGCGCTGCGCTACGGCTGGAGCATGCCGAAGTTCGTGTACACCCGCGATCTCCACTGACCCCGCCGGCCGGGGCCGGTCACTCCTCCAGCGGCGCGGCCCCGGCCAGGGCGCCATCCGGCAGCGCCGCCAGCATCTCGCGCACCGAGCGGCCGAGGATCGGGTGCACCCAGTCCGGCGCGACGTCGGCGAGCGGCAGCAGCACGAAGCCCCGCTCGTGCAGCCGCGGATGCGGCAGGATCAGCGCCGGCGGCGCCTCCGTCGCCTGCCGCGCCGGATCGAGCGCCATCCAAGCCGCGACGGTCTCCCGGTCCGGCGACACCTCCCCCCCGCAGGACAGCAGGTCGAGGTCGCAGGCCCGCGGCGCCCAGCGCCGGCGGCGATCGCGGCCCAGCGCCCGCTCGACCGCGTGCATCGCCGCGAGCAGCCCCTCCGGCGCCAGCGCGGTCTCGACCAGCGCCGCGCCGTTCACGAAGTCGGGCCCGGCGCCCGGCGGAAAGGCCGGCGTCGCGAACCAGCGGCTGCGCGCCACGACGCGGACGTCCCGGCCGGCCAGCGCCCGGAGGGCCGCCTCGAGCGTCTCCCGCGGCGACCCGGCGGGCGAGGGCAGGTTCGCCCCCAACGCAATTGAGTATACTTTACGCGCCATAAACCGCCGATCCCTGCGATTCGCCTTTCGCACCCCGTCGCGCCGGCCTATGATCGCCGGAGGGTCATGGCGACGTTGTGTCGTCTGCCCACCACCAAGCCTTAGCAAGGATCTCCTTGATGTTCTATCGCGACGAACGGTTGGCGCTCTTCATAGACGGCGCCAATCTTTACGCGGCTGCCAGGGCGCTCGGCTTCGATATCGACTACAAACTCCTTCGGAGCGAGTTCGTCAGGCGCGGCAAGCTGGTTCGTGCGTTCTATTACACCGCCATGCTGGAGACCGATGAATACTCTCCGATCCGCCCGTTGGTGGACTGGCTGAACTACAACGGTTTCGCGATGGTGACCAAGCCGGCCAAGGAGTTCACCGACTCGATGGGCCGACGCAAGGTCAAGGGCAACATGGACATCGAGCTCGCGGTCGACGCGATGGAGATGGCCCCGCACATCGACCACATGGTGCTGTTCTCCGGCGACGGCGACTTCAAACCGCTGGTGGAGTCGATCCAGCGCCAGGGCGTGCGGGTCTCGGTTGTGTCCACCATCCGCTCCTCGCCGCCGATGATCGCCGACGAGCTGCGCCGCCAGTGCGACAACTTCATCGAGCTCGAGGAACTGCGCGAAGTCATCGGCCGCCCGCCGCGGGGCGAGCAGATCTCGCCGCGCGCCACGGTCGAAGCCGCCGACGACTGACCCGCCGGGCGGGGGCCGCGCCTTTTCCTCGCCCTCCGCCCGTGCTACCTGCCCGTGATGGCCGAGCCGCTGACCCTCTACCTCGCCGCCCCGCGCGGTTTCTGCGCCGGCGTGGACCGGGCGATCAAGATCGTCGAGATGGCGCTGGAGAAATGGGGCGCCCCCGTCTACGTGCGCCACGAGATCGTGCACAATCGCTACGTCGTCGACGGGTTGCGCGCCAAGGGCGCCGTCTTCGTGGAAGAACTCGACGACTGCCCGCCCGACCGGCCGGTGGTGTTCTCGGCCCACGGGGTGCCCAAGGCGGTCCCCGCCGAGGCCGAGGCCCGCCGCATGGTCTGGGTCGACGCCACCTGCCCGCTGGTCTCCAAGGTCCACAACGAAGCGGCGCGGCATCACGCCAACGGGCTTCAGATGGTGATGATCGGCCATGCCGGCCATCCCGAGACCGTCGGCACCATGGGCCAGCTGCCTGCGGGCGAGGTGCTGCTGGTCGAGACGGTCGCCGACGTGGCCCGCATCGCGCCGCGCGACCCGGGCCGCCTCGCCTTCATCACCCAGACCACCCTGTCGGTCGACGACACCGCCGAGGTCGTCGAGGCCCTGCGCGCGCGTTTCCCCGGCATCGTCGGGCCGGGCCGCGAGGACATCTGCTACGCCACCACCAACCGCCAGGAGGCGGTCAAGGCGATCGCCCCGCGGATCGACGCCCTGCTCGTCATCGGCGCGCCGAACTCGTCGAACTCGCTGCGCCTCGTCGAGGTCGGCCGCCGCGCGGGATGCGGCTATGCCCAGCTCGTGCAGCGCGCCGCCGACATCGACTGGCGCGCCCTCGACGGCGCCCGCGCCGTCGGCGTGACCGCCGGGGCCAGCGCCCCCGAGGAGCTGGTTCGCGAGGTCATCGACGCCTTCCGCGCCCGTTTCGCCGTGACCGAGGAGCTGGTCGAGACGGCCGAGGAGCGCGTCGAGTTCAAGGTTCCGCGCGTCCTGCGCGAACCCGCCTTCTGAGCCGGGGCGAGCCGCCCGCATGGCCGAGTTCTTCGCCTATACCGACGGCGCGTGTTCGGGCAATCCCGGCCCCGGCGGCTGGGGCGCGGTGCTGGTCGCCCGCGACGGCGCGCGCGTGCTCAAGGAGCGCGAGCTGTCAGGCGGCGAGACCGCGACGACCAACAACCGCATGGAGCTGATGGCCGCCATCGCCGCGCTCGAGGCGCTCGGCCGCCCGGCGCGGCTCACCGTGGTGACGGACAGCGTCTACGTGCGCGACGGCGTGACCCGCTGGATTCACGGCTGGAAGGCGCGCGGCTGGCGCACGGCCGACGGCAAGCCGGTGAAGAACGAGGATCTCTGGCGCCGCCTCGAGACCGCCGCCGCCCGCCACGAGGTCGACTGGGCATGGGTCAAGGGCCATGCCGGCCACCCGGAGAACGAGCGCGCCGACGCCCTGGCCCGCGCCGGAATGGCCCCCTTCAAGGCGACGGCCGCGCGTTCGTGACGACGCCGGCCCCGGCGCGGCGCACGCATCCCCTGACATTTCCTCAACCTCTGGGTGCGCCTGCGTTTTCTCCAACATTATCTAGCGGCGAGACCTTGCCGGCCCATATCGGTTCGCGTATAGATTGAATCCCGTGGGGTGTACGCCAGCAGCCGGCCCCAGCCCACGGGAGTAGCCACATGGCGCGTTTCATCTTCATCACCGGCGGCGTGGTTTCGTCGCTCGGCAAGGGTCTTGCCTCGGCCGCCCTCGGCGCCCTCCTGCAGGCCCGCGGCTACTCGGTGCGCCTGCGCAAGCTCGATCCGTATCTCAACGTCGACCCCGGCACGATGTCGCCCTTCGAGCACGGCGAGGTCTTCGTCACCGACGACGGCGCCGAGACCGACCTCGATCTCGGCCACTACGAACGCTTTACCGGCGTGCCGGCCCGCCGCACCGATTCCGTCTCGTCGGGGCGGATCTACTCCAACGTCCTGGAGAAGGAGCGCCGCGGCGACTACCTCGGCAAGACCATCCAGGTGATCCCGCACGTCACGAACGAGATCAAGGACTTCCTCCGCATCGGCGAGGACGAGGTCGATTTCATGCTCTGCGAGATCGGCGGCACCGTCGGCGACATCGAGGGCCTGCCGTTCTTCGAGGCGATCCGCCAGTTCGGCCAGGACAAGCCGCGCGGCCAGTGCATCTACATGCACCTCACGCTGCTGCCCTATCTGGCCGCGAGCGGCGAGCTCAAGACCAAGCCGACCCAGCATTCCGTCAAGGAACTCCGCGCCATCGGCATCGCGCCCGACGTGCTGGTCTGCCGCTCCGAGGGGCCGATCCCCCAGAAGGAGCGCGAGAAGCTCGCGCTCTTCTGCAACGTCCGCCCCGAGGCGGTGATCGCCGCCCAGGACCTGCGCTCGATCTACGAGGCCCCGCTCGCCTACCACCGCGAGGGGCTCGACCAGGCGGTCCTCGACGCCTTCCAGATCTCGCCGGCGCCGCGGCCGAACCTCGCCAAGTGGGAGGATGTGGTCGACCGGATCATGAACCCCGAGGGCGAGGTCCACATCGCCATCGTCGGCAAGTACACCCAGCTCGGGGACGCCTACAAATCGATCGCCGAGGCGCTGACCCACGGCGGCATCGCCAACCGGGTCAGGGTCCGCGCCGAATGGCTCGACAGCGAGCTGTTCGAGAAGACCGGCGACGTGGCCTCGCACCTCGAGGGCTACGACGCCATCCTCGTTCCCGGCGGCTTCGGCGAGCGCGGCACAGAAGGCAAGATCAAGGCGGCCCAGTTCGCGCGCGAGCGCAAGGTTCCCTATCTCGGCATCTGCCTCGGAATGCAGCTTGCGGTCATCGAGGCCTCCCGCAACCTCGCCGGCCTCACCGACGCGGGTTCGGAAGAGTTCGACCACGAGAAGGGCGAGCGCCGCTTCACCCCGGTCATCTACCACCTGAAGGAATGGCTGGAGGGCAACCGCACCGTCCAGCGCAGCGTCGCCGACGACAAGGGCGGCACGATGCGCCTCGGCGCCTACGACGCGATCCTCGCCGCCGGCAGCCAGGTCTCCGGCATCTACGGCACGCTGACCATCTCCGAGCGCCACCGTCACCGCTACGAGGTCGACATCGCCTATCGCGAGCGGCTGGAAAGCTGCGGCCTGCGCTTCTCGGGCCTCTCTCCCGACGGACGCCTGCCGGAGATCGTCGAGATCCCCGGCCATCCGTGGTTCATCGGCGTCCAGTATCACCCGGAGCTGAAGTCCAAGCCCTTCGCCCCGCACCCGCTCTTCGCCGACTTCATCCGCGCCGCGCTGGAGCAGTCGCGGCTGTTCTGACCGGGTCATGCCGGCGAGTCTGCCCGGACACCCGGCGCAACACGGGCTAACACGCGTGATATTAGGGTAACATCCTGATTGCGAACGATAAAAGTGTTAACGGTCAAGAAGGTCCACGAGTTGCTTCGTGAGCCCGCCGGTATCAGTCGATGACGTTGTACCCGCCGTCGATGTAGAGCACCTGCCCGGTCATCAGCCGGGCGGCGTCGTGGGCGAGGAAGGCGCAGGCCATGCCGACGTCGTCGATGTCGACGAGCGCGCGGGCCGGGGCCTTCCCCTTGGCCTTCTCCAGCAGCTCGTCGAACTCCGGGATGCCGGAGGCGGCGCGGGTGGCGAGCGGCCCGGGCGAGATCGCGTGGACGCGGATGCCCTTGGGGCCCAGCTCGGCGGCGACGTAGCGGACGGCCGATTCGAGCGCGGCCTTGGCGACGCCCATGATGTTGTAGTTCTCCACCACCTTCTCGGAGCCGTAGTAGGTCATGGTGAAGAGCGCGCCGCCGTCCTTCATCAGCGGCTCGGCAAGGTGCGCCATGCGCAGGAACGACCAGACCGAGACGTCCATGGTCGTGGCGAAGCCGTCGCGCGGGCAGTCGGTGACGCGGCCGCCGAGGGCGTCCTTCGTCGAGAAGGCGATCGAGTGGACGACGAAGTCGAGCCTGCCCCACTCGCTCGCGATCCGCTCGAACACGGCTTCGAGCTCGCCGTCCCGCATCACGTCCATCGGCAGGAAGATCGGCGCCTCGACCTCCTGCGCCAGCGGCTCGACATGGGGCCGGGCCCGCTCGTTGAGGTAGGTGATCGCGAGATCGGCGCCGAGCGCATGGAAGGCGCGGGCGCAGCCCCAGGCGATCGAGCGGTCGTTGGCGATGCCGACGATCAGGCCCTTCTTGCCCTCGAGGAGCTTGGCCTTGACGATGGGCAGGGTCATGCGGCGGCTCCGGTCAGTGCGAGGGTGTGGCGGGCGATCATCAGCTCCTCGTCGGTGGGGACGACGAGGAGCGCGACGCGGCTGGCGGGCGTGGAGATCACGCTCGCGCCGGCCGCGTTGGCGGCGGGGTCGATCTCGGCGCCGAGCCAGCGCAGGCGCTCGGCGATGCGGGCGCGGATCGCGGGCGCGTTCTCGCCGACGCCCGCGGTGAAGACGAAGGCGTCGAGGCCGCCGAGCGCGGCGGCGAGGCTTCCCGCATGGAGGCCGCAGCGCCAGGCGAAATGCTCGATGGCGAGCGCCGCTCCGGGCGCGTCGCTCGCCAGCAGCACGCGCATGTCGTTCGAGACGCCCGACAGGCCCTTCAGCCCCGCGTCGTGGTAGAGCAGGCGCGTGACCTCGGACGGGGCCATGCCCTTCTCCTCGATCAGGTGCAGCACGACCCCGGGATCGAGCTGGCCCGGCCGCGTGCCCATCGGCAGCCCGTCCAGTGCGGTGAAACCCATCGTCGACTCGACGCTGCGCCCGTCCAGCATCGCGCACATCGAGGCGCCGCTGCCGAGATGGGCGGCGATCACCCGCTTGCCCGCCACCTCCGGCGCGACCTCGGGCAGCCGGTGGGCGATGTACTCGTAGCTCAACCCGTGGAAGCCGTAGCGCCGCACGCCCTCGTCGTAGAGCCCGCGCGGGATGGCGTAGCAATCGGCGAAGTCCGGGCGCCCGCGGTGGAAGGCGGTGTCGAAGCAGGCGACCTGCGGCACGTCCGGCGCGATCTCCGCGACGAGACGGATCGGCGCGAGGTTGTTCGGCTGGTGCAGCGGCGCCAGCGGCGCCAGGCGTTCGAGCCGGGCCAGCACGTCGGGGTCGAGCAGCACCGCCCGGTCGAAGTCCGGCCCGCCGTGAACGACGCGGTGGCCGATGGCGTGGATCTCGAGATCGCCGAGGGTCTGGAACCAGGCGCGCGTCGCCTCGATGGCGGTCGGCAGGTCGAGGATCGTGGTCGCCGGCTCCTCGCGGTCGACGAGCGTCGCGCCGGCCGCGTCGGTGGCGCGCAGGCGCGGGTGGACGCCGATCCCGTCCATCTGCCCGCGGATCCGGCGCTTCGGCGCGCCGTCCGCCACGTCGAAGAGCTGGAACTTCAGGCTCGACGAGCCGGCGTTGACGACGAGCAGGGTCCGCATCAGACCGGGACCGCCGCCCGCGCCCGGCAGGCGTTGGCGTAGATCGCCGCCACCGCGCAGGAGGCGAGGCGGGTGCGGACGCTGTCGGCGCGCGAGGTCAGGATGATCGGCACGCGCGCGCCGAGCACGATCCCGGCGGCGCCGGCCTTGGTCAGGAACGTCAGGTTCTTCGCCAGCATGTTGCCGGCTTCGAGATCCGGGACGACGAGGATCTGGCCGTGGCCGGCGACCGGGCCGTCGATGCCCTTGATCGCGGCCGCCTCGGGGCTGATCGCGTTGTCGAAGGCCAGCGGGCCGTCGAGCAACCCGCCGGTGATCTGGCCGCGCTCGGCCATCTTGCAGAGCGCCGCGGCCTCGATCGTCGAGGGGATCTTCGGCGTCACCGTCTCGACGGCGGAGAGGATCGCCACATTCGGCGTGCCGAGCCCGATCCCGGTCCAGAGGTCGATGGCGTTCTGGACGATGTCGCGCTTGGTCTCGAGGTCGGGGAAGATGTTGATGGCGGCGTCGGTGATGAACAGCGTCTCCGGGTGGTTCGGCACGTCCATGATGAAGACGTGGCTGATGCGCCGCTCGGTGCGCAGGCCGGTCGCCGAGGAGGTCACCTCCTTCATCAGCTCGTCGGTGTGCAGGCTGCCCTTCATCAGCAGTTCGCCCTTGCCCTCGCGGATCAGCGCCACGGCGCAGGCGGCGGCGGCATGGCTGTGCGGAACGTCGACGATCTTGCGCCCCGAGATGTCGATGCCGTGCTCGGCGGCCACAGCGCGGATCTTCGCCTCAGGGCCGACGAGGATCGGCTCGATGATCGCCTCGGCCGCGGCGTCGGTCGCGCCGCGCAGCGAGGATTCGTCGCAAGGGTGCGCGACGATGGTTACCGCCGGCGTGCCGTCGCGGGCGGCGGCGATCAGGCGCTCATACTTCTCGCTGTTTTCGGTCACTCGGGTCTCCGGGTCACGATGCCTTGCGGTTCGTCGCCAGTTCGGGGCCAAGACCGAACAGCGCGGCGACGCGGCCGAGCCGGTCGGCCGGGGCGGCGCCGCTCGCCTCGATGACGCCCTTGAGCGCGGCGAAGGCCTCGCGGCGCTCCTCGATGCTTGCCGGCAGCATGGCGGGGATGGCGGCGAGCGCGGCCTCCTCGTGGAGGACGAGCATCAGGAACTGGGCGCGGACCAGCGCCTTGAAATCGGCGAGGCGCATCCGGTGGCTGGCCGGGTGGGTGTCGCGCAGCCGGATGATCGCCGCGAAGGCGCGCTCGTCGACGGACTTGCGCGCGATGCCGACCCAGAGCAGGGCGCGCACCAGCGCCTCGCGGAGGCCGCCGCGGCCCATCTCCGCCCGGAGCTCGTCGAAGCGGCGGGTGACCAGCGCCTCGTGCAGCTTGCTCTTCGCCGCCTTGCGCGGGCGCTCCGTCGTGGAGGTGTCGACGCCCAGCGCGGCCTGCACCGCCGGCGTGCCGTAGATGGCGTGGAACGTGTCCTCGGACAGGCGCTCCACCGCCTTGCGCCAGGCGTCGAAGCCCTCGACGATCGCATCCGATGCCTGCGCCTGCGCCGCGACCAACGGATTGTCGCCGCCGACGGGGCGGCGGTCCTCACGGATGCGGTCGGCCTGGTTCGCGACCCAGGCCATCCACGGGTTCTTCGCGCCGAACATCTCGTAGGAGAGCCGCAGCGGGTGCAGCTGGCGCGCCGCCTCGGCGAGCGGCGGCGCGACCATGGCGCGGACCAAAGGTTGGGCGAAGGCGCGGTAAAGCGCGAGATTGACCTCCGAGAGCCGCGCCGCGGCCGCGAACTCGCGCTCGTCGGCGAGGTCGTTGGCCCCCAGCGCCCGGATGTCGTCGAGGGTGCGCGCCTCGCAGCGCATCACCCATTCGCCGGTCACGAGGTCGGGGTTGGCCACCGCCTCGCCCTTCGGGGTCAGCACCGCCTCGTAGAGGCCGGGGGGAAGCACGTCGATCAGCTCGATGTTCGAGGCGAACTCGTCGTGTTCCTTCCGCGCGACCCCGCCGGAGACGAAGATGCCGAGATGGCCGATGTGGTCGTGGACGGTGTAGACGATGGTCTGGCCCCAGGCGCGGATGTCGTCGACGCTGTCGTAGAGGTCGAGGATCCAGTCCAGCGCCTGCTGCGGCGGGGTGATGTTGTCGCCCTTCGAGCAGAAGACCACGATCGGCGAGCGGATGGTGCGCAGGTCGATGGCAGTTCCGTCCTGGGTGCGGATGTCGCCGGCGGCGAGGTGGTTGCCGACGAAGAGCTCGTCGACGATCCACTGCATTTCCCCGGCGTTGAGGGTGACGTGGGCGTTCCACCACTTCTCGAACTCGAGGTAGCGCTCGGGCTCGGTGTCGATCTTCGACCAGAGGTTGTACTGCTTGGTCCAGAGCGTGTTCGCCGGGTTCTGGTTCTCGAAGTTCTGCACCAGCGTCGCGCCGTCGAAGATCCCCGCGCCGAGATCGCCCGCGAGCGCGGTCAGCCAGGTGCCGCCGAGAAGGCCCCCGGAGTAGCGCATCGGGTTCACGCCGCGAACGCCGGCCCAGTAGGAGAGCGGCGCGCCGGCGATGATGATCGGGCCGAACAGCTCGGGCCGCAGCGCCGCGACCATCATCACCGCCCATCCGGCCTGGCAGTTGCCGATGACGCAAGGCTTGCCCTCGGCCTCGGGGTGGCGGGCGATGACGGTCTCGAGAAAGACCGCCTCGGCGGCGGTGACGTCGAGGATGGTCTGGCCGGGAACGGGCTCGGGCAGGAAACCGATGAAATAGGCCGGGTGGCCCGCCTTCATCGCCACGCCGATCTCGCTGTCGGCCTTGAAGCCGCCGATGCCGGGCCCGTGACCGGCGCGCGGGTCGACGACGACGAAGGGGCGCTTCAGCGGGTCGATCGCCACGCCCTCGGGCGGGACGATGCGGGTGAGCAGGTAGTTGACGGGCTTCGCGAGGCTGCGGCCGTCAAGGACGAGCTCGGCCTTGTAGTCGAGCACGTTCGGCGCAGGCTCGGCGGCGTGCGCCTCGTACTGGGCGGCGCGCTGGCGCATGACGTCGAAGAACAGCACCGTGCGTTGCCAGGCGTCCGTGAGGTATTCCGCGGTCGCGGCCGGAGTGGGGAGCTGCGGGGTCTCGCGCTCAGCCATGATGCTTCCCTTTCGATCGGGGCAGGCGGGCCAACCTGTCGCGGTCTTGTGCGGCTGCGAAGCGCCAGCGTCAAGTCGCCACCTCGGTACGCTACTGTATCTAACGCCTCCCCTCGGCGGCTCGGGTCCTTCCTCGGTCCCTGCCGCTGAACGGGGCGCGGGGCCGATCAGCGCACGGCCTGGGAGCGGGCGCGGCGAGGGGCGGGCTCGGCGAGGGCGGCGGGCAGCGTGACGCGGAACACCGTTCCGTCCGGTCCGGTGGCGGCGAGTTCCAGCGCGCCGCCGTGGCCGCGAACCAGCTCGGCGGCGATGACGAGGCCGAGCCCCGCCCCGCCCCGACGGGCGCCGCCGCGAAATGGCTGGAACAGGTTCTCCCGCGCCTTCTCGGGCAGGCCCGGTCCGGTGTCGGAGACCGTGATCTCCACCAGATCGCCGAGCGGGCGGGCGGCGATCCGCACCACGCCCGGCTGGCCCAACGCCTCGATCGCCTGCACCGCGTTGCGCACGAGGTTCGTCAGCACCCGGAAGAGCTGGTCGGCGTCGACGCGGATGCGCAGGCCGGCCGTCACATCGGCTTCGACCCGGGCGAGCGCGGCGCCGGCGGCCTCGCTCTCGACCACCTCATCGACGATGGGCGCGAGATCGACGTCGACGAGCGCCGGCGCCGCCTCCTCGGCCTTGCCGTAGGTCAGCGTCCGCTCGCAGAGCGTGATCGCCCGCGAGATCGCCGCGACGAGCTTCGGCGCCGTCCGCCGCACCGCCGGATCGGCGCTGCCCTCGATGCGGTCGGCCAGAAGCTGCGCCGTCGTCAGCAGGTTGCGCAGGTCGTGGCTGATCTTCGCCACCGCGCCGCCGAGCGCCGCCAGCCGCTCCTTCTGCTTGAGGGCGCCGGTCAGGCGGAGCTGGAGTTCGTGGAGCGCCGTCTCGGCCTCGCGAAGCTCGCGCACGTCGCTGGTCGGCGCGATGACCCGGCGCGCGTCCTCGGGGTCGTCGCGATAGGCGGTCATGTGATCGACCACCCGCCGTATCGGCTGCACGATGTAGTGCCGCGCCGCGAAGAACAGCAGGGCCGCGAAGGCGAGCGTGATCGCGAGCGAGAGATAGAGGATGCGCAGGCCATAGGCGATCATCGCCGCCCGCAGCGGCTCCTCGCTCATGGTGATCTCGACGAGGCTCCTTTCGCCGAGCTTGGTCTGGCCGATCACCCGGATCACCCGCGCGGCGCCGGCGAAGTAGACCTTGAGGGCGGCGCGCATCATCGCGAGGTCGCTCGCCTTCTGGAGATTGTAGCTCGCCGCGATGACGTCGGGCACCTCGCCCTGGAGCGCGAGCTCGCGCACGCCCTCGCGCCGCAGGGCCACGTTGTAGACATCGGCGGTGGCGAGCAGCTCGGCCTCGAGATCGGGCGCGACCTGCTCGTCGGGCGTCGCCAGCAGCGCCAGCGCCGCGAGCTGGCCGAGCTCGAGCCGGTTCTGGAGATAGTCCTCGCGGAACCGCGACACCGACGGCACGAAAATCAGCACCTCCGCGATCATCACGAAGACGATTATCAGTCCGAGAAAGCGCCCCGAGAGGGTGTTGAAATTCATGCCCGATCCTGACGGCCGGCGGCCGATGCGAATCTATGCCTTGCGTGGTCACGCGGCAAGCGGCCGCCCCGCCGTGGCGATGAAGCGCACATGAGGGCCACGGCGCGAATTGACTCTGGCGGGCGCCGGCCCTATGAGCCGGGCTTCGGATTTACGCGGGGGGACCCGCGCCGGGCGGCGTGCCCGGTCGGGACCAGGAGACGGACGATGAAGCGGACTTATCAGCCGAGCAACCTCGTGCGGAAGCGCCGGCACGGCTTCCGGGCGCGCATGGCCACCAAGGGCGGCCGGCTGGTGCTCAACCGCCGCAGGGCGCGCGGCCGCAGCAAGCTCTCGGCCTGAGCGAGGCCCGGCGGCGATGGCTTTCGCGCCGCTGGTCACGCTGACCCGGCGGTCGGATTTCCTCGCCGCCGCACGGGCGCGCCGCCGCGCGACCGCCGGCTTCACCTTGCAGGCGCGTCAGCGCGGCGCGGACGAGCCCGCCGAAGCGCTGCGCGTCGGCTATACCGCCTCGAAGAAGGTCGGCAACGCCGTCGCCCGCAACCGGGCGAAGCGGCGGATGCGCGCCGCCGCCCGGGCCGTGCTGCCGCAGGCGGGCGTCGCCGGCTGGGACTATGTGCTGATCGGCCGGCCGGGGGCGACCGCCGATCTGCCCTTCGAGCGGCTGACGGCCGACCTCGCGCAGGCGATCGCCGCCATTCACCGCGGGCGGGGGCGATGAGCCCGCTCGCCACGCTGCTCGCCCTGCCGGTGCGCGGCTATCGCCTCGTGCTCTCCCCCTGGGTCGGCCACAACTGCCGCTACCTGCCGACCTGCTCGGCCTATGCGCTCGACGCGCTCGAGCGCCACGGGGCCTTGCGCGGCGGCTGGCTGGCGCTGCGCCGCGTGGCGCGCTGCCATCCCTGGGGAGGCTCCGGCATCGACGAGGCGCCCGAACGACCGTCGAAGTGACCGACGACTCCGTCCCCCCGGGCTGGCGCGCGGCGCTCGCGCCGCAGGCCGCGGCGCTGGAGGCCGTCGCCGCCCGCGTCGCCGCCGCCCGCGCCAGCGGCATCGCCGTGGCGCCGGCGGAAGCGGACGTCTTTCGCGCCCTCGCCCTCACCCCGCCCGAGGCGGTGCGCGTCGTGCTGCTCGGCCAGGATCCCTATCCGACTCCCGGCCATGCCGACGGGCTCTGCTTCTCGGTCCGGCCGGGGGTCGCGCCGCCGCGGTCGCTGCGCAACGTCTTTCGCGAGCTCGGCGACGATCTCGGCCTGCCGCAGCCGCGGGGGGGCGATCTCTCGCCCTGGGCGCGGCAGGGCGTGCTGCTCCTCAACGCCGTGCTGACCGTCGAGGAAGGGGCCGCCGCCGCCCATGCCGGCTGGGGTTGGGAAGCGGTGAGCGATGCGGTGATCGACGCGGTGAGCGCGCGCGCCGAGCCGTCGGCGTTCCTGCTCTGGGGCCGGCACGCGCAGGCCAAGGCGGCCCGCATCGCGCCCCGGCACGCGGTGATCGCCGCGGCGCATCCCTCGCCGCTCTCGGCGCGCAGGGGCTTCTTCGGCTCGCGGCCGTTCTCGCGGGCCAACGCGGCGCTGCGGGCGGCCGGGCGCGGCGAGATCGACTGGCGGTTGCCGTAGACGAGGGGCGCGGCTAAGCGTCGCACATGCTCGACCACGACGACATCCACCCGCTGTTCCACGGCGCCCCGGACACGACGGAGTTCCGCAAGCTCCGCAAGCGGATCGTGCGCCTGACCCGCGAGGCGATCGAAACCTACGGCATGGCCCGGCGCGGCGAGCGCTGGCTGGTTTGCCTGTCGGGCGGCAAGGACAGCTACACGCTGCTGGCGGCGCTGACCGAGTTGCAATGGCGCGGGCTGCTGCCTGTCGAGATCCTCGCCTGCAACCTCGACCAGGGCCAGCCGGGCTTCCCGGCCACCGTCCTGCCGGAGTTCCTGGCCCGCATGGGCGTGCCGCACCGGATCGAATACCAGAACACCTATTCCGTCGTCGTCGACAAGGTGCCGCTCGGCAAGACCTACTGCGCCCTGTGCTCGCGCCTGCGCCGCGGGCATCTCTACCGCATCGCCCGCGAGGAGGGCTGCGCCGCGGTGGTGCTCGGGCATCACCGCGACGACATCATCGAGACGTTCCTGCTCAACCTCTTCCACGGCGGCAAGCTCGCGGCGATGCCGCCCAAGCTCCTGAACGACGAGGGCGATCTCTACGTCCATCGCCCGCTGGCGCTGGTGTCCGAAGCCGACTGCGGCCGCTTCGCCCGCGCGATGGGCTATCCGATCATCCCCTGCGACCTCTGCGGCAGCCAGGAGGGCCTGCAACGGGCGCAGATCAAGCGCATGGTCGACGAGTGGGAGACCCGCAGCCCGGGCCGCCGCGCCATCCTCTTCCGCGCGCTGACCCAGGCCAACCCGAGCCACCTGCTCGACCCGACGCTCTTCGACTTCCGCGGCCTCTGATGCCGGCGGGTCTACCAGGCCACCCGGCGAACACGGGCTAACACGCGTGATAGATAGGGTAACTACCTGAGTATAAACAATAAAAGTCGTGAAGGTCAAAAAAGGTCCGCGAGTCGTTTCATGAGCCCGCCGGCATGAACCATCAGCCTGACCCCTGCCGAACCCTGAAAAAGTGGCAAGGCGGATTCCAGCCCGGTTCCAGCCGCGTTCCAGCCAGATAAAATCCCGCCGTTTCAGCAGCTTGCCCCAGCGGGCCGTTGGCATCAGTTGTCGAGGTACATCACCCGGTAGATCCCGTCCACGCAGGCGATCTCGGCCCGCGTGAACAGCCCGTCCCCGTCCTTGTCGCACTTCTCGATATGGATCGGGCTCATCCCGGGATGGGCGATCTCCACCTGGCGCAGGGTCTGCGTGTAGCCCTGCGCCGCCGCCGCGGCCGCTGCGAGCGTCGCGGCAAGCCCGAGGATCACGTGTCTCATGCAGAATCCTCCTGCGCCATGGCGACGCCGTCGCCAGTCTACTGCAATTTCCCCGCCGCGACGACGGGCCCGAGCCGCTCGCGCTGCACGATGACCGCGACCGCCCCGGCGCCGGGCGCAGGCAGGTCGAGCTCGATCGGCGTCACGCCGTCCCAGCTGCCGACCGAGCTCCAGTCGGTGACGATATTGGCGTAGTCGATCTCGTATCCGGCGTTCTCGCCGTACTCGATCGACACGCGCGCCTCGTCGACGTAACGCACGAGGTAAACCTCCGACGGTCCGACGCCGTCCGGGCTCGCCGCGGCGATGCGCACGTCGAGCCGGTCGCCGTCGCGGGCCAGGTCGACCGTGGCCTCGGCCGGGCGCGCCCGGTGCTCGGCGATCAGCGCGGCGATGCGCTCCGCGTCGGCCCCGCCGACCCGGTCGGAGCCCTGCACGATCATCTGCGGCGTGTAGAGCGACCGCTTCCCGGCCGCCTTTGCATAGGCGCGCTGGCGCAGGCTGTGCTGGGTCTTGCCGAAGGAATCCGTCCAGCCGAGGTAGTCCCAGTAATCGACGTGCAGCGCGAGCGCGACGACGTCGGGCAGCGCCGCCAGTTCGGAGAGGATGGCGTCCGCCGGCGGGCAGGCTGAGCAGCCCTGGCTCGTGTAGAGTTCGACCACGACGGGGCTGGCCTGGGAGTGGGCGGCGACCGGAGCGGCGAGGGCGGTAACGGTCAGAACGAAATGGAGAATTCGCATCGTTCCCCCAACGCGGCGCAGGACAGGACTAACCGCCCGCGCGCTCCGGCGCCAGTCAAGCCTTCGCGAGGATCTCGCCGGCGCCGGAGACCGTCGCGTCAGCGCAACTCGAGCACCACCTCGCCCGAGACCGGGTCGGTCACCCCGAGCCCGCCGCCGAGATCCTCGAGCATGTCGCGGAACCCGTCGAGCATGCCGATCATCTCCGGCCGCGCGGCGGCGAGATGATCGAGGTCGTCCCATTCGCCGACCAGGCAGAAGGTCCGGTCGCCGGTCTTGACGATCCGCGCGTGACGCATCCCGTCGAGCTTCGGGTTCATCCGGCGATGCGCCTCGATGAAATCGGCCTCGCGTCCCGGCTTGGTGCGGAAACGCACGACGTTCATTGCAGTCATGGTGGGCGCCCTCCCTCCCCGCGCGGCAAGAGCCCTCCGGCGACCCCGTGGAAGAGGAGCGGACGCAAGGCGCACAGACGCACGCGGACCCTCCTGGGGCGTCGGACGTCCCGCGCGCAGGAGCGTCCGGCCGACGCCCGGAAACCCGGCCCACCCCCGAGGAATGCGGCGCGAAACGGCTGATCATACGCCGATCCGCCGCGATCGTCATCCCGCCCCTTGCCCGCGGTCTGCGCTCCACTTCCCGCGTGGTCGCTCCCGCGGCCGGCGATGCGAGAGCCCGCGGGCTTGCGCTTCGACGGTTTCCGTCGCGTTCACGCGGCGCGGGATGACGACTCCAGTCTTCGCGGAAGCGCCGCGCCCGATGCGTCGAAGAGATGGCAGTCCGCGGCCGCGATCCCGAAGGTCAGCTCGCGGTCGGCCTCGATCGGCGTCTCGCCCGGCAGGACGAGGCAGAAGTTCTCGGCGCCGCCGTCCAGGGCCGCATAGCCGATCGTCTGCTGGCCCAGCCTCTCGATCACCGACGGGGTAAGCGTCAGCGACAGATCCGCCTTGCTCACGCGCACATGCTCCGGCCGGATGCCGAGGCGAAGCGGCTGTCCCGGCGCGACCCGTCCGGGCTCCACGGGAATGGTGGCGGTCTGTCCGTTGAAATCGACCGTCACGCCTTCCGGACCGGCCGCGACGCAGGTGACCGGCAGCAGGTTCATCTTCGGATTGCCGATGAACTGCGCCACGAACACGTTCCGCGGCCTGTGGTAGAGCTCCATCGGCGTGCCCACCTGCGCGATGTCGCCGCCCGAGAGCACCACGATCCGGTCCGCCATGGTCATGGCCTCGACCTGGTCGTGGGTGACGTAGATCATCGTGGCGCCGAGTTGCTTGTGCAGCTTGGTCAGCTCGATCCGCATGTCGGCGCGCAGGGCGGCGTCGAGGTTCGACAGCGGCTCGTCGAAGAGGAAGATCTTCGGCTCGCGCACGATGGCGCGGCCGATGGCCACCCGCTGGCGCTGGCCGCCGGAGAGCATCCCCGGCTTCTGCTGCAACCGCTGATCGAGGTGCAGGACGCGCGCGGCGTGCTCCACCTTGGTGCGGATGACGTCCTCGTTCGCCTTCTCCACCCGGAGCGGAAAGGCGATGTTCTCGAAGACCGTCATGTGCGGATAGAGCGCGTAGCTCTGGAACACCATGGCGATGCCGCGCTTCACGGGCGGCAGGTCGTTCACCCGCGCCCCGTCGATCATGATGTCGCCGGATGTCGTGTGCTCGAGGCCCGCAATCATGCGCAGGAGCGTGGACTTGCCGCAGCCGGAAGGGCCGACGAACACGACGAATTCGCCCTCCCTCACGTCGAGGGAGACGTCCTTGACCACGTCGATCGCGCCGAAGCTCTTGATGATGTTGCGCAGCGCAAGCTCACCCACGGGGCATCTCCTTCACGGCTTGTCGGGGAGATCCCCGCGGCGCTGCCGCGGGGACCGGAAGCGGAGGCGCCGGGCGCCTACTTGAAGGCCTCGATCTCCGCGGAGGCCTTGTCGAGCGCGGCCTGCGGCTCGGCGTCGCCGGTCACCACCGACTGCACCATGGCGATCATGGCGTTCTGGAAGCCCTTGTAGTCGGAGAAGAGCGGCTCCGGCCCGCCGTACTCGATGCCGTCGAGGAACGGCTGCCAGAAGGGATTCTCGGCCACCAGCTTTTCGACGGCCGCCGAGGGCCTGAGCGGCGTGAGCCCGGCAATGGGGGACGCCTCGTACTCCTCCTGGACCATCGGCGAGGTGATGTACTTGGCGAACTCGGTCGCCTTTTCCTCGACGCCGGAATCGGCGAAGACCGCGAGGCTGTCGGTGATCAAGAGCGTCCCCGGACCCTTGGCCGCGGGGCCGAGGGGCAACGGCGCGACGCCCCAGTTCATTCCGGCCTCTTCGGCGCGGAAGGCGGCGCCGATCGCGGCCTGGATCATCGCGACCTTGCCGTCGAGCCAGATGGCGCGCACCTCGTTCTGCTCGTAGGCGGTCGGACCCTCCTCCGAGACCGGCACCATCGCCTTGTAGCCCTCGAGCGCCGCCAGCACCTCGGGGCTGTTCATCACGATGTTGCCGTCGGCGTCGATGATCTGGCCGTTGTTGGTGTAAACCCAGTGCAGGAACTGGTGCATGGTGTTGTCGAAGGTCTTGGCCGACAGGCCGAAGCCGGGGATGCCGGTCTTTTCCTTGATGGTCTTCGCCATCTCGAGCTCTTCCGCCCAGGTCTTCGGCGGGGTCTCCGGATCGAGGCCGGCCTGCTCGAACAGATCCTTGTTCCAGTAGAGCGCCTTGGTGGAGAAGGCGATGGGCACGCCCCACTGGGTGCCGTCGGTCGTCACCGTGTCGACGATGCCGGGATAGTAGGCCGCCTTCTCCTCGTCGGTCATCGGCACCTCGAGGATCAACCCGCTGTCGGCGAGTTCCTTGAGCGTGCGCGACCCGACATAGGCGAGCGCGGCGGGGCTGCCGGCGGCGGCGAGTGTCGTCGCCTTGTCCTGGCACTGGGCCCAGCCGACGAGCTCGGGAGCCACCTTCCAGCCCGGGTTCGCGGTCTCCCACTCGGCGATGTACTTCAGGTGCACCGGGTCGAGCGTGTCGCCGCAGTAGATCCAGGAGATCACCTGGTCCTGGGCGAGGCCCGGAAGCGCCGTGCTGGCGAGCAGCGCCGCGGCGCCCATCAGGCTCCTGATCGGATGGGTCAATTTAGTCTCCCTCTCTGTTGGATTTCACTGTTTCACGGCGCCGGCGGTCAGGCCGCCGACGAGATAGCGCTGCAGGAAGATGATGACGATCATCGCCGGGGCGATGCCCACGAAGGAGGCCGCCATCAGCTCGTTCCAGATCACCTCCTGCTTGCCGAAGAAGGCGAAGAGCCCGACCGGCAGCGGCATGAACTCGGACTTGGAGTTGAACGTGAGCGCGAAGATGAACTGCTGCGCATATGCGCCGATGAAGGTGGTGATCGCGACCACGATGATCCCCGGCATGGCGATCGGTATGATCACCCGCCTGAGCGTGTAGAGATAGCCGGCGCCATCCATGTAGGCGGCCTCGTGCAGCTCCTTCGGGATGCGGATCATGTAGGTGCGCAGGAGCCAGATCGCCGAGGGGATGAGGAAGGCGACGCCGGGCACGATCATCGCCGCGTAGGTGTTGAGGATCCCGAGGCTGCGCATCAGCCGGAAGAGCGGGATGATCAGCACCGCGCCCGAGAACATGTTGACGGCGAGAAAGCCCCCGAGCACCAGCCCCGCGCCCTTGAAGTTGAAGCGCGAGAAGGCATAGGCCGCCGGCACCACCACCAGAAGCACGATCACCGTCGCGACCGACGAGATGAAGATGCTGTTGAAGATGTAGCGCGCGAAGCCGGGCACGCTCTGCCACATGGTGAGGTAGGCCGTGAAGGAGGCGTTCTCCGGGATGAAGCGGTAGGGCGAGGAAAAGAGCTGGCTCAGCGGCTTCAGCGAGACGAGGAAGCCTTCGATGAAGGGCGCGAGCAGGAAGAACAGGAAGAGCGCTATCCCCGCGTAGATCGCAGCCAGCTCGTGCCAGGCATAGCGGTCGATGAGCGGCGTGGCGTCGGTCCGGCCCTTCGGGCGGGGCCGCGGGTCGTGCGCCTGCTCGGCCGCTGCGGTGACGTCCGGGGCGAAGTCGGAGGCGGCGTCGTCGGTCGCGCTCATTTCGAACCCTCCGGATGGAGCCTCCGCGTCACCCGGAAGTAGGCGAGCGAGAACAGGCTGAGGAAGATGCAGATCACCACCGCCCGCGCCGCGCCCTCGCCGTACTTCCGCGAGCCGATGGCGGTCTGGTAGGTGTCGATGATCATCGTCGTGGTGGCGCCGTTCGGCCCGCCCTGCGTCAGGATCCAGATGATGTCGAAGCTGTTGAACGTGGCGATCAGCGACAGCATCGACATGGTGATGATCGCCGGGACGATCAGCGGCAGGGTGATCCGGCGGAACCGGTACCAGCGCCCGGCGCCGTCGGTCCAGGCGGCCTCGTAGAGATCCTTCGGGATCGCCTGGATCGCGGCGAGGAAGTAGATCGTGACGATCGGCACGCCGATCCAGACATCGGTGACGATCGTCGCCCAGAAGGCGGTGTTGCCATAGGCGAGCCACGCCACGGGGCCGTCGACGATCCCGAAACGCTGGAGCAGGCCGGAGATCATCCCGAACTGGCCGTTGTACATCCAGCCCCACATGAAGATGCCGATGGCCATCGGCACGATCCACGGCGGCATGATCAGGATGCGGAACAGGTGCCGCCCGGGCACGGCGGCGTTCAGGAGCACCGCGCCGATGGTCCCGAGGATCATCTTGAGCAGCACCGAGAAGAAGGTCCACACGAACGTCCGCGTGATCACGGTGGCGAAGGTCGCGTTGAAGATCTTGTCGTAGTTGGCCCAGCCGACCCAGTTCGTCGTCTTGCGCAACGACGCGTCGGTGAAGGAGAGGATCACCGTCTGGACCAGCGGCCAGGCGACGATGGCGAGCACGTAGATGAGGGCCGGCGCGAGGAACGCCCAGGCGATGAGGGTGCTGCGCTCGGTCCGCATCAGGCGGCCCTTGTGGAGAGCGCGCCGTCGAAGCGGTCCCAGATCGGACGGAGGTCCACCACGGTCCCGGATTTCCGCGCCTCGTCGAGCGCCAGCGCGAGGATGCCCGCCTCCAGCGCGTCGAGCGGCGACACCGGCAGCGGCCCGCCCTTCATCACGTGGGCGACGACTTCCTCGGCCATCTTCTCGTCGGCGCCGTAGTGCTGCGAGAGGGCGGTGGCCGCGTATTCCCGGTGCATCACCCGCGACTCGCTCAGGACGTCGTGCACGGCGAACTGGCCCCGGATGAAGTCGCCCTCCGCCTGCCCGCGCGTGCCGAAGATGGCGAAGCGGCGGAACTGGTCGGGCGCGTTCAGGTTGGTGTGGAAGTTCATGCCCACGCCGTTGGCGTATTCGATGATCGCCACCTGATAGTCGATGATGTCGGCGTCGGTGTCGAACACCTCCTCCGCCCCCTTCCATCCCGACGGCTTGCGGTGAAAGAGCCCCAGATCGTTCACCCCTTCGCGCCGCGGGTCGTTCCCGGGCACGAAGGTCTTGCGCCCGCCGAAGCTCGCCACCCGCACCGGCCGCGCGCCGACGATCGAGTTGTAGAGGTCGAGGTCGTGGCAGCATTTCTCCAGCATGAAGCTGCCGGAGAATTTCTCGTAGCGGCGCCAGTCGCGCATGAAGAAGGCGCCGTGATAGGGGAAGATGTGCTCCGCCGCCTCGATGGAGACGATCTCGCCCAACCGTCCCTCGTCGGTAACCGCGCGCAGGTCGCGGTACATCGGCGCATAGCGCAGCACGAGGCCGACGAGCAGGCGGTCCGCGCCATGCACGGCAAGGAGCCGCGCCAGCTCGTGGCTCTGCTCGATGGTCGAGACGATGGGCTTTTCCGAGAAGACCTTCAGCCCCGCCTCGAGCCCGATCCGGATCTGGTCGAGATGCAGGTGGTTCGGCGTGCCGATCATCAGGAGGTCGAAGGTCTCGCCCGCGATCAGTTCCTCGAGGGAGCCGTACTGCCGGCCGGCGGAGACGCCCGCCTTCTTCAGCGTCGGCAGGCCCGCCGGGTCGGGATCGACATACCCCACGATCTCGAACTCGGGATCGACGGCGTCGAAGACGTATCCGAGGTAGCCCAGGCGGAAGCCGAGGCCGATGATGCCCACCTTCATGACAACTCCCCCTAGCGTAATTTATTTTCACCCCTCTACCGATTCGCGACCACAAAGTCAACGATCTCGGCCGAGCTCGGCCATATTCTGTAATTAATTTTCAGGCGCGCAGCCTCAGCCGACTGCCGCCAACCCCAGCGCCGCCGCCCCAACCAGCCCCGGCTCGACCTGGCAGAGGGCCGGGACGACGAGCGGACGGCCGAAGCGCCGCAGCGTCGACGCGCGCACTGCGGCGTCGAGCGCGGCGACAAGCTCGACGCTGCCGCCGAGTCCGCCGCCCACGGGCACGATATCCGCCGCCACGGTGTTGACCAGCACCGCGAGCGGCGCCGAGGCGATCTCCAGCCAGATTTCGATGGTCCGCCGGGCGGCGGCGTCGCCGGCCCGCCAGCGGGCGACGATCTCGAGGCTCGTGGCCTCGGCCGCGTGCAGGTGGCGGTGCAGCCGCTCCATCCCGCGGGCGGAGACCGTGGCGTCGAGACAGCCGGAAAGCCCGCAGCCGCAGGCGAAACGCGGGATCTTCACCGGCGGCTCGCCTGCGATCCGCGCGGCGACCGGGCCGTGCCCCCATTCCCCTCCGAACCCGCCCGCGGCGTTCACCAGCCTCCCGTCGCTGACCAGTCCGCCGCCGACCCCGGTCCCGAGGATCACGCCGAAGACTACCCGGTGCCCGCGCCCCGCGCCCACCGCGACCTCGGCGAGCGCGAAGCAGTCCGCGTCGTTGGCGATCAGCACCGGCAGCCCGAGCGCCGCCTCCAGCCGCTCGCGGATCGGGATGCCGGTAAGGCAGGGGATGTTCGCGACGACCCCGAGCCCGGTGTCCACGTCGACGATGCCGGGGATCGCGGCGGCGAGCGCCCGCGGCGGCTCGGGGCACTCGACCACCGCGCGCGCCAGCACGCCGACGAAAGCGTCGAGATCGTGCCCCGGCGTCGGCACGCGGTCGAGCACCTCGATCTCGTGCGGGCTCCGGGCGCGACCGCCCTTCATCGTCGTGCCGCCGATGTCGAAGGCAAGGATCATGCGACGCTCCGGCAGCGGGTCGTCACCAGACGGTCCCGCGCGCCGCCACGTCCTCGACGCGCGTCACCGCTCCGCCCCGATGGAACACCATCCGGTCGAAGAGGTTCGACACCACGCAGGTATGATTGGGCACGATCCGCAGCATCTCGCCGACCTCGGGCCGCCGCCCCTCGACGGCGGAGAGGTCGACGACGCCGTGCTCCTCGGACAGCGAGACGATGCGCGCGCCGGGCAGCCCCTCGATCTCGCCGTACTCGGCGAAGCCGAGCAGATCCGCGGTCAGCGCCTTGGACCCCGCGTCGATCACCGCCCGGTCCGGCGTCGGGCGCGAGACCACGGTGGCGAGGACGTGCATCGCCAGATCCTCGCGCCCGCAATGGCCGGCGCGGACCATGGAGCGGTCGTTGTAGACATAGGTGCCGGCCCGATGCTCGGTCGCCGAGGGCACGAGATGGGCCGAGAAGAAGTCCGGGCTGCCACCGTTCGACCGCACCGGGCAGTCGAGCCCTGCCTCGGCGAGCGCCGCGATCGTCGTCGCGAAGAACCTCTCGATCGCCGCCGCGCCGCCGACGGCGGGATAGGTGAGCAGTCCCTCGAACCGCAGCCCCGGCGCGGCGGCGATCGTCCGCGCCAGTTCCACCGCGGCTTCCGGGCTCTGCACCCCGACCCGCCCGCCGCCGGTGTCGCACTCGATCAGCACGGAAAGCGGCCGCTCCGGCCCGAAGGCCGCGGCATAGCCCGCGACCGTCGCGGCGCTGTCCGCCACGACCAGAAGCCGCCGGACCCGCGCATTCAGCGCCGCCAGCCGCGCGAGCTTCGCCGCCCCGAGGACGTTGTAGGTGATGAGGATGTCGTCGAAGCCCGCGTCGGCGAAGACCTCGGCCTCGGTCACCTTCTGGCAGTTGATCCCCACGGCGCCGGCGACGAGCTGCGCCCGCGCCACGGCCGGGATCTTGTGGGTCTTGATGTGCGGCCGGAACGCGAGCCCGTGCCCGATCAGATAGCCCTGCGCCCGGGCGATGTTGGCGGCGAGCCGGTCCTCGTCGATCACCGGCATCGGCGTCGGCACGTCCTCGAGCCGCGTCCCCGGCTCCGGCCATGGAAAGCTCATTGCAATGCCTCCCGCATCGGTTGCGCATCGGTTTCCGGCGCCGCCTCCCCGAAAGGATCGGGGCAGATCGGCCAGATGTCGCGCCGGACCTTCGCATAGGGGTTCGTCGCCGGATCGTTGGGATAGGGCCGCCCGGCCGAGCAATAGATGATCTCGGCGGCGATCGGCGCGAAGCTGGCGTGGAAGTGGTTGGTCGACTTGATGACCAGCACGCGCTGCGCCAGCGGGTCGATGCCCAGCGCCTCGAACAGCGATGGGTCGAAGCTCTGGGCGCGGACGGTATTGAGGATCACCTCGATCCCGGTGCCCTTGAGCCGGATCCGCGCCGCGTCCCCGAACGGCACGAGGCTCTCGCCGAAGCGCATCTCCGCCGATCGGACCAGCCGCAGCACCTCCACCGTCGCGTCGACCGGATCGCCGGTGAAGGGCGCGGACTTCGCCCCGAAGCGGAGCGGGATCGTAGCCCCCTCCCCCGCCACCATGCAGAGCTGCACCGCCATCGGGTCCCAGATCGTGCCGACCGCGACGCCCTCCGCGCCCCGCGCCATCAGCTCGCGCAGGATCACGACCGAGTCGCCCGCGGTGCCGCCGCCGGGATTGTCCCAGGCGTCGGCGATGACGACCGGATGCGCCGTCGAGGCCATAGCGCGGGCAACCGCCTCCACCTCGTCGACCATCGGCATCATGTGCCGCCCGCGGTTGGCGAAAAGCTCCATCCCCAGCCGCCGGGCGAGTTCCGCGCCATGGCCTGCGTCGCCATCCGTGACCGCGATGACCTTCGTCCCCATCTCCGGCACGTCGCCCGCCATGAAGCCGTGGATGACCGAGAGCGACAGCACGTTGGGGTCGTCGCGCTCGATCGCCATCATCCGGTCGACGAACCCCCGCATCGGCTGGCGCGAGGTCGGGAAGACGTCGATCATCCGGCAATCGAACACCGTCATCACCGGCCTGACCCGCCCCTCCAGCGTGTCGACGGCGATCCGCCACAGATCCTCGGCGCGATCGACGAAATCGGTGTGGGGAAATTCCTTGAACGCGGTGAAGAAATCGGCGGCCGCGACCCGCTTCGCCGTCAGGTGGCTGTGGGGATCGAGCTCGGCGCAGACCAGAACCTCCGGCCCGACCATCTCGCGGACCCGGGCGAGCAGGTCGCCCTCCGGGTCGTCATGGCCGGCGGCGACCATCGCGCCGTGCAGGCCGAGCACCACCGCGTCGACCGGCAAGGCCGCGGCGAGCTGGCCGAGGATCTCGTCGCGAAGCGACTCGTAGGTCTCGCGGTTCACGATGCCGGCGGGGTCGGCCCAGGCCGCGGTGCCCTCGACGAGATCCCAGCCCTTCTCGCGGCAGACGCGCCGGCCCACCGTGATCGGCGCGGTGCAGAGCGTCGGGGTCTCGGGGTGCTGGCCGGGCGGCGCGTAGAGCGAGGACTCGAAGCCGCGGCGGTCGATGACGATGGGAGAAAAGGTGTTGGTCTCGGTCGCGAGCGCGGCGGTGAAGATTCGCATCTGACCCTCAGTCCTTGACGTGCGGCAGGTAGCCGACGAAACCCGCGATCTTCCAGCGCCCGCCGTCGAGCCGGCAGACATAGAGCGTCTGCCAGTTCATCCGGTCGAAGCCGCCGTCCGTCCGGCGGATGCCGCCGTCGAAGCGCTTGCGCACCAGCGCCGTCTCGCCGTCGATCTCGATCTCCTCGAGCCGGGTCGCGCGGAAGATCGCGGCGCGCGTGTCCTCGGCGTGAAGCCCGGCGTCCCGCGCCGCCTTCGCTTCGCGCGCCTGGCGCAGCCATTCCTCGCGATAGGCGGCGAGCGTCGGGAAGGTGAGCCGCCAGTCGTCCGGCGACGGCAGGAACCGCGCATCGAGCCCGGTGAAGTTCGCCTCGACGAAGTCACCGGCGATCGGCCCCCAGTCGGCAGCGAGGAAGGCGTCGATGTCGCGGGGGACCAGCATCTCCCAGATCGCCCGTCGGGGTGCGTCGGTTGCGGAAAACGGATTGGCCTCGGGGTCACGCATCGGGGGAGTCCCTGAAAATCATTTCGGCGTTTGGCGAGTTTCCTATGGATTGATCGCCCGTTTTGTGGCGATATGTCAACCGGAAAGAAAATGATTTTCGGCCGGGGCAGCTTTCGGCATCGCCCGGAGGGAGCGGAAATGGATATCTTCGGCGCGCTTACCGACGAGGAGAACCGGCTTTCCGGCCTCGAGAAGCAGCTCGCGCAAGTGATCCTCGCCGACGTGGAATTCGCCGTCAACGCTTCGATCGTCGACCTCGCCGAGCGCGCCGAGGTCTCGCCGCCGACGGTCACGCGCTTCTGCCGCCGGCTCGGCTGCCAGGGTTACGCGGACTTCAAGCTGCAACTCGCCCGGTCGTCCTTCGTCGGGCTGCGCTACCTCCGCCCCGAATCGGAAGGCAAGACCCCCGCCACGGTCGCCGAGGACATCGTGACCAAGGCGCAGAACGCGCTCTACCAGATGCATCAGGCGCTCGACATCGCGGCGGTGGAGAAGGCGGCCACCACGCTGCGCGCGGCCGGGATGATCCACGCCTTCGGCTCCGGCGGCAACTCGTCGATGATCGTCAACGAACTGCAGAACCGGCTCTTCCGCCTCGGCTGCCGGATCTCGGCCTCCTCCGACCATGCCATGAACCTGATGATCGCGGCGGCGAGCGGGCCGGGAGACGTGGTTTTCTGCTCGTCGTTCAGCGGCCGGAACGCGGAGCTCGTGCATTGCCTCGGCGTGCTCAGGGAACGCGGAACCCCGACCATCGCGCTCACCCAGAGCGGCTCTCCGGTGGCGCAGGCCACGGATCTCGTGATCGGCGTCGATCTGCCGGAGGGGCTCAACATCTTCCGCCCGACCTCGACCCGCTTCGCCTGCCTCGCCGTCATCGACATCGTCGCCACGCTCGTGGCCTATGCCGACCGGCCGCGCTCCACCCATGTCCTGCGCGGGATCAAGGAGCAGCTCGTTCGCCACCGCGACAAGGACGATCGCCAGATCCTCGGAGATTGAGATGACCGCATCCCCTCATGCCCCCGCCGATCCGGCGGGGCTCGCCGTCGTCACCGGAGCGGCGGGCGACATCGG
Source organism: Amaricoccus sp. (assembly GCF_017995835.1). Lineage (GTDB taxonomy): Bacteria > Pseudomonadota > Alphaproteobacteria > Rhodobacterales > Rhodobacteraceae > Amaricoccus. The sequence continues at coordinate 38,113 of NZ_JAGOID010000010.1, forward strand.
CCAGGCCATCGCCCGCGCCCTCGCCGAGACCCATGCCGGCGTGGCGGTCGTCGATCTGGACATGGCGGGCGCCGAGGCGGTCGCCGCCGGGATCGGCCCGCGCGCGTGCGCCTTCGCCTGCGACGTCACCGACCCGGCGGCGCTCGCCGCGCTCGCCGGGCGCGTCGCCGCGTGGGGGCCGGTCCGGACGCTTGTGAACAATGCCGGCGCGGCGCGGCGGACCAGCCTCGGCGCGACATCGGCCGCGGACTGGAGCGCGGACGTCGCGCTCAACCTCGACGCGGCATGGTACTGCTTCGACGCCTTCCACGCCGCCCTCGCCGCCACGCGGGGCTCGCTCGTCAACATCGCCTCGGTCAACGGCATGGCGGTCTTCGGACATCCGGCCTACAGCGCCGCCAAGGCGGGGATGATCCATCTCACCCGCCTCATCGCGGTGGAATACGGCCGCGCCGGCATCCGCGCCAACACGGTCGCTCCGGGAACCGTCGCCACCCGCGCCTGGCGGGCGCGGCAGGAGGCCAACCCACGGGTGATGGAAGAAGCCGCCGCCCACTATCCGCTCGGGCGCGTCGCAACGCCGGAGGACGTGGCGGCGGCGGTCGCCTTCCTCGCCGGACCACAGGCCGCGGCGATCACCGGGGTCTGCCTGCCCGTCGACTGCGGCCTGACCGCCGGCGTGCCGGGCCTCGCGCGGACGTTCAGCCAGTCGGACGACTATGACCGGCCCATCGCGCCCATCGCCCTCACCTGACCATCTGCGAGATCACCCCATGCCCTATCGCGTCGAGAATTCCTGGTCTCCCTCTCCCGCCCCCGCGGGCACGCTGACCGTCACGCTCCACAATCTCTCGGATCAGCCGCTGGCGGGCTTCCGGCTCTCCTTCACCGCGATCACCCGCGTGGCGCCGGGCGCGCCGGCGCCCGAGAACGCGGTCTTCGTGCGCCGCGACGCGAACTACCACGAGTTCGCCCCGCCGGCCGGGCTGAGCGTGCCGCCGGGCGGCGCCTGGACCTTCCGCGCGACCGGCCTCAACCGCGCGCCGATGCACCGGCTCGACTGCGTCAAGACCGCCTATGTCACGCTGGCCGATGGCCGGCACGTCGACGCCGGGGTCGGCGACCTCGTCCTCGACTCGGCCGCGCCGGAGGCTCCGCCCGCGCGCCTGCCCGAGGGCCGGCTCACCGAGCCCTTCGCCCTCCTGCCCTGGCCCGCCCGCGTCGAGCTTCGGCCCGGCGAGGCGCCGCTCGCGCTCACCCCGGCCGACGGGACCGCGCGCGAGGATCTGCTGGCGCTCGCCGAAGCCGGCGCACTGCACCGCCGCCTCTTCGGCGCGGCGCAGGCGGCGGTCTCGCTCTCGCCCGTCCCCGGCGGCCGCGCGGTGGAGTTCGCGCGCGACCCGGGCCTCGCGCCCGGCGCCTACCGCCTCGCCTTCGCCCCCACGATCCGGCTGGAGAGCGGCGACGCCGACGGCCGCCGCCATGGGCTGGTGGCGCTCGTCCAGCTGCTGCACGGCGCAACCGAGAGCGGCGATGTCTTCCGCTTCCCCGCCTCCGGCGTCATCGAGGACGCGCCGCGCCACGGCTGGCGCGCGTGCCATCTCGACGTCTCGCGCCACTTCTGGCCGGCGGACGACGTGCGCCGCTTCCTCGACATTCTCGCCTGGTACCGGATGAACGTCTTTCACTGGCACCTGACCGACGATGAAGCCTGGCGCTTCGAGGTCCGCGCCTTCCCCGAACTCACCGCCATCGGCGCGACGCGCGGGGCCGATGCGCGGCTCCTGCCGCAGCTCGGCGATCCCGCGGCCACGCGGACGGCCTTCTACACGCAGGCGGAGCTTCGCGACGTCGTCGCCCACGCCGCGCGGCTCGGGATCGAGGTCGTGCCCGAGATCGAGACGCCGGGCCACGCCACCGCCATGCTCGCCGCCCTGCCGCGCCTCGTCGATCCCGACGAACCGGCGGAGAGCTACCACTCGGTGCAGGGCTATCCCAACAACGCGCTCAATCCGGCGGTGGAAGCCACCTACGAGGTGCTCGGCGCCATCCTCGACGAGATGGTGGAGATCTTCCCCTCGCGCCGCATCCATATCGGCGGCGACGAGGTTGCGGACAATTCCTGGCTGGCCTCGCCCCTCGCCCGCGCGCTGATGGAGCGCGAGGGCCTCGCCGGCACCTTCGAGCTGCAAGCCTGGTTCCTGCGCCGGCTCAAGGGGATGCTGACCGAGCGCGACCGCGTCCTCGTCGGCTGGAACGAGGTCGCGCACGGCGGCGGCGTGCCGCCGGAGGGGACGATCCTGATGGCCTGGCAGAGTTCGGAGGTCGGGATCGCCCTCGCCCGCGAGGGCTACGACGTGGTGATGACGCCGGGACAGGCCTATTACCTCGACATGGCCCAGTCGCCTGTCTGGCTCGAACCCGGCGCCGGCTGGGCGGGTTCCTCGACGCCCGCGCAGACCTATGCCTACGAGGCGGACGAGGGTTTCCCCGAGGAGCTGCGCGCCAAGGTCCGGGGCGTCCAGGCCTGCATCTGGTGCGAGCATTTCCACGACCGCCAGTATTTCAACGACCTGGTCTTCCCGCGCCTCGCCGCGGTGGCCGAAGCGGCCTGGACCCCGCCGAAGGCCAAGGACTGGCTGCGCTTCGCCGCGCAGGCGCGGCGATGCCCGGGCCTGTGAACCTGATCCGCGAGGGAACGATCATGCCGCGCATCGCCGTCGGTGGCATCCACACCGAATGCTCCACCTCCTCGCCCGCGCTGATGCGCGAGGAGGATTTCCGCGTCCTGCGCGGCCCCGACCTGCTCGGGGCCGACTATTTCGACTTCCTTCCCCGCGAGGGGGTGGAGCCCGTCCCGCTGCTTCACGCCCGCGCCGTGCCCGGCGGGCCGGTGGCGCGTGCGACCTATGACGCCTTCAAGGCCGAGTTCCTCGACCGCCTGACCCGCGCGCTGCCGCTCGACGGCGTCTATCTCGCCATGCACGGGGCGATGCATGTCGAGGGGATGGAGGATGCCGAGGGCGACTGGATCTCCGCCGTGCGCGCCGTCGTCGGCCCCGACCTGCCGATCGCCACGAGCTACGACCTGCACGGCAACGTCACCCAGCGGATCGTCGACGCCATCGACATCTTCTCCGCCTATCGCACCGCGCCACATATCGACGTGCGCGAAACGATGCAGGCCGCATGGGAGATGCTGCTCCGCCGCCTCGCCGGCGACGAGCGCCCCGGCGTCGTCTGGGCGCCGGCGCCGCTGCTGCTCCCCGGCGAGCGCAGCTCGACCGAGGACGAGCCGGCCCGCTCGCTCTACGCCGCCTTGCCGGAATTCGACCGCCGCCCGGGCGTGTGGAAGGCGGATCTGATGATCGGCTACGTCTGGGCCGACGAGCCCCGCGCCACCGCCGCCGCCGTCGTCACCGGCACCGACCCCGAGGCGACCCGCGCCGCCGCCGAGGAAATCGCCGCCCGCTTCTGGGCCGCGCGCGACGACTTCCGCTTCGGCCCCGTCACCGGCCCGCTCGCCGAGATGCTCGACCGCACCGCGGCCGCGACCACCGCGCCGGTCATCCTCGCCGATTCAGGCGACAACCCGACCGGAGGCGGGGTGGGCGACCGGGCGGACGTGCTCGCCGCGCTGATCGCCCGCGACTGGCAGGGCGCGCTGGTCGCCGGGATCACCGACGCCCCCGCCGTCGCGGCCTGCTTTGCCGCCGGCGAGGGCGCGGATCTGACGCTGCGGATCGGCGCGACCCTCGACCCCGCCGGGATCTCCGTCACCACGCCCGCGCGCGTGCTCATGCTCGACGATCCCGGACGCGAGCCGGAGCGGCAGGCGGTGGTCGCGATCGGCGGCGTCACCCTCATCCTCGCCGCCCGGCGGCGTCCCTACCACGCCATCGCCGACTTCACCCGCCTCGGCCTCGACCCCAAGGGCGCGCGGCTCCTGGTGGTGAAATCGGGCTATCTCTCGCCCGAACTCGCCCCGATCGCCAACCCCAGCCTCATGGCCCTGACCGACGGCTCGGTGAATCAGGACATCGCGAACCTGCCCAACCACCGCCGGCGACTGCGCCGGCTCCCCTACGATCCGGATACCGACTTCGCCCCGCGGGGGCTCGCCTCCGCCCGGTTCAGCCGCTGATCCACGACTGATGCGAGTTCACGACTGATGCCCTTCCTCGGGATCCTCCGACGCCATCCGGTGGCGCGCGCCTGCGCCGCCGGGATCTTTCTCTTCGGCTTCGCCGGCGCCGCGACCTCGCCCTATCAGTCGGTTATCGCGATCCGCGAGCTCGGCATGGGAGATGCCGTCTATTCGCTCGTCATCTTCGCCGCGGCCGTGGCGAACGTGCTCGCCAGCGTCGCCATCGGCATCTTCGCCGACCGCCGCGCCAGCTATCGCCGCCCGCTCCTCGTCACCACCGGCCTCGGGGCCGCCGGTTTCGCGGCCGTCTATCTCCTGCCCTCCGCCCCGGTCTTCGCCTTCGCCCTGGTGGGTCCGGTGGCGATCTACGGCGCCTCGAACGCGCTCTACTTCGCCAAGGCGAAGAGCCACGAGGCCGACTTCACCGCCGCCGAGTCCGAGGAGGTCGGGACGCTTCTGCGCATGATGATCTCGCTCGCCTGGGTGCTGGTCCCCGGCCTCGTCGGTTTCGCCCTCACCGGCCGCGCCTCGCTCCTCCCCGCCTACCTGATCGCCGCGCTGACCGCGCTCGTGGCGCTCGCCGTGCTCGCCGCCGGTCTGCCCGCCGACCGCGAGCGCCCGGAGGGCGCCGCGCGCGCCGGTCTCGCCGATATCCGCTCGCTCGCCACGCCCGGCCTCGCACTCCGCGTCCTCGCCACGGCGCTCGCGACCTCGGTCCTGCACGTCAACGCCGCGGTGCTGCCGCTCATCGTCACCGGCCAGGCGGGCGGAACCGCCGCCGACGTGGGCGTCATCGTCGGCTATGTGGCGGTCATCGAGATCGTCTTCATCTTCGTCTGGGCGCTGATCTGCCGGCGTCTCTCCATGCCGGTCGCGCTCGCCGTGAGCATGACCCTCTATCTCGTCTATCTCCAGGCGCTGGCCACCGCCCCCGGCATGGGTCAGGTTCACGCCGCCAGCGTCCTCGCCGGGATCGCCGCCGCCGCCATCATCACCCTGCCGATCCCCTATCTGCTCGGCCTCATCGCCGGCCGGCCCGGCCTCTCCGCCTCGCTGATCGCGATCAACCAGTTCCTCGCCGCCGGCATCGGCGCCGGGATCTTCGCCGGCGGCACGGCGCTTGGCGGCTATCCGGCGGCCGCGGCCATCTCGGGGGCGGCGGGCCTGCTCGGCGGCGTCCTCCTGCTCGCGCTCGACGGCTGGCGCCGGCAACCCATGGTGGCCCAATGACCCGCATCCTGCTCGAAGTCTGCGTCGACGACCCCGAGGGCCTCCGGGCCGCGCAGGCGGGCGGCGCGGACCGCCTGGAGCTTTGCTCGGCGCTGGCGCTCGGCGGGCTCACGCCCTCGCCCGCGCTGGTCGCCATGGCGGCGCGCGAAGGCATCGCCGCGCTGGCGATGATCCGGCCGCGGGCGGGCGATTTCGTTTGGACCCCCGCCGAGATCGCCGCGATGGAATCCGAGGTCGCGCTCCTGCGCGCCGCCGGCGCCCGCGGGGTGGTCATTGGCGCGAACCATGCCGACGGGCGGCTCGACGGCGCCGTGCTGGCCCGCCTCGCCCGCGCGGCCGAGGGGCTGGACATGACGCTGCACCGCGCGATCGACCTCGCCCCCGATCCCGAGGAGGCCGTGGCCCTCGCCGTGGAACTGGGGTTCCCCCGGATCCTGACCTCGGGAGGGGCGGCGCGGGCGGTCGACGGGTTGGACAGGCTCGGCCGGATGGCGCGGGCGGCGGCGGGACGGCTCATCGTCATGCCGGGCGCCGGCGTCTCGCCCGAGATCCTGCCAGCCTTCTCCGGCCTGCCCCTGACCGAGATCCATGCCTCCTGCTCCGCGCCGCTGCCGGCGCCTACGGGAAAGGTCGCCGCCTTCGGCTTCCAGCCGCCGGGCGCCCGGCGCACCGACGCCGCGCGGGTGGCGGCGATGCGCGCAGCACTCGACGCGCTCGCTCAGCCGAGCGGCTTGTAGGCCACCGCCTCGATCTCGACCTTGGCGTCGACCATCAGCGCGGATTGAACGGTCGCGCGCGCCGGGGGCGCGTCGATGAAATGCTTCTCGAACACCGCGTTGAAGGACGAGAAGTCGCGCGGATCGTCGAGCCAGCAGGTGACCTTCACCACATCCGCCAGCGTGCAGCCCGCCGCCTCCAGCACGCTCCGGAGGTTGGCGATCACCTGCTCGGTCTGCGCGACGATCCCGCCGGGGACGACCTCGCCGCCGACGGTCGGAACCTGACCGGACACGAAGACGAAATCCCCGGCCCTGACAGCCTTCGCAAAGGGCCGCCGCTGACCTCCGGCCTGCGGGTCGGCGACGTCGTAGCGGATCAGGCGCGGATCAGGCATGGGCTGCTCCCGGAGCTGGCTTCGAGAGATGAATGATGCAGCGCTCGGACCTATCGTCAACACCGCCGATGCCGCGGCGCCGGCCCCGAGCGTCAGCCTCGGCGCAACAGGTAGGTGTCCATGATCCAGCCGTTGGCGGCGCGCGCCGCTTCGCGGGTCTCGGCGATGCGCTCCGCGACTTCGGAGAGCGGCCCGGAGATCAGGATCTCGTTCGGCATGCCGAGATAGGCGCCCCACCAGATCGTCACCCCGTCGGGATCGATGCGGCGAAACGCGCAGTCGCCGTCGAGCATCACCGCGACGGATTCCGCCTCGCCCGGCGCCGCGGCGAGCCGCCGGCCGGTCGTAACCTGCACCGGTCCGCCGACGGCGTTGAGCGGCACGCCGTGGCGCGCCGCCAGCACCTGCAGGCTGGTGATCCCCGGCGCCACCCGCCGGGCGAAGGGCAAGCCGTCCGCGGCGAGCAGGTCGAGGATGCGCAGCGTGCTGTCGTAGAGCGAGGGATCGCCCCAGACGAGCAGCGCCACGGCGCCGGTCTCCCGCTCGAGCAGTACGCGGTAGCGGTCGGCGATCGCCCGGTGCCAGGCGTCGACCCCCGCGCGGTAGCCGCCCGTTGCGTCGCGCACCGGCATGTCGAACTCGACGATCCGGGTCGCCCGAGCGTCGAGGAAACGCTCGCAGATCTCGCGGCGCAGTTCGGCGAGATCGGCCTTTGCCGGTCCCTTGCGCGGGATCAGCACGAGATCGGCGGCGTTGAGGGCGGCGATCCCCTCGAGCGTCATGTGCTCCGGGTTGCCGCTGCCGATGCCGATGACGACGATCTCGAGCATGGGGGCCTCAGTCGCTGGCGATGGCATGAAAGAACGCGCCGGTGACCCGCCCGCGCCGCGCGCCCGCGGCCCCGAGCGCGGCGCCCTGCCCGTCGAAGAGCTCGGCGAGCGGCGCGTCCCTGCCGGGTTCGATCACCCGCGCGTAATGGAACTCGTGCCCGCGGATGCTCGCCCCCGCGCGCCCGATCGGGGCGTCGGCCATGAGCCGCGCCCGGCGGTAGCCGAGGTTCATCCGCCGCCGGGCGAAGCTCGTCACGTGGCCGAGAAGCCCCGTCATCGCGTGCGTCACCCCGTCCGCGTCCTCGAGCGCCCGCCCGAGCACCATGAACCCGCCGCACTCGCCGTGGACCGGCCGCGTCGCGGCGAACCGCCCCAGCCCGTCGCGGAACCGCGCCGCCGCCGCGAGGCGCCCGGCGTGGAGCTCGGGATAGCCCCCCGGCAGCCAGCAGGCGTCGCAGCTCGGGTCCGGCGCCGCGTCGGCGAGCGGCGAGAACGCCACGAGCTCGGCGCCGGCCGCGCGCCAGCCGCGCACGACATGCGGATAGACGAAGCTGAACGCCGCATCGTCGGCGATGGCGATGCGCTGGCCGGGCGGCGGCAGCAGCGCCGCCCCGTCGCCCCCGGGCCCGTCGTCGCACCGAAGACCGGGAGCCTCGGCGAGCGCCAGCACCGCGTCGAGGTCGATCGCCGCCGCCATCACGTCGGCGAGCCGCTCGATGAACGCCTCGAGCGCCGCGTGCTCGCGCGCCTGCACCAGCCCGAGATGGCGCTCGGGCAGCCCCATGTCCGGGTCGCGGCGCACCGCGCCGACGACCGGCAGGCCGATCGCCTCGACCGCCGCGCGGCAGAGCGCCTCATGCCGCGGGCTCGCCACCTGGTTCAGCACCACCCCGCCGATCCGCACCGCCGGGTCGTGGGCGGCGAAGCCGCGGGCGCCAGGTCCGCCGCGGCCCCGCTTCGGCCCGGGGCGGCCGGGATGCCGTCGAAGAGCCCCATGGCGCTCTCGACCACGAGGACGTCCGCCGCCGCCTGATCGGCCGCCAGCCGGTCGAGGAGTGCTGGCGGCATCGCCCAGCTGTCGAGGTTCACCCCGGGCGCCCCCGTCGCCGCTTCGTGGAAACCCGGGTCGATGTAGTCCGGCCCCGACTTCGCGCCACGGACCGCAAGGCCGCGCCGGCGGAACGCCCGCATCAGCCCGACCGCAACGCTGGTCTTGCCCGAGCCCGAGCGCGCCGCACCGACGATGAAGGCGCGCCCCGTCACGCCGGCGCCTCGCTCCGGGCGAGCGCCAGAAGCTCCTCGCGCAACGCGACGATCGCGCCGACGACGATGAGCGCCGGCGCCCGGATCCCCTCCGTCGCCACTCGTGCGGCGATGCTGCCGAGATCGGCGACGAGGACGCGCTCGTCCGGCGTCGTCGCCGAAGCGATGACCGCCGCCGGAGTCTCGGCCGGCAGGCCGCCCGACATCAGCGCCGCGGCGATCCGGCCGATGGCGGCGAGCCCCATGTAGATCACGATCGGCTGGCCGGTCCGGGCGAGCGCCGGCCAGTCGAGGTCGTCCGGCGTGCCGGCGGCGTGGCCGGTCGCGAGGATCAGCGCCTTGCTGACCCCGCGCCTCGTCGCCGGGATCCGCGCGTCGGCGAGCGCGCCGAACGCCGCGGTCACGCCCGGCAGCACCCGGAACGGCACGCCGGCGCGGGCGAGCGCCAGCGCCTCCTCGCCGCCGCGACCGAAGACGTTGGGATCGCCGCCCTTGAGGCGCAGCACGCGCGCACCCTCGCCGGCGAGCTCGATCATCAGCGCGTTGATCGTGTCTTGCGGCGTCGATGGCGCCCCGCGGCGCTTGCCGACGAAGTGCAGCTCCGCCCCCGCGGCGGCCCGCAGCGTCCCGGGATCGACGAGCGCGTCGTAGACGACCGCGTCCGCCGCGGCGAGTGCGGCGACCACGTCGAGGGTCAGGCAACCGAGGCTCCCCGGGCCCGCTCCGGCCAGCCAGACGTGCCCGGGCTCGAAGGCCGGCAGCACCGGCGCCAGCCGGGCGAGGGCGTCGCAAAGATCTACGGCGCGGCTCATGCGCCGTCCCGCCCGCGAAAGCGACGCTGATAGCCCGCGTCGTAGAGCGCGCTGTCGCGAAAGCCCTCCGCCGCGAGGCCGGGGCCGACGAGGATGATCGCGGTCCGGTCGATCGGCGCTGCGGCGAGGGCGGCCTCGATGTCGCCGAGGGCGCCTCGCACCACCCGCTCCGTCGGCCAGGAGGCGCGGGCGACCACGGCGACCGGGCAGTCGGCGCCGTAGAGCGGCTCGAGCTCGGCCACGACGCGGGAAAGCGCGTGCGCCGCGAGGTGGATCGCCAGCGTCGCGCCGGTTGCGCCGAAGCCTGCCAGGGTCTCGCGCGACGGCATCGCCGAGGCGCGGCCGGAGACACGGGTGAGCACGAGGCTCTGCGCCACCTCGGGGATCGTCAGCTCGCGCCCGAGCGCCGCCGCCGCCGCGGCGAAGGCGGGCACCCCCGGCGTCAGCGTGTAGGGGATGCCGTGGCGCTCGAGCCGGCGCACCTGCTCGGCGACGGCGCTCCAGATCGAGAGATCGCCCGAGTGCAGGCGGGCGACGTCCTGCCCTGCGGCGTGGGCGGCGAGGTACTCCGCCTCGATCTCGTCGAGCGAGAGCGGCGCCGTGTCGACGCGCCGCGCGCCCGGCGGACAATGCGCGAGGAGCTCCGGCGGCACCACCGAGCCGGCGTAGAGGCAGACCGGGCAGCGGGCGAGGAGGTCGCGGCCGCGCACGGTTATGAGGTCGGCGGCGCCCGGGCCGGCGCCGATGAAATGCACGGTCATGGCTCGTCTCGCGTTGCGATGGCGCAGGTCACCCGCCCGACCGCCAGGCGCGGGCCGAGCAGGCGGGCGCCCGCGCCGGCCGCCGCCAGCGCCGCCGCCTCGGAGGCCGACCCGGCGCCGGTGGCGGCGCGCGACGCGTCCGACCGGGTGAGAAGGCGGGCGTCGTCCACGGGCGCGACGACGAGGAGCGGCAGCCCGAGCCGCAGCGCCGCCTCGGCAAGCGCGGGCTCGTCCCGTTTCAGGGTCGCCAGCGTGTCGAGGGCGATGGCGGCGTGAGCGGCTCGCGCCGCGGCGACGGCGGCGATGACCTCGGCCGCGTCGACGCCGCGGCGACAGCCGATGCCGGCGACCATCATGGCTTCGTCCATCCCCATTGCACGACCGGCATCGCCGGGCGCCAGCCGGTCATGCCGCCAACGGGGGCGGCGCGGGCGATCGAGATCGTGGTCAGCGTACCGCCGAGCCGTGCGGCGGTCGCCGCGAGCAGCGCCTGCATCTCGAGCGTCACCGCGTTCGCGACCATGCGCCCGCCCGGGGGCAGCGCCGCCAGCGCCGCGTCGAGCACGCCGGGATCGGCGCCGCCGCCGCCGAGGAAGATCGCCGACGGTGCGGGCAGCCCGGCCAGGGCCGCGGGCGCCGCGCCTTCGACGACAGTGAGGCCCGGCGTTCCGAGCGCCGCCGCGTTCCGCCGGATGCGTGCCGCACGCGCGGCGTCGGCCTCGATCGCGACGGCGCGGAGCGAGGGATGGCGCAGCATCCACTCTATGCCGACCGACCCCGCACCGGCGCCGATGTCCCAGAGCAGCTCCCCCCGCCGCGGCGCCAGCGCCGCGAGCGTCACCGCGCGCACCTCGCGCTTGGTGAGCTGGCCGTCGTTCTCGAAGAGCGTGTCGTCGAGTGTGCCGAGGGGCAGGACGCGCGCCCCCGGCGCCGCGACGACCTCGACGGCGACGACGTTGAGCGCGCCGCAGGCGGTGTCGGCGAAGCGCGCGGCGATGCCGTCGCGCAGGCGCTCGTGCGGTCCGCCGAGCGCTTCGAGCACGCAGAGCCGCGAGGCCCCGAACCCGTCGGCGACGAGCAGCCGGGCGAGCAGGGCAGGGGAGCTGCCGTCGGAGGTGAGCGCGAGGATGCGGCTGCCGGGGTGCAGCAGCGGCCGGATGGCCTCGATCGCCCGGCCGTGCAGCGAGATCGTCTCGGTCTCGTGCAGCGCCCAGCCCAGCCGCGCGGCGGCGAGGCTGAACGCGGACGGCGCAGGGACCACCTCCATCTCGTGCGCGTCCAGCCGCCGCGCCAGCGTCGCGCCGACGCCGTGCTGGATCGGATCGCCCGAGGCGAGCACGCAGACCCGCCGGCCGCGCAGCGCCAGCACCTCCGCCATCGCGGCATCGAACGGGCTCGGCCACGCCCGCGCCTCGCCGGAGACGAGCGCCGCCGCGAGCGTGAGGTGCCGCCGCCCGCCGAACACCACCTCGGCCGCGCCGATCAGCCGCCGCGCCCGCGCCCCGAGGCCGGCCAACCCGTCCTCGCCGATGCCGACGACCGCCAGCCACTTCGGGTTTGCCGTCGCTGCCGGAACGTCGCTAGATGCGCTCCCATGCATGTCCTCATCCTCGGCGGCGCCGGCGAGGCCCGCGAGCTTGCCCGCCGTCTGTCCGGGCGCCCGGGGCTCCGCGTCACCCTCTCCCTCGCCGGTCGCACCCGCGCGCCGGAGATCCCCGACGCCGCCGCCCGCGTCGGCGTCCGCGTCGGCGGCTTCGGCGGCGCGGACGGCCTCGCCGACTGGCTCCGCGCCCACGCCGTCGCGGTCCTCGTCGACGCCACGCACCCGTTCGCCCGCCGGATCTCCGGCAACGCCGTGCGCGCTGCCGCCGCCGTCGCCATCCCCCTCGTCGTCCTCGAGCGCCCGCCGTGGCAGGCGGTCCCCGGCGACCGCTGGACCCGCGTCCCCGACATGGCCGCCGCCGCCGCGGCCCTCGGCGACGCACCCCGCCGGGTGTTCCTCGCCATCGGCCGTCAGGAGGTCTCCGCCTTCCGCGCCGCCTCGCACCACCACTACCTCGTCCGCAGCATCGAACCCGTCGCGCCGGCCGACCTGCCACCCCGCGCCGAGACCCTCCTCGCCCGCGGCCCCTTCGCCGAAGCCGACGAGCGCGCTCTGCTCGCCGCCCGCGGCGTCGAGGTCGTCGTGGCGAAGAACAGCGGCGGCGACGCCACCTATGGCAAGATCGCCGCCGCCCGCCACCTCGGCCTGCCCGTCGTCCTCGTCGACCGCCCGACCCGCCCGGAGGCCGCCGCGACGGTCGAGGCCGCGCTCGCCCGCCTCGATCACGTCGCGGGCTCCGCAGATCGCGGCGTATAGACCAGCGGCGGCAACGCCCCCCGCGCCACCGTCCGCGTCGCCGGCGACCCGACGATCACGCAGGTCGCCATGTCCGCCATCCCCGGCCGCGCCTCGTCGAGCGACACCACCGCGATCCGCTCGTCCTCCCGCCCCGCCGCCCGGCCGAAGATCACCGTCGTCTCGGGCGGCAGCACCGCACGCAGCACCTCGAAGGCCCGGCCAAGCTGCCATGGCCGCGCCCGGCTGACCGGATTGTAGAGCGCCAGCGCGAAGCCCGCCTCCGCCGCCACGCCGAGCCGCCGCTCCACCGTCGGCCACGGCTTCAGGTTGTCCGACAGCGAGATCGCGCAGAAATCGTGCCCGAGGGGCGCGCCGCAACGCGCCGCCACCGCCAGCATCGCCGTCACCCCCGGCAGCACCGCGACATCGAGCCGCCGCCACGCCTCCGGCCCCGCCTCCAGCGCCTCGCAGACCGCGGCCGCCATGGCGAAGACCCCGGGATCGCCCCCCGACACCACCGCCACCTGCCGCCCCGCCGCCGCCAGCGCCAGCGCGGCCTTCGCCCGCGCCAGCTCCTCGCGGTTGTCCGAGGCATGCGCCGTCTGGTCGGCCCTGAGGGTGAGCCGTGCGAGGTAAGGCCCGTAGCCGAAGAGATCCGAGGCCGCCGCGAGCGCCGCCGCCGCCTCGCCGGTCAGCTGCGCCGCCGGCCCCGGCCCGAGCCCGACGACGACGAGCCGCCCGCTCACGGTCGACCCGCTCACGGCCGCCCCTCCCAGCCGGGCACCAGCACGATCGAGAAATAGGGCGCGACGTCGTCCGCCTTGGCCGACAACGGCGTCGTCACCGTCCGGGCCATGGTGCCGCGCTCGACGTAGACCGCCCGCCCGAGCTTGCCCGTCGCGGCCAGCGCGCTGCGGATCCGCGGCAGGTTCCGCCCGACCTTCATGATGACGCAGGCCGGGCTGTCGAGCAGCCGCCGCGTCAGCTCCGGCTCGTCGAGCGTCCCCGGCAGCACCGTCAGCACCTCGTCTCCCTGCACCAGCGGCAGCCCCGCCTGGCTCCAGCACCCCGACATCGCGGTGATGCCCGGGATCACCTCCGTCGGCCAGCGCCGCGACAACCGCACATGCAGGTGCATGTAGGAGCCGTAGAACAGCGGATCGCCCTCGCTCAGCACCGCGACCGACCGCCCCTCGGCGAGATGCGCCTCGACCGCCGCCGCCGCGTCGGCGAAGAACCCGTCGATCGCCGCGACATAGCCTGCCTCGCCCCGCGGCGCCTCGGTCGTCACCGGGTAATGCAGCGGCAGCTCCACCACGCCCGGCCCGAGCAGCCCCTCGACCGTCGCCCGCGCGTTGCCCGCGCGCCCGGCCTTGGCGAAATGCGCCACCACGTCGGCGGCGGCGAGCGCCCTCACCGCCTTCACCGTCAAAAGCTCCGGGTCGCCCGGTCCGGTTCCGACCCCGATCAGCCGCCCGCTCATCAGTGCACCCTTGCGGTGGTTGAGCTTTTCACCCCGCATGCGGGGTGAAAAGCTCGGCCCGCACCGAGCGCCCGCCGCGACGGCCAAGCTCGCTTGCCAGCGAACGGCCAGCATGAGACC
>NZ_JAGOID010000083.1 GCF_017995835.1 Amaricoccus sp.
ATCACCCCCAAGGGGGACGATCGCGCCGCCGGCTCCAGCCTCCGGACGGGCTACGCCCGCCCTCCGGCTGGAGCCGGCGGCCAACCTAGTTGTCGGCGCCGGACACGATGGTTGTCGCTGATCAAGCAGGTTGCCGTCGAACTGTGCCGCCGTCTCGACCTGGAAATGATCTATCGCCACGACGGGCACGAGGTCGAAGGCATCATCGACGCTGACACCAAGGTCTTCGTCAGACGGCGCCTTCAACGCGCCGCATGATCTCGTCCGCGACCTGCTGAACGACTGAACGCAGGTCCGGGGTCACGACGTAGTGCCCATCCGTACCGCCGAGACCTTTGCCCACCTGCGCGCGGCGCTGCGTGTCGCCAATCCCTATCTCGACCGCGACCGTCTGCCACTCCTTGCGGCACTGTTTCGGCGTCCAATGATCCTTGCCCCGCGTGACGTTCGGCAGGGATAGCAGCCGCCCGCCAGTCGGACCCGTGAAGACAAACTCGTGCCGCCCGGTCATTGCCTCAAGGCGGCGAAGCTGCGCGACTGACCACGACGACAAGGCAACCTCCCGGTAATCGGTCGTCTTGGTCATCCCGAACCAGACCTTGCCCGCGTCGAGGTCCACGTTCCCCCATTTCATCGCAAGGACTTCTGTCGGGCGCATCCCGGTCAGGAGCGCAACCTTGAGCGCCGACTTCGGGATGACCGTCATCTTGTCCACCTGCCGCCACCACGCGCGAAGGTCCGAGATGCGTTCGACTTCGTTCTGGGCGCGCAGGGTCTGCCAGCCCTTCGGCAGGCCGATGCCATCGCCTGCGGCGTCAATCACCATCGGGTGCGACGTGACAGGCACTTCCTTCTTCGCCACCGCGTAGTTGAACAGCACCTGGATGGCCATGAAGAACATCTGGGCAGTCCTGCGCCCGCGCGTGCGGTTCAGGTTGCGCCATGTCGTCGCGCAGAGTTCCGGGGTGATGTCCGTGATGGGGCGATCCCACCAGCCTTTCGGCCATTCGAGCGAGGAGGCATAGGGGCCGTCTTTGCCGTAGGTCTCTGCGCCCCCGAGATAGCGCCGCTGCTGGGTGATATGGGTTTCCGCCCGACGTGCCTTCTCCGGGCCTTGCTCCTCAAGGATCGAGGCGCGCTTATACTCCTCATACATCGCCCAGACCTGGCCGACCGTCAGTTCGTCCGCGCGCCGCTTCGCCTTGCCGCGAATGATGCGCCGCGCCATCGGGTCTGACAGGTCTTCGGGACGGGCCTCGCGGATGCCAGCGAGGATGCGCGCATAGGCCTGGTCGTCGTCGGATAGCTGCTTCGCGCGAGGATCGACGCCGCGACGGATTTCCGGCAGGAGCACGTCACGCGCGACGGCGCGCGCCTCGTTCGCCTTCGTCACATCGGCGCGGCCGATCTTCACGCGGATGAACCGGCTCCCATGCTCACCTGCGGCGTAGTAGGTTTTCGTGCGCTGGCCGATGGACAGGTTGAACCCTGCGAGTTCGGTATCATGAACCCACAGCGTCCCGGAGTCCTGATAGGGCAGGCCGTCAACATAGGCCTGCGTGATCTTGGTATGCGGCATGAGCAACCCCTGCGTTTGACCGATTTTTGACCGCTAAGTCAAACGTGTTGTCGGGTCTGCACGGGTGAATGATCAACCACGCGTTTAAGATAGCGCGTTGATTTTATTGGGATCATTCATGATCTTGCCCGCGAGCGTAGCGGTATGGGCAAGATATATGGCTCCGGCGGTAGGGATCGAACCTACGACCAATTGATTAACAGTCAACTGCTCTACCGCTGAGCTACGCCGGATCACCGCGCCGGCCTATAGCAAAGCCGATTCCGGGCGTCCAGCCCACAGGCTTGCAAATCCTTGCAGCTCACTTGCAAACCCGTCGCCGCGTGACGAAGTCTGCCTCGGGAGGACGTGATGGCCGGCAGCGAGATCGATCGACGCGCGCGCCGCAGCGCCGAGGTCGCGGCCTTTCTCGACCGGGCCGGGCGGATGGCGCCGCAGGCGAGCGGCGGGCGGCTGGCGTTCGCGCTCGACGCCACGATGAGCCGCCAGCCGACCTGGGACCTCGCCTGCACGCTTCAGGGCGGAATGTTCGAGGCGGCCCGCCGGGCCGGCGGGCTCGAGGTCCAGCTCGTCTATTTCCGCGGCCTCGGCGAGGCCCGCGCCTCGCCTTGGGTCCGCGACGCGGCGGCGCTCTCGCGGGTGATGTCGGGCATCGACTGCCGCGGCGGGCTGACCCAGATCGGCCGCGTGCTCGATCATGTCGACCGCGCCGCCGCCCGCCGACCCGTCGCGGCGCTCGCCTATGTCGGCGACGCGATGGAGGAGGAGATCGACCGCCTGGCGGAGAAGGCCGGTCGGTTGCGGCTGCGCGGCGTCCGGGCCTTCATGTTCCTGGAAGGGGCGGACCCGGCGGCCCGACGGGCCTTCGGCGAGATCGCCCGCATCACCGGCGGCGCGCTGCTTCCGTTCGACCGCAGCGCCGCGGGGGAGCTTGGCGCGCTCCTCGGCGCCGTGGCGACCTACGCCGCGGGCGGCAGGCCCGCTCTGGAGGCCGCGCGCACCGGAGCGGCGCGTCGGCTCCTCGTCGATCTGCGGCCGTGATCGTCGGGCTGCTCGCCGGATTGGTCGCCGGACTCGTTCTGGCTCTGGCCTACGCGGCGGGTCGGGGGGCGCCGTCGCCGTTCCCGTGGCGCGCCGCGGCGGGCTGGGCGCTCCTCGTCGTCGCGGCCGGCCTGGCGCTGGCGCGGCAGTTCGCGCTGGCCGCCCCCGCGGCGGCGGCGGCCTTCGGCTTCCTGCGCGCGGCGGCGGCGGCCGCGCGCGCGACGCCGACCCCGGGCCAGAGCTCCTCGGTGCGCACCGACGCTCTGGAGATGAGCCTCGACCACGATACCGGCGAGATGGACGGCGAGGTGCTGTCGGGTCCGTTCAGCGGACGCTTCCTGTCGCAGATGACCGGCGCGGAGTTGCAGGAGCTGGCGGAGAGCCTGGAGGACGACGCCGACAGCCTCGGGCTCCTGCTCGCCTACCTCGACCGGCGGCGCGCCGGGTCGGCGGGGGCCCGGGCCGACAGGCGCGCCGAGGCCGGCGCGGCCACGCCGGAAGGCGAGATGACGCGGGCCGAGGCGCTGCGGATCCTCGGCCTCGGGCCGGGCGCGAGTCCCGAGGAAATCCGCGCGGCGCATCGCCGGCTCATGAAGCGCGTCCACCCCGATCTCGGCGGCTCCGACGCGCTCGCCGGGATGATCAACGCCGCGAAGGCCCGGCTGGATCCCTGATTGGGCGGTGGAAGCCGAGCGGCGCCGCCGGCGTCAACGCCTGCCCGCGCCGTCTCCTTCCGGGCGCAGGCACTCCCGTTCCCCCTTCCCGCGAAACCCGTGAAGCGCGGCCGATTGACGGCGGGCGGCAGGGAGGGCAAGGACGACGCAACGGGGAGGTGGGGATGACGGACGCGAGCCCCTACGCCGACTGGGTCGGCCGGGTCGTCGAAGCGGAGGACAGCGTTCCGGCGCAGTCGGCGCGGGCGCTGGCGGCCGCGCTCGACATGGACGCCGCGGCGCGCGCGCAAGCGGAGATCGCTGCGGACGGGCGGCTGCCGCCGCTCTGGCACTGGCTGGCCTTCCTGCCCGAAGCGCCGATGTCCGCGCTCGCTCCCGACGGCCGGGAGGGTCTCGCCGCGCCGCTGCCGCCGGCTGCCCACGGGCGGCGCGTGCTGGCCGGCGGGCGACTGCGGCTGCATGGGGAGCTTCTGATCGGCGAGACCCTGCACCGGCGCTCGGAGATCG
Source organism: Amaricoccus sp. (assembly GCF_017995835.1). Lineage (GTDB taxonomy): Bacteria > Pseudomonadota > Alphaproteobacteria > Rhodobacterales > Rhodobacteraceae > Amaricoccus. The sequence continues at coordinate 3,802 of NZ_JAGOID010000083.1, forward strand.
TCGCGGTGGCGGCGAACGCCGGCCCCGAGCGCAACGGGATCCTCGTCTCGGTCGCCCACGAGATCTCGACGTCGCGCGGCCTCGCGGTCAGCGAGACCCAGGACATCCTGCTGCTGCCCCGGCCCGGCCGCTTCGCCGCGATCGCGGTCGCCCCGCCGGCCGATGCGGCGTGGTCGGAGGCGCTGGATCTCGACGCCGTGCGCCTCTTCAGGTTCTCCGCCGCGACCTTCGACGCCCAGCGCATCCACTACGACCTCGCCCATGCCAGGGACGCCGGCTATGCGGGCGTCGTGGCGCAGGGCCGGTTGCAGGCGATCCTCGTGCTTGAGGCGGCGCGGCTCCGCCGCGGCGGAGCATGGCCGGCCGCCTTCTACTTCCGCGGACTCCGCCCGCTCGTCGCGGGCGGTCCGGCGCGGATCGTCGCGACGCCCGCGCCCGCAGGCGCCGAGGACGTCTGCACCCTCGACGCCGAGGGCGCCGTCTGCCTCCAGTCGCGGATCACCTGGGAGGTCTGATACGGGCGCCGTCTGAAGGCTTCGGCGTCAAAGGTTTACGGCGGATCCTTCGATGCACGCCTTATGCACGACGCATGCACAACGCATATGCCAAGCAAAAGAGTCGGGATTGAATCGTTAACGCGGGCGCGACGAGGGGACGCGCGTGCTCGAAAGGCGAGCGGCCACAGCGGGACCGATTGCGGTTGCGTCGCACGACGCCGGGCGCGAAAGTGGCCGGGTGACGGTTCCCGCGGCGGCCTCGGGTCGGCGCGGGCGAAGAGGGAAGCCGGTGCAAGTCCGGCGCTGCCCCCGCAACTGTAGGCGGCGAGCGAACCCGAGCATGTCCACTGGTCCGTCAGGGGCCGGGAAGGATCGGGCGAGCCGAGACCCGCAAGCCAGGAGACCTGCCGTCGCGAAACTCGAACCCCGGGCGGGCGTGCCCGGAAGGAGGCGACATGAAACCGACGGCCGCGGCCGCGCCCGACACCGACCTGTGCGACCGAACGCCCGGAGAGCCGGATCGCTCCCTGAGCGCCGGGATGTGCCCGCGTGTCGGGCGCCCCTGCCCCGCGGCGGTCTGCTTCGCGCGACGACTCGCGGCTGCGATCCGGGAAGCGCGGCGCCTGGCGGGGCCCGATTTCCATCTCGACGCGACGGTCCGGCTCGACGGCTGTCCCGCCGGCTGCACCGCCCGGGCCGAGACCCCGGGCGGAAACGTGCGGCTCACATGCGCCTCGGGCGCGACCATCGAGAGCGACATGTCCGCGATGCAATGGCTGATGTGACCCGACGTCCGGCACGTCGCCTCATGACTCCTGGTCATTTGATCCTGAGGAAATGCCATTTCACATCATGCGACTCTGCCTCTATGATCGAGTCTATCCCTGAATGTCTGCTGGAGGTCCGACGCCCGCCATGGCTCATCCGCAAGATTCCCGCGCGACGACGCGCCTCCGCGCGCTGCCCGCGGCTCTGGAGGCGGCCGCGCGCGAACGTGTCCTCGTCCTCGACGGCGCGATGGGGACGCAGATTCAGCTCCTCGGCCTCGACGAGGACGATTTCACCGGCCACGGCGCCTGCGCCTGCCACGGGCATCCGCAGAAGGGCAACAACGACCTCCTGATCCTCACCCAGCCCGGCGCGATCGAGGAAATCCACTACCGCTACGCCCGCGCCGGCGCCGACATCGTCGAGACCAACACCTTCTCGTCGACGTCGATCGCCCAGGCCGACTACGGCATGCAGGACAGGGTCTACGAGCTGAACCTCCAGGGGGCGCGGCTGGTGCGCAAGGCGCTTGACCGCGCCACGGCCGAGGATGGCCGGCCGCGCTGGGTGGCCGGCGCCCTCGGGCCGACGAACCGCACCGCCTCGATCAGCCCGGACGTCAATGATCCGGGCTTTCGCGCCGTCACCTTCGACGACCTGCGCCTCGCCTACGCCGAGCAGCTCCGCGGCCTCGTCGACGGCGGCGCGGACCTGATCCTGATCGAGACCATCTTCGACACCCTCAACGCCAAGGCGGCGATCTTCGCCTGCGAGGAGATCTTCGCCGAGAAGCGCGTGCGCCTGCCGCTGATGATCTCGGGCACCATCACCGACCTCTCCGGCCGGACGCTCTCGGGCCAGACGCCGACCGCCTTCTGGCACTCGGTCCGCCACGCCCGGCCCTTCACCATCGGCCTCAACTGCGCGCTCGGCGCCGACGCCATGCGCGCGCACCTGGCCGAGATCGCCGGCGTCGCCGACACCTTCACCTGCGCCTATCCGAACGCCGGCCTGCCGAACGCCTTCGGCCGGTACGACGAAAGCCCGGAGTTCATGGCCGCCCAGATCGAGGGCTTCGCCCGAGAGGGCCTGCTCAACGTCGTCGGCGGCTGCTGCGGCACCAGCCCGGAGCACATTCGCGCCATCGCCGAGACGGTCGCGGCCTTCCCGCCGCGGCCCGTCCCGGCGATCCCCCCGCGGATGCGGCTCTCCGGCCTCGAGCCCTTCGTCAAGACGCCGGAGATCCCCTTCGTCAACGTCGGCGAGCGGACGAACGTCACCGGCTCGGCGCGGTTCCGCAAGCTCGTCACCAACGCCGACTACGCGGCCGCGCTCGACGTCGCCCGCGATCAGGTGGAGAACGGCGCGCAGATCATCGACGTCAACATGGACGAGGGCCTGATCGACTCGAAGGCCGCGATGGTCGAGTTCCTCAACCTCGTCGCCTCCGAGCCCGACATCGCCCGCGTGCCGGTGATGATCGACAGCTCCAGGTGGGAGGTGATCGAGGCGGGCCTGAAATGCGTGCAGGGCAAGCCCATCGTCAACTCGATCTCGCTCAAGGAGGGCGAGGAGGAGTTCCGGCGACACGCCAATCTCTGCCGCATGTACGGCGCCGCCGTCGTGGTCATGGCGTTCGACGAGGCGGGCCAGGCCGACACGCGGGCGCGCAAGGTCGATATCTGCGCGCGCGCCTATCGCATCCTTGTGGACGAGGTGGGCTTTCCGCCCGAGGACATCGTCTTCGACCCGAACATCTTCGCGGTGGCGACCGGGATCGAGGAGCACGACAACTACGGCGTCGACTTCATCGAGGCGACGCGCGAGATCGTCGCGACGCTGCCGCATGTCCACATCTCCGGCGGCGTCTCCAACCTCAGCTTCAGCTTCCGCGGCAACGAGCCGGTGCGCGAGGCGATGCACGCGGTGTTCCTCTACCACGCCATCGCCGCCGGCATGGACATGGGGATCGTGAACGCGGGCCAGCTCGCTGTTTACGAGAGCATCGAGCCCGAGCTGCGCGCGGCCTGCGAGGACGTGGTGCTGAACCGTCGGCCGGCGGGAGAAGGCACGGCGACCGAGCGGCTTCTCGCCATCGCCGAGCGCTTCAGGGGCGCGGGCGGGGCCGAGAGGCGCGAGCGCGACCTCGCCTGGCGGGAATGGCCGGTCGAGAAGCGCCTCGAGCATGCGCTGGTGAACGGGATCACCGAGTTCATCGACGCGGACACCGAGGAGGCGCGGCTGCGGGCCGAGCGGCCGCTGCACGTCATCGAGGGGCCGCTGATGGCCGGCATGAACGTGGTCGGCGACCTCTTCGGCGCCGGCAAGATGTTCCTGCCGCAGGTGGTGAAGTCCGCCCGCGTGATGAAGCAGGCCGTGGCGCACCTGCTGCCGTTCATGGAGGCCGAGAAGGCCGGCGGCGGCGGGGGCGGCGGGCGTCAGTCCGCCGGGCGCATCCTGATGGCGACGGTGAAGGGCGACGTCCACGATATCGGCAAGAACATCGTCGGCGTCGTTCTCGCCTGCAACAACTACGAGATCATCGACCTCGGGGTCATGGCGTCGGCGACGAAGATCCTCGAGACGGCCAAGGCCGAGAAGGTCGACGCGATCGGCCTGTCCGGGCTGATCACGCCCTCCCTCGACGAGATGGCCCACGTCGCCGCCGAGATGGAGCGCGAGGGATTCGAGGTTCCGCTGCTGATCGGCGGTGCGACGACGAGCCGGGTCCACACCGCAGTGAAGATCCATCCCCGCTACGCCCGCGGCCAGGCGGTCTACGTCACCGACGCGAGCCGCGCCGTCGGCGTCGTGTCGACCCTGCTGTCGCCCGAGCAGAAGGCCCCGTACGTGGCCGAGGTCCGCGCGGAATATGCAAAGCTCGCCGCGGCCCACGAGCGAGGCGAGCGCGAGAAGCGCCGGCTGTCGCTCGCGGCGGCCCGGGCGAACGCTTTCCGCGCCGACTTCGCCGCCTACCCGCCGCACGCCCCGAGCTTCATCGGCACGCGATCCTTCGACGACTGGGACCTCGCCGAGCTCGCGAGCTACTTCGACTGGACGCCGTTCTTCCAGACCTGGGAGCTCAAGGGACGCTTCCCCGCCATCCTCGACGACCCGGCGCAGGGGGACGCGGCGCGGCAGCTCCATGCCGACGCCCAGGCGATGCTGCAACGGATCATCGGCGAGCGCTGGTTCCATCCGCGCGCAGTGGTGGGCTTCTGGCCGGCGAACCGCGTCGACGACGACATCCGCCTCTATGACGACGAGAGCCGGGCGACGGTGCGCGCCACCCTGCACACCCTGCGCCAGCAACTCCCCCGGCGCGACGACCGCCCGAACGCGGCGTTGGCGGATTTCGTGGCGCCCGAGGGAATTGCGGACTGGGTCGGCGGCTTCGTGGTGACGGCCGGACCGCAGGAGATCGCCATCGCCGAGGGTTTCGCCAACGCGCACGACGACTATTCGTCGATTCTCGTCAAGGCGCTCGCGGACCGGTTCGCCGAGGCCTTCGCCGAGCGGATGCACGCGCTGGTCCGCCGCGAGCTCTGGGGCTACGCGCCGCACGAGACCTACACGCCGACCGAACTGATCGCCGAGCCCTATGCGGGCATCAGGCCCGCGCCCGGCTATCCGGCGCAGCCCGACCATACGGAGAAGGCCACCCTGTTCCGGCTGCTCGACGCGACCGCCGCCACGGGCGTTGAGCTTACCGAGAGCTTCGCCATGTGGCCGGGGTCATCGGTTTCCGGCCTCTATCTCTCGCACCCGGAGAGCTACTATTTCGGCGTGGCGAAGATCGAGCGCGACCAGGCCGAGGACTACGCGGCGCGCAAGCGCATGACCGTCGCCGAGGTCGAGCGCTGGCTGGCGCCCGTGCTGAACTACAGCAACGTCGAACCGCGTCCGGTCGCGGCGGAATAGGACCCCTGACGAAAGAAAGCCCTCCCCGAGGGGAGGGCTTTCCAGATCCTGCGACCGGCGAAGGAACTCAGGCGGCTTCGGCCTCGTTGCGGGCGTGCTGCCGCTCGCTCTCCTCGCGGCTCAGGGCCACCGAGGTGCGGACGCCACGGCGGACGAAATCCATCATGCCCTTCACGGTGCGCTCGTTGGGGTCGATGCCGGCGCACATCAGGACCTCGCGGCCGTCGCGCGACCGGGCCCAGCGCGCGATCACGTCGGGGCCGTTGCCGTACTTCTTCTCGTCGGCGATCGCATCGTCCAGCGCCGCCAGAACGACTGCTGCGAACAGCTTCTGCGCACGGGCGCCCTGGTCGTTCGTGAACGCAACCTCATCAACGTAGTCGAACACTCCGCTCGGTCCTTTCCTTGCCCTTCACCATTCTCGTGTCGCGCGCACTATGACGTCAGCGCGACGGTTCCGGGTCTGTCGATTCCACATAGCCGCCATGCGCTGGCCGAATGTGCATGCTTGTCCAGGCTCGTCACATAGTGCCCGAGTGACCACGGATCAATTCCCTTGTGTCCCTTGTGCGCGAGAAGTCACATCCTCGCTCGCGTCCGACCAGTGCAGCCGGCGGTAGTCGAACCCGGCCTTGAGCGTCGGCTTCACGATCTCGAAGTAGGGCGAGATGTCGAAGTCGCGCGGCGCGAACAGGGAATGGTGCCGGATGTGCAGGATTTCGCGGCGCTGGAACTGGGCCGCGGCGTCGTGGCGCAGCTCGCGGGTGATCCGCGGCAGGATCGGATAGCGCACGCGCTCGAACGCCTCTGCGATCAGGGTCGAGCAGATCGCCCGCGTCGGGTCGCCGGCGCCGAGGGCGAGCATCTGCCGCCGCCAGCGAATCGGCACCGGCGGCATCGGCATGAGGAAGCGGGCGAGGTCGGCGACGTTCTTGGCGTCGTAGCTCTTGCCGATGCTCCCGACCATGAAGTCGATCACGCGGGCGCGGTCCTCCTTCGAGAGGTTCTTCGGGCGACAGATGCGCACATGGGCGTGATCGTACTTGCTCAGCGGCGAGGCGATCACGCCCTCGCCGATATTGGCCTCGATGAGGCAGCGCGGATCCTCGCCCCCGTCCCCGAGCGCGTCTCCGACATAGAGCGCGGAATGCGACCAGGTCGACTGCGTGAGATACTTGATTGCGATCGACACGCGGGTCGAGCCCTCGACGAGCAGCACGTCGGCCGGACGCAGCGCGCGCCTGAGCGCCGCGGGGTCGCCGTAGGCATAGGGCCGGAAGCCGGGCGACTGCCGTTCGAGCTTCTCGACGAGATAGCGTCCGACCCGATGCTTGAGGCTGTCGCGCGCCGCCGTCATGTATCCTCCGCTTTCCCCCGTCCTGCACCTACCGGGCGCACGCCCAAGGTGGCGCGCGGCCGCCCGCGGGTCCAGTATCCCCGGCGGGGCTGAAGGCGGCGTAACGTATCCGCCAGCCGCGCCGAATTGGAGACGACATGGGCCGGCACGCCGACCCGCCGCTCGAGGATCTGCTGCGCGCCGCCAATCGCGGCGACGCCCGCGCCTACGGGGCCTTCCTGACGGCGGTGACCCCGATCATCCGCGCCGTGGCGCGGGCGCGCGGGGGCGGCCTCGGCCCGGAGACATGCGAGGACGTGGTGCAGGAGACCCTGCTCGCAATTCACGACAAGCGCCGGACCTGGCGCGAGGACGCGCCGCTCAGGCCGTGGCTGTTCGCGATCGTGCGCCACAAGGTCGTCGACACCTTCCGCGCCCGGGGCGCCCGCGTCCATGTCGACATCGACGACTTCGCCGGGGCGCTCGCGGCCGAGCCGGAGCCCGACCCGACCGAGCGCGCCGACGCCGAGCGGATGATCGCCCGGCTCGATCCGCGCTCCGCCCGGATCGTGCGGGCGATCGGGCTCGACGGCGCGAGCGTTCCCGAGGTGGGGGCCTCGCTCGGGATGAGCGAGGGCGCCGTCCGCGTGGCGCTCCACCGCGCGCTGCGCCGTCTCGCGTCGCTGCGCCGGGAGATGGTCGAATGAGGACCGAGGCCCTCGTCCGCGCGATGGCCGCCGACGCCGGCCCGGTCCGACCGATGTGGCGGGCGCTGCTCGCGGCCGTGCTCGCCGCCACCGTCGCCGCGGGGGGGCTCTTTCTCCTCGCGATCGGCCCGCGACCCGATCTCGGCGCCGCGCTGATGCGGCCCGATCCCGCCCTGAAGCAGCTTTTCGTCGTCGCCTCGGCGCTCGCCGCCTTCGGCGCGAGCCTGCGGCTGGCGCGGCCGGAGGTTGCCGCGCCCGGCGGCTGGGGCTGGGCGCTGCTCGCCGCCCCGGCGCTCGCGGTCGCGGCGTTCTGGGCGACAGCGGCCGGGACGCCGGTCGCGCTCTGGCCGACGCGGGTCGCCGGCCACGGGATCCTGCCCTGCTTCGCCGGCATCGGGGCGATCGGCCTGCCGATCCTCGTCGCGACCCTGGGGGCGCTGCGGCGCGGGGCGCCGGCGCGGCCCGGCCTCGCGGGGGCCGTCGGCGGCCTCCTCGCCGGCTCGGCGGGGGCGTGCGTCTACGCGCTCTACTGCACCGACGACAGCCCGATGTTCTGGGGGGTCTGGTACGCCGTCGCGCTCCTCGCGATGACCGCGACCGGATGGCTGCTCGGCCGCCGCGTCCTGCGCTGGTAGCCGCCTCGAAGCCCGCCGGAGCGAGGCTCGGGCGACGCGAAGCCCGTTGATCCCGGCTCCGACGATGTCGACCTTCGGCATCGGTCTCCTCCTTGCGTGCGGCAGATTGCTCCCGCCGCGGCGCTGCGGCAATGTCGCCGCCCTGTAGGACAGCGAGGCCCCATGAGGAACGCCGAGGCCGTAACCTTCGCCGCCGCCACGCTCGACCGCGCGGCGCACCTGCGCGGCGATCCCGCGATGCAGGCGGCGCTCGCGGCCGACCCGGAGGCGCGCGCGCTGCCGGTCTGGCGCGGCCGGCCGCTGTTCGACGTCTCGGATGGCATGACGCTCGGCTGGGCGTCGACCGCGCACGAGGTGTTCGACGGCGAGCCCGGCGAGACGGTGTTCCTCGGGATGCTCGACGGGCGGCCGCGCTTCGCCCGCGAGCTCGCCGGCTGGGAAGGGCCTCCGGACTTGCCGACCGCGGGCGGCTTTCTGGACGACAGCCGCACCGGCCACCCGGCCCTGCCGCCGCACCTCGTCTTCGCCGACCTGCGCGCGGTGATGGGCGGGCTCGGGGCCGAGGACGCGGGCGTCGCCGCGGCGGCAAAGGGCATTCTCGGCTGGCACGGCACGCACGGCTTCTGCGCCGCCTGCGGGGCGGCGTCCGAAGCCGCCGAGGCCGGCTGGAAGCGCGTCTGCCCCGTCTGCGGCGCCCAGCACTTCCCGCGCACCGACCCGGTGGTGATCATGCTGATCACCCATGGCGAGGACGTGCTGCTCGGCCGCGCCGCCGCCTGGCCGCCCGGCATGTACTCGCTCCTCGCCGGCTTCATGGAGCCCGGCGAGTCGATCGAGGGCGCGGTGCGCCGCGAGGTCTGGGAGGAGGCGGGCGTGCGTGTCGGCGCAGTCGACTACCTCTCCAGCCAGCCCTGGCCCTTCCCGTCCTCGCTGATGCTCGGCTGTCGGGGCCTGGCGCTCACCCGCGAGATCCGCCGCGACCCGGCCGAACTCGAGGACGCGCGCTGGGTCAGTCGCGAGGATGTGCTCGCGGGCCTGACCGGGCAGAACCCCGACATCCGCCCGGCCCGCCGCGGCTCGATCGCCCGCTTCCTGCTCGAACGCTGGCTGGCCGACAACCTGACCTGAACCGCCGCCTTCCCCGCCCAGCCCCCTTCCCGGAGACCGCCATGACCCGCCTCCCCGTCGCCCTTCTCTGCCTGGCCGCCCTGCCCGTTGCCGCGCAGGACCTCCCCTCGGCGCTTTCGATCAACTACGCCTGCGAGGGCGGCGCGGTGATGAAGGTCGCCTACATCAACCCCGAACAGGGCGACAGCCTTGCGGTGGTGGACTGGGCGGGCAAGCTCATCCCGATGCGCCAGGGCGTCTCGGCGTCCGGGGCGCGCTACATCGCATTCGACGAACAGCAGAGCTACCGGTGGTGGACCAAGGGCGACGAGGGCTTCCTCGTCTTCATGGTCGCTGACCACGAGGCGACGGAGGAACCCGTCCTGTCCGGCTGCAAGGCGATCGGGAGCTGAGGTCGCATTGATCGCCCCGGGGACGCGCCAGCGCGTCCCCGGGGCCACTCATACCGGCGAGCCTACCAGTCCACTCGGCGCAACACGGGCTAACACGCGTGATAGCCGGGTAACTATCTGAATACACACGATAAAAGTGCCAAGGGTCAAAAAAGGTCCGCGAGTCGTTCCATGAGCCCGCCGGTATCACTCGCCGACGGGCGCCGACGGGCGGGCGCCGCTGCGGGTGTAGACGCCGAGGACCTGCAAGTGGGTGGTGAAGTAGGCGAGCTCGTCCATCGCGCGGCGGACGCGCGGCTCGTCGGGGTGCCCCTCGATGTCGGCGTAGAACTGCGTCGCGGTGAACAGACCGTCGACCATGTAGCTTTCGAGCTTGGTCATGTTGACGCCGTTCGTCGCGAAGCCGCCCATCGCCTTGTAGAGCGCGGCCGGAATGTTGCGCACCCGGAAGACGAAGGTGGTGAGCGCCCCCGCCGTCGGCGCCGGCCGCGGCTGGGGCGACATGACGAGAAAGCGCGTGGTGTTGTCGGCCCGGTCCTCGATGTGGCGCGCCAGCACCTCGAGCCCGTAGATCTCGCCCGCGAGTTCCGAGGCCAGCGCCGCGAGCGACGGATCATTGGTCTTCGCCACCACGTCGGCCGAGCCGGCCGTGTCGGCCCCTGCCCGCGTCGCGATGCCGTGTCGGCGCACGAAGCCGCGAACCTGCCCGAGCAGCGGCGGCTGGCTCAGCACCGTCTTTACCTGCTCGAGCTTCGTGCCCGGAATGACGAGGAGATTGGGGTGCACCCGCACGCAGTGCTCGCCCATGATTTGCAGTCCCGAGTCCGGCCGCTGGTGG
>NZ_JAGOID010000011.1 GCF_017995835.1 Amaricoccus sp.
GGTCTCATGCTGGCCGTTCGCTGGCAAGCGAGCTTGGCCGTCGCGGCGGGCGCTCGGTGCGGGCCGAGCTTTTCACCCCGCATGCGGGGTGAAAAGCTCAACCACCGCAAGGGTGCACTGATGAGCGAGCGCCTGAAGCCGCTGATCGGCAAGGCCGCCGAGGGTCCGCTGGGGCGCGCCCAGGCCGAGGCGGCCTTCGCGGCGATCATGGAGGGCGACGCGACGCCGGCCCAGATCGGCGGCTTCCTGATGGCGCTGCGCACCCGCGGCGAGACGGTCGAGGAATACGCCGCCGCGGCGAGCGTGATGCGGGCGAAATGCGTGCGCGTCCATGCGCCCGAGGGCGCGATCGACATCGTCGGCACCGGCGGCGACGGCAAGGGCACGCTCAACATCTCGACCGCCGCCGCCTTCGTCGTGGCGGGCGCGGGCGTCGTGGTCGCCAAGCACGGCAACCGCAACCTCTCGTCGAAATCCGGCGCGGCCGACGCGCTGACCGAGCTCGGCGTCAACGTCATGGTCGGGCCGGAGGTGGTCGAGCGCGCGTTGGCCGAGATCGGCATCGGCTTCATGATGGCTCCCCTGCACCATCCGGCGACGCGGCACGTCATGCCGGCGCGCCAGGAACTGGGGACGAGGACGATCTTCAACATCCTCGGGCCGCTCACCAATCCCGCCTCGGTGCGCCGGCGGCTGACCGGCGCCTACTCCCGCGCCGTCATCCGGCCGATGGCGCTCACGCTCGCCGCCCTCGGCTCCGACCGCGCCTGGCTCGTCCACGGCGCCGACGGCGCCGACGAGGTCTCCATCGCCGGCGAGACCCACGTCGCCGAACTGCGCGACGGGACCGTCACCGAGTTCACCGTTCATCCCGAGGAGGCCGGCCTGCCCGTTCATCCCTTCTCCGCCATCGAAGGCGGCGCGCCCGCCGAGAACGCCGCGGCGCTGCGCGCCGTGCTCGACGGCGCCCCCTCCGCCTATCGCGACGCCACGCTCCTGAACGCCGCCGCGGCCCTCCTCGTCGCCGAGCGCGCCGCCGACCTGCGCGAGGGCGTGGCAATGGCCGTCGACAGCATCGACAGCGGCGCCGCCCGCGGCAAGGCCGAGGCGCTCGCCCGGCTGACGACCGCGGCCGCCGCCGGCGCGGGAGCCTGACCGATGAGCGTGCTGGCCCGCATCCGCGAGTACAAGATCGCCGAGGTCGCCGCCGCCAGGGCCGACCGCCCGGGCGAGATCGAGGCGGCCGCCCGCGCCGCCGGCCCGACCCGCGGCTTCGCCGAGGCGCTGCAACGCGCCTCCTCCGGCGGCGGCTATGGCCTCATCGCCGAGATCAAGCGCGCGAGCCCGTCCAGGGGCTTGATCCGCGAGGACTTCGACCCAACGACGCTCGGCGCGGCCTATGCGGCGGGCGGCGCCGCCTGCCTGAGCGTGCTGACCGACGGGCCGAGCTTCCAGGGAGATCCGGCGCATCTCGTCGCGGCCCGCGCCGTCTGCGACCTGCCGGTGCTGCGCAAGGACTTCATCGTCGATCCCTGGCAGGTCGCGCAGTCCCGCGCCATGGGCGCCGACTGCATCCTCGTCCTGCTCGCCATGCTCTCCGACGACGAGGCGCTCGCCATCGAGGCGGCGGCGTTCGAATGGGGCGTCGACATGCTGGTCGAGGTCCACACCCCGGAGGAGCTGGAGCGCGCCAAGCGGCTGCGCTCGCCGCTCCTCGGCATCAACAACCGCGACCTCGCCACCTTCGACGTCGACGTCGGCGTCACCCGGCGGCTGGCCCGCGACGTGCCGGCCGACCGGATCATCGTCGCCGAAAGCGGCCTCTCGACCCGGCAGGATCTGGCGCAGCTCGCCCGCTTCGGCGTGCGCTGCTTCCTGATCGGCGAGGCGCTGATGCGCGCGGAGAACGTCGAGCTCGCCACCCGCGACCTGCTGCGCAGCCCCTGGACCCCCGAGGCCGGATGATGGGAGCGGACCGATGCCCGGCCTGACCCATTTCGACGAGGCCGGCGCCGCGCGCATGGTCGATGTCGGGTCCAAGCCCGCCACCAGCCGCGTCGCGGTCGCCCGCGGCGCGGTGCGGATGGCGCCGTCGACGCTGGCGCTGGTGCGCGAGGGCCGCGCGGCCAAGGGCGACGTCCTCGCCGTGGCCCGCCTCGCCGGGATCATGGCCGCCAAGCGCACCGCCGATCTCGTCCCGCTCTGCCATCCGCTCGCCCTTTCCAGGGTCGAGGTCGACCTCGCCCCCGGCGACGACGGCGCCCGGGTGCTGATCGAGGCCCGCGTCGGCGTGACCGGCCAGACCGGCGTGGAGATGGAAGCGCTCACCGCCGTCTCGGTCGCGGCGCTCACCGTCTACGACATGTTGAAGGCCGTCGATCGCGGCATGGTCATCGAGGACGTCCGCGTCGTCCTCAAGGACGGCGGCAAGTCCGGGCGCTTCGAGGCGCCATGACCCGCCCCCCTGCCCCGATGCTCAGCGTCGCCGACGCGCATGCCCGAATCCTCGCCCTCGTCGCGCCGCTCGGCGAGGAGGAGATCCCGCTCGCCGAGGCCGGCGGCCGCGTCCTCGCCCGCCCGGTCGCGGCGAGCCGCGACCAACCGCCCTTCGCCGCCTCGGCGATGGACGGCTACGCGGTCCGCGACGCCGACGCCGTCCCCGGCGCACGCCTGCGCGTCATCGGCGCGGCCCAGGCCGGCGCCGCCTTCTCCGGCGTGGTCGGCCCGGGCGAGGCGGCGCGCATCTTCACTGGCGCCCCCATGCCTCCCGGCGCCGACGCCGTGGTCATCCAGGAGGACGCCGAACGCGAGGGCGACACCATCCTCGTGCGCCCCGGCCGCGACGGCGCCCGCCACGTGCGCCCGGCCGCCGCCGATTTTGCCGCCGGGACGACCATCTCCGCGCCGCGCCGCCTGCGCCCGGCCGACGTGGCGCTCCTCGCGGCGATGAACGCCGCGCGCGTGCCCGTCGCCCGCCGGCCCGTCGTGGCGATCATCCCGACCGGGGACGAGATCGTCGCCCCCGGCGGCGTCCCCGGCCCGGACCAGATCGTCGCCTCGAACAACTACGGCCTCAAGGCGATGGTCGAGGCGGCCGGGGGCGAGGCCCGCCTGCTGCCCATCGCCCGCGACACGCCGGAAAGCCTCGCCGCGGTGCTGGCGCTGACCGGGGACGCCGATCTCGTCGTCACCCTCGGCGGCGCCTCCGTCGGCGACTTCGACATCGTGCAGAAGACCGCGATCGCCCACGGGCTCGCGCTCGATTTCCACAAGGTGGCGATACGCCCCGGCAAGCCGCTGATGGCCGGCCGCCTCGGCGCGCGCGCCATGATCGGCCTGCCCGGCAACCCCGTCTCCGCGCTGGTCTGCGGCCAGCTCTTCGTGCTTCCCGCCGTCGAGCGGATGCTCGGCCTGCCCGGCGACCTGCCGACCGCCCTGCCGGCGCGGCTCGCCGAGGCGGTCGGGCCGAACGGCCCGCGCACGCACTACATGCGCGCCCGCGTCGAGGCCGGCCCCGCGGGCTGGTCCTGCACCCCCTTCGTCCGGCAGGACAGCGCGCTCCTCTCCGTCCTCGCCGCCGCCAACGCCCTGCTCGTCCGGCCCCCCGACGCCCCTTCCCAGCCCGCCGGAGACAAGGTTGAGTTCATCTGGGCCGCATAAACCCAAGATTGTGTGTCGCATTTGAATCTTGACACAAATCAGGAACGTTCCTAGAACAGCGTGGGTTCTGCCGGGCAGGGACGGACTGGGATGCTGACGCGCAAGCAATACGACCTCCTCCATTTCATTCACGACCGACTGCAACGCGACGGGGTGCCGCCCTCGTTCGAGGAGATGAAGGACGCGCTCGACCTGCGCTCCAAATCCGGCATCCACCGGCTGATCACCGCGCTCGAGGAGCGCGGCTTCATCCGTCGCCTCGCCCACCGCGCCCGCGCGATCGAGATCGTCAAGCTGCCCGACAGCCTCGAGGCGGCCTCGGGCTTCCGGCCGTCGGTCGTCGACGGCGGCCGCGCCGCGCCGGGCGGCGCGCCTTCCGCTCCCGGCGAGACCGCCGCGATCGAGCTTCCGGTCATGGGCCGCATCGCCGCCGGCACGCCGATCGAGGCGATTCGCACCGCCTCGCACAACGTCGCCGTCCCCGCCGCCATGCTGGCGGGCCGCTCGCGCCACTACGCGCTCGAGGTGAAGGGCGATTCGATGATCGGCGCCGGCATCAACAACGGCGACGTCGTGGTGATCCAGGAGCAGGCGACCGCCCAGAACGGCGACATCGTCGTCGCCCTCGTCGAGGGCGAGGAAGTCACGCTCAAGACCTTCCGCCGCCGCGGCGCCACCATCGCGCTCGAGGCCGCGAACCCCGCCTATGAGACCCGGCTCTACCAGGACCACCAGGTCGAGGTGCAGGGCAAGCTCGTGGGCCTGATCCGCACCTACCACGCCTGATCCCGGCCGCCCGGCGACGGTTCCGCGCGCAGGGACCGGTTGACGAGGCAGGCGGGGGCGCCCCTTCCCGCCTCGCCGAAACGGAGGGCGGCGGCGTCAGCGCGTCATCGCCGCCACGGCGCCGGGCGGCGGCGCGGTCGGGGCCGCGGGTCGGTCGCGACCGGTCGGACGGGGCGCCGAGGCCCATGGCCGTCCGGCGTCCGGCGCCAGCGCGCCCTCGACGACGAACCCGCCCGGTCCCGGCGTCACCGACAGCGCCCCCAACTGCCGCAGCGCCTCGGCCCCAATGAAAAGACACGGTCCCGGCGGCGCAGCACGCCATTGCGGCGCGATCAGGACGGCCGCATCGGCGCAGTCGCGCGGCCCGGTCGCGGAATCGCGGAATCCGACGTAGCGGATCACCCCGAAGCCCGGCGCCTGCGCCTCGACCCGGCCGCGCCTGCCGCGGAAGTCGGCGCGCGCATGGGCCTCCTCCTGGCTCGCCACGTCGCCGTCGTCCTCGAGCCACGTCGCCGCAGCATAGGTCTGGCTCGTCGCCGAGCTGATAGCGCGACCCTCCGCGGTCATGAACCCGAAGAGCCGCCCGTCCGGGGCGATCAGCAGCGGCGGCCGCGCCGCCCCTGCCCAGAGCGCCAGCGCCGCGGCCAGCGGCGCCAGCCCGGCCCAGCGCCCCCGCCCGTTCCAGAGCACCAGCACGAGGCCGCCCAGCGCCACAAGCCCCGGCACGATTCCCGGCGCGGAGGGCACGCCCGACACGGCGCCCCCGAGCCCCGAGACGAAATGCGCGACGGCGAGCACGTAGCCGACGCCCCAGCCCATCGCCGCGAAGGGCAGCCAGTCGAGGCCGAGCGGCGCCAGCATCGCCGCCACCACCGCCGCCGGCATCACCACCGCCCCCATCATCGGCACGGCGAGCATGTTGGCCACCAGCCCGTACTGCGCCACGACGTTGAAATGGAACGCCGAGAACGGCGCCGTCGCGCTCCCCGCCACCAGCGAGGTCATCGCCAGCGCCAGAACCGGCTTGGCCAGCCGCCAACGTCGGTCGGTCTGGGTGACCATCCACCAGCTCCGCCCGCGCAATCCGTCAAACACCGCGACGAGGGCGATCGTCGCGGCGAAGGACATCTGGAACCCCGCCTCCATCAGGCTCTCCGGCGCGACGACGAGCACGACGAGCGCTGCCAGCGCCACCGAACGCAACGTCAGCGCCGGTCTGTCGAGCAGCACCGCCCCGAGGACGCAGGCCGTCATCACGTAGGCCCGTTGCGCCGGCACCTCGAACCCCGACAGCGCGAGATAGAGGAACCCCGCCGCCAGCGCCCCCCAGGCCGCGATCTTCTTCAGCGGCCAGCGCAGCGCCAGCCCCGGCACGAACGCGAGCCCGCCGCGCACGATCACGAAGACCGAAGCCGCGATCAGCGTCATGTGCAGGCCCGAGATCGAGACCAGATGATAGAGCGTCGAGTCCCGGAGATCCTCCTCGATCGCCGGATCGATCGCCGAGCGGTCCCCGGTCAGGATTGCCGCCGAGAAGGCGCCCTCCTGTCCCGGCATCCGCGCCTGGATGTGCGCCGACAGGACCATGCGCAGCCGGAAGGCGAGCAGCGACAGCGGCGACCCGTCGCCCCCTTCCACCTCGACGAGCGGGCTGCGCGCATAGCCGACGGCGCCGAGCCGGTCGAACCAGGCGACGCGACGGAAGTCGAACCCGCCCGGCGCGCTCGGCGCGGCCGGCGGCGACAGCCGCGCCTGCCCGAGAACGCGCGCCCCGGGGCGCAGGACCTCCGCCGACGTGCCTTCCTCGATCGAGATGCGCACCTGCGCCGGCGTGCGCTCCGGCTCCAGGCCGTGGATCACCACCCGGTCGAGCAGAACGCGCGTGCGATCGGAGGCAGAGCGGCCGAGGCCGACGACCCGCCCCTCGACGGCCGCCGTCATCTCGTATGGCAGCACCGGCGCCGCCACGACCCGGGTCCTGAGCGCCGCGGCCGCGAAGCCGAGCGCCGGAAGCAGCGCCAGCACGAGGCAGAGCCGCGCCATCGACCCGCCGCGCCACAGACCCGCCACGGCGACGACCATGACGGCGGCCAGCGCGAGCAGCACGCCGCCGCCCGGCTCCGACGGCAGGGCGAAGTAGCCGGCGATCCCGCATCCGAACAACGCGGGCGCCCAGAGCGGCAGGCTGGCCCGCTGGGCCTCGATCCGAGCGGCGAGCCAATCGCCCACGCGCCTTGTTCTCCCTGACCGAAGCCCCTAAGAACCTCGGCTTAGCAATCCGCTGGTTAACGGGAGGTTGACCGATGCCCGCCGACGCGACCCGCGACGCGCCCGTGGTGACGCGCTTCGCCCCCTCGCCGACGGGCTATCTGCACATCGGCGGAGCCCGCACGGCGCTCTTCAATTGGCTCTACGCCCGCCATGCCGGCGGCAGGTTTCTCCTGCGCATCGAGGACACCGACCGCGCCCGCTCGACGCCCGAGGCGACCGAGGCGATCTTCGCCGGCCTGCGCTGGCTCGGGCTCGACTGGGACGGCGAGGCGGTCAGCCAGTTCTCCCGCGTGGAGCGCCACGCCGAAGTCGCCCGCGAGATGCTGGCCAGGGGCGTCGCCTACCGCTGCTTCGCCACCGCGGAGGAGATCGAGACCTTCCGCGCCGAGGCCCGCGCCAACGGCCGCCCGCCGCTCTTCGTCTCGCCCTGGCGCGACGCCGACCCGGCGACCTGGCCCGCCGACGCGCCCTGCGTCATCCGCCTGCGCGCCCCCCGCGACGGCGAGACGGTGATCGAGGACGCGGTGCAGGGCACGGTGACCTTTCGCAACGAGACGCTCGACGACCTGATCCTCATGCGCTCGGACGGGGTGCCGACCTACATGCACGCGGTGGTTGTCGACGACCACGACATGAACGTGACCCATGTCATCCGCGGCGACGACCACCTGACCAACGCGGCGCGCCAGACGCTCATCTACCGGGCGCTCGGCTGGGACGTGCCGAAATGGGCGCACATCCCGCTCATCCACGGCCCCGACGGCGCCAAGCTCTCCAAGCGCCACGGCGCGCTCGGGGTCGAGGCCTATCGCGACATGGGCTTCCTGCCGGAGGCGATGCGCAACTACCTCGCCCGCCTCGGCTGGAGCCATGGCAACGACGAGTTCTTCACCACCGAACAGGCGATCGCGTGGTTCGACCTCGACCACCTCGGCAAGGCCCCGGCCCGCTTCGACTTCTCCAAGCTGACCCACCTTTCCGGCCAGCACATCCGCGTCGCCGCCGACGACGCGCTGATGGCGGAGCTCGACGCCTTTCTCGCGTCGCAGCAGAAACCGCCTCTCGAGCCGCAGCGGCGCAAAATGCTGCTCCGCGCGATGCCCGGGATGAAGGAACGCGCGAAGACGCTGCCGGAACTCCTTGAAATGGGGCGATTTGCGCTAATCGACCGCCCCGTGGAAGCCGATGCGGCCGGCGCGAAGCTCCTCGATCCGGCATCCCGCGGCATGCTGGGTCGTTTGACTTCGCGGATGCAGCATGCTAGCTGGACCGCAAGCGGTCTGGAGGCGTATGTGCGCAACTTCGCGGCGGATGAGGGGCTGGGGCTCGGCAAGGTCGCCCAGCCGGTCCGCGCCGCGCTCACCGGCCGCGCCATCTCCCCGAGCGTCTTCGACATCATGGAGATTCTCGGGCCCGAAGAAACGCTTGCCCGACTCGCGGAATGTGCCGAAGGAGAACCGGCGAAGGCTTGACGCCTCGCGCCGACCGCTCTTCTCGGCGCGGCCCGTGGTCGTGCTCGAACCCGGCCCGGCCGCAAGGCGGGCCCGAAAACAAGGGGACGACGACGTATGACCAGCCAGGCCCACAAGTCCGCAAAGCTGACCATTGGCGACAAGACCCTGGACCTTCCGGTCTACAGCGGCACGCTCGGCCCCGACGTCATCGACATCCGCCGGCTTTACTCGGACGGCGACGTGTTCACCTTCGACCCGGGCTTCACGTCGACGGGTTCCTGCGAGAGCGCGATCACCTACATCGACGGCGACCTCGGCCATCTCCTCTATCGTGGCTATCCGATCGAACAGCTGGCGGAGAAGTCGCACTTCCTCGAGGTCTGCTACCTGCTGCTCTACGGCGAGCTGCCCACCGCCACCCAGCTCGAGGATTTCGAGGCCCGCGTGACGAACCACACCATGCTGCACGAGCAGATGGCGTATTTCTTCCGGGGCTTCCGGCGCGACGCTCACCCCATGGCCGTGGTGTGCGGCATGGTCGGGGCGATGTCGGCCTTCTACCACGACTCGACGGACATCCACGATCCCTGGCAGCGCGAGGTCGCCTCGATCCGCCTGATCGCCAAGATGCCGACGATCGTCGCCTGGGCCTACAAGTATTCTGCCGGACAGCCCTTCGTCTATCCGAAGAACAACCTCGACTACGCCTCGAACTTCCTCAACATGTGCTTCTCGGTGCCGGCGTCCGACTACGTGGTCGACCCGATCCTGAGCCGGGCGATGGATCGCATCTTCACGCTCCACGCCGACCACGAGCAGAACGCCTCGACCTCGACGGTGCGCCTCGCCTCCTCGTCGGGCGCGAACCCGTTCGCCTGCATCGCGGCCGGCGTCGCCTGTCTGTGGGGGCCGGCGCATGGCGGCGCCAACGAGGCCTGCCTGACGATGCTGCGCGAGATCGGCACGGTCGACCGCATCCCCGAGTATATCGCCAGGGCCAAGGACAAGGACGACCCCTTCCGCCTGATGGGCTTCGGCCATCGCGTCTACAAGAACTTCGACCCGCGGGCGAAGGTGATGAAGCAGTCCGCCGACGAGGTTCTCGGCCTGCTCGGCATCGAGAACAACCCGACGCTTCAGGTCGCCAAGGAACTCGAGCGGATCGCGCTGGAGGATCCCTATTTCGTCGAGAAGAAGCTCTATCCGAACGTCGACTTCTACTCCGGCATCATCCTCGACGCCATCGGCTTCCCGACCTCGATGTTCACGCCGATCTTCGCGCTGGCCCGGACCGTCGGCTGGATCTCGCAGTGGAAGGAGATGCTGGCCGACCCCGCCCTCAAGATCGGCCGCCCGCGCCAGCTCTACGTCGGCGCGACCCAGCGCGACTATGTCGACGTCGAGAACCGCTGAGCCCGAGGCGCGCCTCGGCTCGGTCGACCGCGTCGCGGCCGAGGCCGCCCGCCTCGGCCTCGACATCGCGGTCGTGCGCCTCGACGAAAGCACCCGCACCGCGGCCGAGGCGGCGCGCGCCTGCGGCTGCGAGGTCGACCAGATCGTCAAGTCGATCGTGTTCCGGGTGGCCGGCTCCGACCGCCACGTGCTGTTCCTGACCTGCGGCGGCGCCCGCGTCGATCCCGCGCGCGCCTCCGCCCTCGCCGGGGCGGCGCTGGAAAAGGCCGACGCCGCCGGCGTGCGCGCCTTCACCGGCTTCGCCATCGGCGGCGTCTCCCCGCTCGGCCATCTCAATCCGATCGCGGTATGGATGGACCCGGCGCTCTTCCGCTTCGCGACGATCTGGGCCGCCGCCGGTTCGCCCAACCACGTCTTCTCCGTGGCCCCCGAGCCACTGCGCGCCGCGGCGAACGCCGCCGTCGCGCCCTTCACCGCCTGAACGCCCCGCCGACCGCGAACGTCGTCGCGCGGCGCATTCCACGCCTCGCGCGCCATCACCGGCGCGGCTGGGAGATGCGGGCATGACCGACGGGCGCCGGCCGCGGCTCGACCAGGCGCTGGTGGAGGCGGGCATCGCGCCGACCCGAACCCGCGCGCAGGCGCTGGTCGCCGCCGGCGTCGTCACCGTCGACGGCGCGCCCGCCGCCCGCCCCGGGGCCCGCGTCGCCCCGGGCGCGCGCCTCGCGGTGACGGGCGACCCGCTGCCCTGGGTCTCGCGCGGCGCGCTGAAGCTCCTGCACGCGCTCGACGCCTTCGGCCTCTCGCCCGCGGGCGCCGTCGCCCTCGACCTCGGCGCCTCGACGGGCGGGTTCACCGAGGTGCTGCTGGCCCGTGGCGCATCGGAGGTCTGGGCGGTCGATGTCGGCCACGGCCAGCTCGCGCCCGCCCTGCGCGCCGACCCGCGCGTCCACGCGATCGAGGGGCAGAACGTCCGCGACCTCCGCCCCGGCGACGTGCCGGCGCCCGGCTGGATCACCGCGGATTTGTCCTTCATCTCGCTCGCCAAGGCGATCGGCCCCGCCCTCGCCCTCGCCGGCCCCGGCGCGACGCTCGTCGCCCTCGTCAAGCCGCAGTTCGAGGTCGGCCCCGCCCATGTCGGCAGGGGCGGGATCGTGCGCGACCCGGCGGCCGCGGAGGCGGCGGCGGCCGCCGTCCGCGATTTCGTCGCCGGCGCCGGCTGGACCGTCCTCGGCGAGATCCCGAGCCCGATCCTCGGCGGCGACGGCAACGCCGAACGCCTGCTCGCCGCCCGCCGGGACTGACACCGGCGAGTCTACCAGGCCACCCGGCGCAACAAGGGCTAACACGCGTGATAGGTATAGTAACTACCTGAATACACACGATAAAAATGTCATAGGTCAAAAAGGTCCGCGAGTCGTTTCATGAGCCCGCCGGGACTGACGCCCGGCCCGGACGGGCGAGCCCGCGCGCCTGCCATGCTGCACCGCAACATTTTAAGCACGAATATTTTATGCTTGAACTTAATTTTCCGAATCGCTATGGTCGAGGCAAGACGGGGGCGATCGGCCCCGGGACGACAGGGAGGATCGGGAATGCGCGTCGCTTGCCTGGGCGGAGGGCCGGCCGGCCTCTACTTCGCCATCTCGATGAAGCTCCGCGACCCCTCGCACGAGGTCGTGGTGTTCGAGCGCAACCGCGCCGACGACACGTTCGGCTGGGGCGTGGTGCTCTCCGACGACGCGCTCGGCAACCTCGCCAAGAACGACCCGGTCAGCGCCGCCGCGATCCGCGAGAACTTCGCCTACTGGGACGACGTGGCGGTCGAGTTCAAGGGCGAGCGCATCGTCTCGGGCGGCCATGGCTTCTGCGGCATCGGCCGCATGAAGCTGCTGCTGCTGCTCCAGGCCCGCGCCCGCGAGCTCGGCGTCGATCTCCGCTTCCAGAACGACATTTCCGAGGCCCAGATCGAGCAGCTCTCGCGCGACTACGACATCGTGGTGGCGAGCGACGGACTGAACTCCAGGACCCGCAGCCTCTATGCCGAACACTTCAAGCCCGACGTCGACGTGCGCAAGTGCAAGTTCGTCTGGCTCGGCACCAAGCAGAAGTTCCACGACGCCTTCACGTTCATCTTCAAAGAGACGGACAAGGGCTGGCTCTGGGCGCACGCCTACCAGTTCGACGCCGACACCGCGACCTTCATCGTCGAATGCACCGAAGAAACGTGGAACGCCTACGGCTTCGGCGGCATGAGCCAGCAGGAGTCGATCGCCACCTGCGAGGCGATCTTCAAGGACGAACTCGGCGGCCACAACCTCATCTCCAACGCCGCCCACATCCGCGGCTCGGCCTGGATCAACTTCCCGCGCGTGCTCTGCGAGAAGTGGAGCTACAGGAACGTCGTGCTGATGGGCGACGCCGCCGCGACGGCGCATTTCTCCATCGGCTCCGGCTCGCGGCTCGCCTTCGACAGCGCCATCGCGCTCGCGACCTACCTCCACAGCGAGCCGACGATGGAGGCCGCCTTCGCCCAGTACCAGGACGCGCGGCGCCTCGACGTGCTGCGGCTCCAGTCGGCCGCGCGCAACTCGATGGAATGGTTCGAGGAAATCGAGCGCTACTTCCACCTCGACCCCGTGCAGTTCACCTATTCGCTGCTCACCCGCTCCCAGCGCATCAGCCACGAGAACCTGCGCCTGCGCGACGAGGACTGGCTGAACGGCGCCGAAGCCTGGTTCCAGCAGCAGGCCGGCGTCGGCGAGAACGCCGCCGCGCGCCGCCCGATGTTCGCGCCGTTCAGGCTGCGCGGGCTCGAGCTCAAGAACCGCGTCGTCGTCTCGCCGATGGCCCAGTACAAGGCCGTGGACGGCGTGCCGACCGACTGGCACCTCGTCCACCTCGGCGAGCGCGCCAAGGGCGGCGCCGGGCTCGTCTACACCGAGATGACCTGCGTCACGCCCGAGGGCCGCATCAGCCCCGGCTGCCCCGGCACCTATTCGCCCGAGGCCGAGGCCGCGTGGAAGCGCATCGTCGACTTCATCCACGCCGAGACCGACGCCAAGGTCTGCATGCAGCTCGGCCATTCCGGCCCGAAGGGCTCGACCGAACTCGGCTGGGTCGAGGACAACCGCCCGCTCGCCTCGGGCAACTGGCCGATCGTCTCGGTCTCCGACGTGCCTTGGTCGCCCGCGAACCAGACGCCCAAGGCGATGGACCGCGCCGAGATGGACCGCATCCGCGACGCCTTCGTCGAGGGCGCGCGCATGGCGGACCGATGCGGCTTCGACATGCTCGAGCTGCACATGGCGCACGGCTACCTGCTCTCGGCCTTCATCACGCCCGTCACCAACACCCGGACGGACGAATACGGCGGCTCGCTCAAGAACCGGATGCGCTATCCGCTGGAAGTCTTCCGCGCCGTCCGCGCCGCCTGGCCGGAGGCGAAGCCGATCTCGGTGCGCATCTCCGCCAACGACTGGGTCGGCGACGACGGCATCACGCCGGAGGACGCCGTCGAGATCGCCCGGATGCTCCAGGAAGCCGGCGTCGACATCTGCGACGTCTCGGCCGGCCAGACCACCACGAAGGCGAAGCCGGTCTATGGCCGCATGTTCCAGACGCCGTTCTCGGACCGCATCCGCAACGAGACCGGCATGGCGACGATCGCCGTCGGCAACATCTACGAACCCGATCACGTCAACTCGATCCTGATGGCCGGACGCGCCGACCTGGTCGCGCTCGCCCGCCCGCACCTGACCGACCCCTACTGGACGCTCCGCGCCGCCGGCCAGCTCGGCGACAAGGCCGAGAAGTGGCCGCTTCCCTACCTGCCCGGCCGCAACCAGCTCTGGCGGCTCGCCGAGCGCAGCGACACCATGCTCGGCAAGGTCTGACGCCATGAGCCCGGCCCCCCAACTCGGCGGCAGGCACGCCCTCGTCACCGGCAGCGCCAGCGGCGTCGGCGCGGCGATCGCCCGGGCGCTGGCGGGGGCCGGCGCGCGGGTGACGATCGCGGGGCGCAACGCCGTCGCGCTGGCCGAGACCGCGGGCGCCGAGATGCGCTATGTCACCGGCGACGTGACGCAGCCCGCGGACGTCGAGGCGATGTTCGCCGCCGCCTCCGCCGAATGGGGCCCGCCCGCCATCGTCGTGGCCAACGCCGGCGCCGCGTCGAGCAAGCCCTTCGCGAAGATGACCGCGCAGGACTTCGCCGGCATGGTCGACCTCAACCTCGCCGGCGTGTTCTCCACTTGGCGCGCCGGGATCGAGCCGATGCTGGAGGCGAACTGGGGCCGCCTGATCGCCGTCGCCTCCACCGCCGGCCTCAAGGGCTACCCCTACGTCTCCGCCTATTGCGCGGCCAAGCACGGCGTCGTCGGCCTGACCCGGGCGCTTGCCGCCGAGACGGCCCGGAGCGGGATCACGGTGAACGCCGTCTGCCCCGGCTACATGCTGACGCCCATGCTGGAACGCTCGATCGAAACGATCATGGGCAAGACCGGCCGCTCGCGCGCCGAGGCGGAGGCGCCGCTCCTCGCCGCCAACCCGCAGGGCCGCTTCATCGAGCCCGACGAGGTGGCCGCGACCGTGCTCTGGCTCTGCGGCCCGGGGGCCGCCTCGGTCACCGGACAGGCGATCTCGATCTCCGGGGGCGAGGTATGAGCATGATGGAGCGCCACGACCCGACCGCTGCGAAGGCGCGGCTGCGCCTCTGGCTGCGAATGCTCGCCGTGTCGCGCATGGTCGAGGCCGAGCTGCGCGAGCGCCTGCGCGAGCGCGACAGCACGCTGCCCCGCTTCGACGTGATGGCCGCGCTCAGCCGCGCCCCCGACGGGCTGAAGATGAGCGCGCTCTCCTCGGTCCTGCGCGTCTCGAACGGCAACGTCACCGGCATCGTCGACCGGCTGGAGGCCGAGGGCCTCGCCGTGCGGCTGCCCGTCGAGGGCGACCGCCGCGCCATGCTGGTGCGCCTGACCCCCGCCGGCGAGGCCGGATTCGCCGAACTGGCCGCCCGCCACGAGGACTGGGTGAACGAACTCCTCGGCGCGGTCACCGCCGCCGAGGCCGAGCATCTGATCGAGCAGCTTCAGGCGGTGCGCAACCGTCTCGCCGAACGAGGAGACAGGCCATGACAGCGCCGCAGCACTTCCGGCTCGAGGTCGTCGAGCGCATCGCCCGCGTCTCGCTCGACCGGCCCGAGCGCAAGAACCCGCTGACCTTCGAGAGCTACGCCGAGCTGCGCGACTGGTTCCGCGGCCTCGTCTACTCCGACGAGATCGACGTCGTGGTGTTCGGCTCGAACGGCGGCAACTTCTGCTCCGGCGGCGACGTGCACGACATCATCGGCCCGCTGATCGACAAGGACATGAAGGGCCTGCTCGCCTTCACCCGCATGACCGGCGACCTCGTCAAGGCGATGCTCGCCTGCGGCAAGCCGATCATCGCCGCGGTCGACGGCATCTGCGTCGGGGCCGGCGCCATCGTCGCCATGGCCTCCGACCTCCGCCTCGGCACGCCCGAGGCCAAGACCGCCTTCCTCTTCACCCGCGTCGGCCTCGCCGGCTGCGACATGGGCGCCTGCGCCATGCTGCCGCGCATCATCGGCCAGGGCCGCGCCGCCGAACTGCTCTACACCGGGCGCGTCATGACCGCCGACGAGGCCGCCGCCTGGGGCTTCTTCAACCGCCTCGTCCCCGCGGCCGACCTCGACGCCGAGGCGATGACGCTGGCCCGCCGCATCGCCAAGGGACCGACCTTCGCCCACATGATGACCAAGACCCAGCTCAACCTCGAATGGTCGATGGGGCTCGAACAGGCGATCGAGGCCGAGGCCCAGGCCCAGGCGATCTGCATGCAGACCCGGGACTTCGCCCGCGCCTACCACGCCTTCGTCGCGAAGGAAAAACCCGTGTTCGAGGGCGACTGATGGCCGACCGCAGCTTCCTCGACTGGCCCTTCCTCGAGCCGCGCCACAAGGCGCTCGCGCTCGACCTCGACGCCTGGGCCGCCGCCAGCCTCGCCGATGTCGACCACGCCGACACCGACGCCGCCTGCAAGACGCTGGTGGCGAAGCTCGGCGAAGCCGGCTGGCTCACCTACTCCGCCATCGACCCGGCCGCCCCGGCCCCGCTCGACGTCCGCAGCCTCTGCCTGATCCGCGAGACCCTCGCGCGCCACGACGGCCTCGCCGACTTCGCCTTCGCCATGCAGGGCCTCGGGACCGGCGCGATCTCGCTCTTCGGCACGCCCGAGCAGCGGTCCCGCTGGCTCCCCGAGACCCGCTCGGGGCGAGCGCTGTCCGCCTTCGCGCTGACCGAGCCGCAGTCCGGCTCCGACGTCGCCGCCACCGCGACGACCGCGACCCGCGACGGCGACGGCTACATCCTCTCCGGCGAAAAGACCTGGATCTCCAACGGCGGCATCGCCGACGTCTACACCGTCTTCGCCCGCACCGGCGAGGCCCCCGGCGCCCGCGGCCTCTCCGCCTTCCTGCTCCCGGCCGACGCCCCCGGCCTCTTCATCGCCGAGCGGCTGGAGACCATCGCCCCCCACCCGCTGGCGCGCCTCGTCCTCGACGACATCCGCCTGCCGGCCTCCGCCCTGATCGGCAAGCCCGGCGACGGCTTCAGGATCGCCATGTCGGTCCTCGACGTGTTCCGCTCGACCGTCGCCGCTGCCGCCCTCGGCTTCGCCCGCCGGGCGCTGGACGAGACGCTGGCCCGCGCCGCCGGCCGCCAGCTCTTCGGCGCGCCCCTCGCGGATCTCCAGATGGTGCAGGGCCACATCGCCGACATGGCGCTCGACATCGACGCGGCGGCGCTGCTGACCTACCGCGCCGCGTGGACGAAGGACGCAGGCGCCCCCCGCGTCACCCGCGAGGCGGCGATGGCCAAGCTCTACGCCACCGACCGGGCGCAGGCCGTCATCGACAAGGCCGTCCAGCTCCACGGCGGCGACGGGGTGCGCAAGGGCAGCGTCGTCGAGAGCCTCTACCGCGAGATCCGCGCACTCCGCATCTATGAAGGCGCCTCCGATGTGCAGAAGGTGGTGATCGCGAGACAGACCCTCGCAACCCAGGGAGCGAACCCATGACCAAATACCTCGACGGCGGCATCACCCGGAACGGGGAAGGCTATCAGGCGACCGAGTGGAACATCCTCGGCCAGCGCTACTTCCCCAAGGCGACCTGCGCCTCCACCTTCGCCTTCGAGACGAACAGCGAACCCGGCCAGTTCGTCCCCGTCCACATCCACCCCCACCAGGACGAGTTCATCCTCGTGCAGGAGGGCCAACTGGAACTGAAGCTCGACGGCCAATGGCAGACCGCCCGCGCCGGCGATCTCGTGCGCATGCCCCGCGGCGTGCCCCACGGCTACTTCAACAAGTCCGACCAGCCCGCCCGGGCGCTCTTCTGGGTCTCTCCGGCGGGCCGGCTGAAGGAGCTCTTCGAGACCCTCCACGGCATGACCGACATCCCCGCCATCGTCGCCGCCTCGAAGGAGCGCGACGTCGACTTCCTGCCGCCCGAGGCCAACGAATGACCGGGCCGGGCGCCGACGCGGGAGCCGTGACGGACTTCGCACAGCGAATGTCCTATGGCGACTATCTCCACATCGACACCATTCTCGACGCCCAGCACCCGTTGTCGCGGGCGAACGACGAGCTGCTGTTCATCATCCAGCACCAGACCTCGGAGCTGTGGATGAAGCTCGCCATCCACGAACTCGCCGCCGCCCGCGAGGCGATCGCCACGGACCGGCTGGAGGAATCCCAGAAGCTGCTCGCCCGCGTCTCGCGCATCTTCGAGCAGCTCAACAACGCCTGGGACGTGCTGCGCACCATGACGCCCTCGGACTACACCGAGTTCCGCGACGCCCTCGGCCAGTCCTCGGGCTTCCAGTCCGCCCAGTACCGCCTGATCGAGTACGTCCTCGGCAACCGCAACCGCGCCATGCTGAAGCCGCACGCCCACCGCCCCGACACCGTCGCCGCGCTCGAGGCCGAGCTTGCCCGCCCCGACCTCTACGCCGTCGCCCTGACCGCCGCCGCCCGCGCCGGCCTGCCCGTGCCCCCCGGGGCGACGCTCCCCCACGACGGACCGCGCGTCGCGGACCCGCAGGTGGCCGAGATGTGGGCGCAGGTCTACCGCGACCCCCGCGCGCACTGGCCGATCTACGAGCTCGCCGAGAAACTCGTCGATCTCGAGGACTATTTCCGCCGCTGGCGCTTCAACCACGTCACCACCGTCGAGCGGATCATCGGGCTCAAGCGCGGCACCGGCGGCACCGGCGGGGTCAGCTACCTGAGGAAGATGCTCGACGTCGTGCTCTTCCCCGAACTCTGGGAAGTACGCACCGCGCTCTGAAACGCGGGCCAAGGGAGGAAAAATGCAGCTCGGACCCACCGGACACACCGACACCTTCAGCCGCGACAACCTGCCGCCGGCCGAAGCGTGGCCGGTCATCGACCTGACCGGCTTCGACTATCCCGAATACCTCAACGCCGCCGTCGAGCTGACCGACCGCATGGTGGAGAAGGGCTTCGGCGACAACGTCGCCCTGATCGGCAACGGCCGCCAGCGCACCTACAAGGAGCTGGCCGACTGGACGAACCGCATCGCCCATGCGCTGGTCGAGGACTACGGCGTGCGCCCCGGCAACCGCATCCTGATCCGCTCGGCCAACAACCCGGCCATGGTCGCCTGCTGGCTCGCGGCGACCAAGGCGGGCGCCGTCGTCGTCAACACCATGCCGATGCTGCGCGCGGGCGAACTCGCCAGGATCGTCGACAAGGCCGAGATCGCCTTCGCCCTCTGCGACACCCGGCTGATGGACGAGATCGTCACCTGCGCCAAGGACAGCCGCTTCCTCGAGACGGTGATCGGCTTCGACGGCACCGCGAACCACGACGCGGAGCTCGACCGCGCCGCGCTGCGCAAGTCGGTCCGGTTCGAGGCGGTCCGCACCGGCCGCGACGACGTAGCGCTCCTCGGCTTCACCTCCGGGACCACCGGCGACCCGAAGGCGACGATGCACTTCCACCGCGACCTGCTGATCATCGCCGACGGCTACGCCAGGGAAGTGCTCGGCGTCACCCCGCAGGACATCTTCGTCGGCTCGCCGCCGCTCGCCTTCACCTTCGGCCTCGGCGGGCTCGCCATCTTCCCGCTGCGCTTCGGCGCCGCCGCGACCCTGCTGGAGACCGCCTCGCCGCCGAACATGATCGAGATCATCGAGACCTACAAGGCGACGATCTGCTTCACCGCCCCCACCGCCTACCGCGTCATGCTCAAGGCGATGGACGAGGGGGCCGACCTCTCGTCGCTGCGCTGCGCCGTATCCGCCGGCGAGACCCTGCCCGCGCCCGTCTACGACGAATGGCTGGCCAAGACCGGCAAGCCCATGCTCGACGGCATCGGCGGCACCGAGATGCTGCACATCTTCATCTCCAACCGCTTCGGCGACAGCTTTCCCGCCTGCACCGGCCGCCCGGTGACCGGATACCGCGCCATCGTCGTCGACGAGCAGATGAACGAGGTTCCGCGCGGCACGGTCGGCCGCCTCGCCGTGCAGGGCCCGACCGGCTGCCGCTATCTCGCGGACAAGCGCCAGCGCACCTTCGTCCGCAACGGCTGGAACCTGACCGGGGACGCCTTCACCCAGGACGAGAACGGCTACTTCCACTTCGCCGCCCGCAACGACGACATGATCATCTCCGCCGGCTACAACATCGCCGGGCCGGAGGTGGAGGCGGCGCTGCTCAAGCACCCGGACGTCTCCGAATGCGCGGTGATCGGCGTCGCCGACGAGGACCGCGGCCAGATCGTCCAGGCCCATGTCGTGCTCGTCCAGGGCGTGGAGACCAACGCCGCGACCGCCAAGCGCCTGCAGGACCACGTGAAGGCGATGATCGCCCCCTACAAGTATCCCCGCTCGGTGATATTCGTCGAGGAACTGCCCAAGACGGCGACCGGAAAGATCCAGCGCTTCGCGCTGCGCACCAAGACTGAGAATGTCTGACCCAAATCAAGGAAGAACCGGAATGTCGAATGAACAGGGCGTGACGCGCGCGGCCGACGCGCTCGGCGGCGCATCGTGGAACGTGGTGGGGCACACCTACACGCCCAAGCTCCACACCGACAACGTCTTCGTCTGGCACGCGGTGATCCCCGCCGGCACCTTCGTGCCGCCGCACATCCACCCGACCCAGGACGAGTGGATCACCGTGCTCGACGGCGCGCTCGAGATCGAGTTCGGCCCGGACCGCCACCAGGCGGGCGCCGGCGACACCGTGCGGATGCCGAAGGGCATCGCCCACGGCATCTTCAACCGCTCCGGCGCCACCGCCACCTGCGTCTTCGGCGTCGCGCCCTCCCGCAAGCTGTTCGATCTGTTCGCCGCGCTCGACGGCGTGACCGACCCGGCCGAGCTGGTGCGCATCTCGGCGCTGCACGAGGTCGATTTCCTGCCGCCGCCCGAGACCGCGTGAGGCCGGCCATGGTGAAACGCAAGACGGTCGCCGTCATCGGCGGCGGGATCAGCGGCCTCGCGGCGGCGAAGGCCTTCGACGAGCGCGGGCACCGGGTCACCGGCTTCGAGCGCACGCACGACTTCGGCGGCGTCTGGGAGCTGTCGCGCTCCTATCCGGGCGTCCAGACCCAGTCGCCGAAGGATCTCTACCGCTACACCGACCACCCGATGCCGGAGAGCTATCCCGAGTGGCCGAAAGGTCCGCAGGTCCACGCCTATCTGCATTCCTACGCCGCCAAGCACCGGCTGGCGCGGCTGTTCCAGCTCGACACCGACGTCGTGTCGATGGCGCGCCGCGCCGACGGCAAGCCGGGCTGGACGCTGACGCTGCGCTCCGCCGGGCGCGAGCGGCAGGAGGACTTCGACTTCGTCGCGATCTGCACCGGCCAGTTCTCCGAGAAGAACATCATCTCCCACCCGGGGCAGGAGGCCTTCGTGGCGGCGGGCGGACAGGTGATGCACTCCTCGGAGTACACCGACCCCGAACTCGCGCGCGGCAAGCACGTCGTCGTGCTCGGCGGCTCGAAGTCCGCCACCGACCTCGCCGTCAACGCGGCGAAGAACGGGGCCAAGCAGGTCACGCTCGTCTATCGCGAGAACGTCTGGCGCATCCCCTATTTCATCGCCGGGATCAACTTCAAGCGGCTGCTCTACATGCGCGCGCAGGAGATGCAGTTCGGCGGATGGGGGAAGCGAAGCCCGCTTCGCGCGATGGCGGCGACGGCGGCCAGGCCGCTGGTCTGGGCCAACTTCCGCCTGGTCGAGACCCTCCTCAAGGCTCAGGTTCCGATGAAGAAGTGGAACATGGTGCCCGAGGCCAGGATCGAGGACGAGATGTCGTGCTCGGTGCCGATCGTCACGCCCGGCATGTACGAGTGCTTCGAGAACGGAACGGTGCGGCCGATCCGGGGCACGTTCGAGCGCTACGAGGACGGCGCGGTCGTGCTCACGACCGGGGACCGGATTCCCTGCGACATCGCCGCGCTCGCCGTCGGCTGGCGGCTCGGCGTGCCGGTGCTTCCCGAGGAGTATCGCGCCAAGCTGGTCGCGCCGGACGGGCAGTACCAGATCTATCGGCTCGCGGTGCACCCGGACCTGCCCGACATGGGCTTCGTCGGCTTCAACAACAGCTACTGCACCGTGCTCTCGGCCGAAGTGATCGCGAACTGGCTGGTCCGCTATGCCGACGGCCAGCTTGCCCACCAGCCGACCGACGGCGAGATGCGCGCGGAGATCGAGGAGAACCTGGACTGGCGGCGCCGGCGGCGCCCGGCGGCGCAGGTCTACGGCGGCCTCTGCTCGGCGCCGTTCCACTTCCAGCACTTCGACGAGCTGCTCGACGACATGGGGGCGCGCGTCAGGCGCCGGTCGAACCCGCTCGCCGAGATGTTCTCCTATCCCAACGCCGACGCCTACGGCGCCTATCTGGCGTCCACGCCCCAATACGTCGCATCCTGAGAACCACGAGCCGGGCCGGCCATGCAATCGGCCCGGCCATCAACAAGGAGGAGGAACCAATGACAGCCAGGACCACATTCGCAGCGGCGCTTTCCGCGGCGCTGCTCGCCTCGACCGCCATCGCCGCGCCGGTCAAGGTCGGCATGATCACCACGCTCTCGGGCGGCGGCGCCGGCCTCGGCATCGACGTGCGCGACGGCTTCATGCTGGCGCTGAAGCAGGCGGGCGACGCCGGCGCCGAGGTGACGCTCATCACCGAGGACGACCAGCAGAAGCCCGAGGTCGGCGTCCAGCTCGCCGACAAGATGATCCAGTCCGACAACGTCGACATTCTCACGGGGATCATCTTCTCCAACATCGCGCTCGCCGTCGTCCCGGCCGCGGTCAAGCAGGGCAAGTTCTACCTCTCGCCCAACGCCGGCCCGTCCCAGCTCGCCGGCAAGGGCTGCGACCCGAACTATTTCAACGTCGCCTACCAGAACGACAACCAGCACGAGGCCGCCGGAGAGTACGCAAACACGCTGGGTTACAAGAACATCTTCATCCTCGCACCGAACTACCCGGCCGGCAAGGACAGCCTCAACGGCTTCAAGCGGTTCTACAAGGGCGAACTGGCCGGCGAGCTCTACACCAAGCTCGGCCAGACCGACTTCGCCGCCGAGATCGCCCAGATCAAGGCCTCCGGCGCCGACAGCGTGTTCTTCTTCCTGCCCGGCGGCATGGGCATCTCCTTCATCAAGCAGTTCGCCAACGCCGACGCCGGCCTGCCGATGATGGGCCCGGGCTTCTCCTTCGACCAGGACGTGCTCGGCGCGGTCGGCGACGCCGCCCTCGGCGCGATCAACACCGCGCAATGGTCGCCCGACCTCGACAACGAGGCCAACAAGGGCTTCGTCGCCGCCTTCGAGGCCGAGTACGGCCGCCTGCCCTCGGTCTACGCCTCCCAGGGCTACGACACCGCGCAGCTCATCCTCTCGGCCCAGGCGGCCGCCGACATCGCCGACCACGACGCCTACCACGCGGCGCTCAAGGCGGCGGACTTCCCCTCGGTGCGGGGCAGCTTCAAGTTCGGCAACAACCAGCACCCGATCCAGAATTTCTACGCCCGCGAGGTGGTGAAGCGCGACGACGGGGTGATCACCAACCGCATCGTCGGCACCGCCTTCGAGAACCACGTCGACGCCTACGCGGCCGAGTGCCCGATGCAATGACGCGCCGGCAGGGGCGGCTCCGGCCGCCCCCGCCCGACAGATACCGCCGCGCCCGGCCACACGACCGGGCCAGAGAGGGTGTGCGACCAGCCATGTTCCCCAGCGCAACAAGACCCGACGGCTCCGCGCGCCCGTCCGCGAGGACCGCCGCATGACGCTCTTCCTCGAGCAGGTCCTGAACGGCCTCCAGTTCGGCACGATGCTGTTCCTGATGGCCGCCGGCCTCACGCTGGTCTTCGGCGTCATGGGGCTGATCAACCTCGCCCACGGCTCGCTCTACATGGTCGGCGCCTTCGCCGCCGCCGCCGCGGCCGCCGCGACCGGCAACTTCCTCCTCGCCATCGTCGCCGCCCTCGCCGCCGCCGCCCTCGCCGGCGCGATCGTCGAGATCGTCGTCCTGCGCCGTCTCTACCGCCGCGACCATCTCGACCAGGTGCTCGCCACCTTCGCCCTCATCCTGATCTTCTCCGAAGGCGTGCGCTGGATCTTCGGCTCGTTCCCGCTCTACCTCGACGTGCCCCGCGCCCTCGCCGGCGCCGTCCATGTCGGCCCGCTCTCCTACCCGCTCTACCGCCTCGCCATCATCGTCGTCGGCATCGCCGTGGCGGTCGGCCTCTGGCTCCTCATCAACCGAACCCGCCTCGGCGTGCAGATCCGCGCCGGCGAGGCCGACCGCGAGATGATCGCCGCCCTCGGCATCGACATCGCCAGGCTCTACACCGTCGTCTTCGCCCTCGGCGCCGCGCTGGCCGGCCTCGCCGGCGCGCTGATCGGCCCGATCCAGTCGGTGCAGGTCGGCATGGGCGAGCCCGTGCTCATCATGGCCTTCGTCGTCGTGGTGATCGGCGGCATCGGCTCGATCAGGGGCGCGCTCGTCGGCGCCATCCTCGTCGGCGTCACCGACACCCTCGGCCGCTTCCTGCTGCCGATCGTCCTCGGCGGCTTCATGGACCAGGCCTCCGCCATGTCGGTCGGCTCGGCGCTCGCCTCGATGTCGATCTACATCCTGATGGCCGTCATCCTCGTGTGGCGC
Source organism: Amaricoccus sp. (assembly GCF_017995835.1). Lineage (GTDB taxonomy): Bacteria > Pseudomonadota > Alphaproteobacteria > Rhodobacterales > Rhodobacteraceae > Amaricoccus. Next base: position 23,819 of record NZ_JAGOID010000011.1, read on the forward strand.
CCGACCGGCCTGATGGGAGCGCACTGAATGTCCCGCGAAACCATCCTCAACGTCGCGATCCTCGCGGGCCTCCTCGCGGTCGCCCTCGGCGCCTGGGCCTCCGGCGAGCCCTTCGTGGTGCAACTCGCCACCCGGGCCGCCATCCTCGGCATGGCCGGCGTCGGCCTCAACCTCGCGCTCGGCTACGGCGGCCTCGTCTCCTTCGGCCACGCCGCCTTCTTCGGCATCGGCGGCTACGCGGCCGGCATCCTCGCCTCCGCCGCCCAGAACTACGAGCCGCTGATGACCTGGCCGGTCGAGCTTCCCGGCACCACCTCCATGCCGATCATCTGGCTCACCGCCGTCATTGCCGCCGGCCTGATCGCCCTGCCCATCGGCGCCCTCTCGCTGCGCACCGGCGGCGTCCACTTCATCATGATCACGCTGGCCTTCGCGCAGATGATCTACTACTTCGCCATCTCCTGGCCGGCCTATGGCGGCGAGGACGGGCTCTCGATCTACGTGCGCAACTCGCTCGGCACGCTCGACACCATGAGCCCGCTGACCTTCTTCCTGATCGCCTTCGCGCTCCTCCTCCTCGTCCTCGGGCTCGTCCTCGTCGCCACCCGCTCCCGCTTCGGCCTCGCGCTCGCGATGGCGCGCCAGAACCCGCTGCGGCTCACCTCGATGGGCGTGCGGCCCTTCAACGTGCGGCTGACCGCCTTCGTCCTCTCCGCCATGGCGGTGGCGCTGGCCGGCGCGCTCTATGCCGATCTCAACCGCTTCGTCTCGCCGACGATGCTGTCCTGGCACCTCTCGGGCGAGCTGATCGTCTTCGTCATTCTCGGCGGCGTCGGGCGTCCCTGCGGCCCGCTCATCGGCGCCTGCATCTACGTGCTGCTGGAGCAGTGGCTCGGCGGCCTCACCGACTACTGGCAGTTCCCCCTCGGGGTCATCCTGCTCCTCGTCGTCCTCTTCGCCCGCGGCGGCGTGATCGGCCTCGTCACCGGGAGGAACGCCAATGCCTAAGCCGATCCTCAGGATCAACGGCCTCGAGAAGTCCTTCGGCGCGCTCAAGGCGACGAACGGCGTCACCCTCGACCTCTACCCCGGCGAGATCCACGCGCTCATCGGCCCGAACGGCGCCGGCAAGTCGACGCTGATCAAGCAGATCGTCGGCGAGATCCGCCCGGATGCCGGCTCGATCGACTTCGAGGGCCAGCCGATCGACCGGCTCGACGCCGCCGACCGCGCCCGCATCGGCCTCGCCCGCACCTTCCAGGTCTCCCAGATCGCCCCCGAGCTGTCGGCGGTGAGGAACGTCATGCTCGCCGTCGAGGCGCGCGAGGGCCGGGTGTTCCGCTTCTTCCGCCCGGTCTCGCGCGACCTCGACCTGATCGCCGCCGCCATGGCCTTCCTCCACGACGCCGGCCTCGGCGAGCGCGCGGCCATCCACGCCGCCGACCTCAGCCACGGCGAGCGCCGCCAGCTCGAATTCGCCATGGCGCTCGCCCTGAAGCCCAAGGTCTTCCTGATGGACGAACCGATGGCCGGCCTCTCGCCCGACGGCTCGAAGCGGATGACCGCCTTTCTCTCCGAGCTTCGCCACACCGCGCCCATCCTCCTCGTCGAGCACGACATGGAGGCGGTCTTCGCGCTCGCCGACCGCATCTCGGTCCTCGTCTACGGCCAGGTGATCGCCACCGGAACCGTCGCTGACATCCGCGCGAACCCGGAGGTCCGCACCGCCTATCTGGGAGACGAAGCCGCATGACGACGCTCCTCGACCTCAAGGGCGTGACCGCCTTCTACGGCGCCTCCCAGGCGCTCTTCGGCATCGACCTCGACATCGCCGAGGGCGAGGTCGTGGCGCTGATGGGCCGCAACGGCATGGGCAAGACCACCACCGTCCGCACCATCTCGAACCTGCTGCGTCCCCGCGACGGCGCGATCACCTTCGCCGGACAGCCGACCCGCGGCATGGCGATCCACCGCGTCGCCCGCCTCGGGATCGGCCTCGTCCCCGAGGGCCGCCGCTGCTTCGCGCCGCTGACCGTCGAGGAGAACCTCACCGCCGCCGCCCGTCCCGGCGGCTGGACGCAACAGCATGTCGAGCAACTCTTCCCGCGCCTCGCCGAGCGCCGCGCCCAGAAATCCAGCACCCTCTCCGGCGGCGAGCAGCAGATGCTCGCCATCGGCCGGGCGCTGATGACGAACCCCCGTCTCCTGATCCTCGACGAGGCGACCGAGGGCCTCGCCCCCGTGGTGCGCCAGGAGATCTGGGCGGCGATCCACCGGTTGAAGGGCGAACTCGCCATCCTCGTCATCGACAAGACGCTGAAGGAGCTTTCCCGCGTCGCCGACCGCTGCTTCCTGATCGAGCGCGGCCGCACGGTCTGGGCCGGTACGCCGGCCGGGCTCACGCCCGAGCTGACCGACCGCTATCTCGGGGTCTGAGCCATGGCCTTCACCCTTACCCAGCTTGTGCGCTTCCAGCACTGCGATCCGGCGGAGATCGTGTTCTATCCCCGCTACTACGAGATGCTGAACGCCACGATCGAGGACTGGTTCGAGACCCGGCTGGGTGTCGGCTTCGCCGAGATCCACGGGTCGATGGGCATGGGCGTGCCGACCGTCGCCCACGAGACCCGCTTTCGCAAGCCCTCCCGCCTCGGCGAGCGGCTCGACTTCACCCTGACGCCCGTCCGCCTCGGCGGGTCGAGCGTCACGCTCTCGGTCGAAGCGACCTGCGCCGGCGAGCCGCGGGTCAGCTTCATCACCACGCTCGTCTGGTTCGCCAAGACGGACGGACGGCCCCGGCCCTGGCCGGACCGGCTCCGGGCCGGCATCGAGAACGAAATGAAAGGAGACGCCCGATGATCGAGACCATCCAGCCCGAGGGATGGGCAAAGCCCAAGGGCTACGCCAACGGCATGCTCAAGGACGGGCGGCTCTACATCGGCGGCCAGATCGGCTGGAACGCCGAGCAGGTCTTCGTCGCCAGGGACTTCGTCGGCCAGATGGAGCAGGCGCTCGCCAACATCGTCGCCATCGTCCGCGCCGCCGGCGGCAAGGTCGAGGACATCACCCGGCTCACCTGGTACGTCACCGACAAGAAGGCCTACCTCGCCGCCCAGCGCGAGGTCGGCGAGGCCTACCGCCGCGTGATGGGCCGCCACTTCCCGGTCATGACCATGGTCGTCGTCGCCGGCCTGATCGAGGACGAGGCCCTCATCGAGATCGAGGCCAGCGCCGAGATCGGCTGACCCTCGGCCGGCCGCGCCAATCCCGACCTTTTTCCTGTGCATATGCCTTGTGCATGCCCGGTGCATGACTTGTGCATGCCCCCGCAAGGCGCGAACCTCAGCATCTCCGGGACGCCCGATAGCGGCCCGGAGACCGAAACCGCAGGAGACCTGCCGATGCCCGCCGCCCCGATCAGCCGCTTCCCGGTCCCCGAGATTGCCGGGCTTCCCGAGGATATCCGCGACCGCATCCTCGCGGTGCAGGAGAAATCCGGCTTCATTCCCAACGTCTTCCTGGCCCTCGCTCACCGACCGGACGAGTTCCGCGCCTTCTTCGCCTACCACGATGCGCTGATGGACGGCCCCGGCGGCCTCACCAAGGCCGAGCGCGAGATGATCGTCGTCGCCACCTCGAACGCCAACCAGTGCCAGTACTGCGTCGTCGCCCACGGCGCGATCCTGCGCATCCGCGCCAAGGACCCCCACATCGCCGACCAGGTCGCCGTGAACTGGCGCAAGGCCGACCTCACCCCCCGCCAGAAAGCCATGCTCGCCTTCGCCATGAAGGTCGCCACCCGGTCGTGGGAGATTGGCGACGAGGACTATGACGCATTGAAGTCCCATGGCTTTTCCGATGATGACGCCTGGGACGTCGCCGCGATCGCCGCGTTCTTCGGCATGTCGAATCGCCTCGCCAACGCCGGGGACATGCGCCCGAACCCCGAGTTCTACGCCCTCGGCCGCTGACCCGGGCTTGCGCCCCCGAGCGTCGATGCTTGCAACGGCCCTCCGCGCGTGAGAGATGCCCTTAACCAAGTTCGCCTACGACGGCATCCATGTCTGCTGCCCCGACGTATCATCGCCCGCAACCGAGTTCCTTGCCCCCGCAGGGAACGCCCTACGCCATTCGTGAACGCAATTGAGCAGCGTCCCCCGAGAAAAAGGTCTGGCGCGATCCATCAAGGATCGATTGAAGCGCTATCTCTATCCGGACTACCTGATGGCGCTACTCCAGTATCGGCATCGGAACGGCTTCTATCCAGACCTCCTGAAGCCGCGTGACCTGTCCGAGAAGGTGCTCTGGCTCAAGCTCCATGACCGTTCGCGCCTGCACACGCTCTGCGCCGACAAGATCCTGGTGCGCGACTACGTGGCCGGCCGCGCCGGCAGCGAGTTCCTCGTCCCGACGCTGCTCGTCACCTACGATCCGGCCGAGGTCACGCCCGACGCGATCCGCCAGGACCGTTTCGTGGTAAAGACCAACCATGACCAGGGCGGCGTCTTCATCTGCCGCGACCGCGAGACCTTCGACTGGGACGACACGCGCGCCCAGATCCGAAAACGCGCCAAGACCAACAAGTACTACGAGTTCCGAGAGCCGCAGTACAAGGACATCAGGCCCGGCATCCTCGTCGAGAGATTCATCGAGGGCGAGAAGGGTCAGGACATTCTCGAGATCAAGATCAACTGCTTCCACGGCGAACCGCGTTTCATGCAGGCAATCGTCGGCCGTTTCACCGATCGCCGCCACGCCAACTACGACCTCGACTGGAAGCGCATGCCCTTTCAGGGCCGCACGGCCGATATCGAGCACGACGTGCCCCGCCCGGACGCGCTCGATCGCATGCTCGCCGCCGCGGCGCGGCTGTCAGAGCCGTTCCTCTTCTGCCGGATCGACTTCCTGATCGACGCCAGCGGCCGGCCCTGGTTCGGCGAGATCACCTTCCATCCGGCCGCCGGACTGGTGCGCTACAACCCGCCCGAGATGGAGCGCGCGCTCGGCGACATGCTCGACCTGTCGCGGATCGACGAATCCCGCCGGGTCCAGCGGGCTGCCCTGGACGAGAGCCGTCGGCTCAACCTCGGGCATACCTGGGCCCACCTTCAGGACGTGCGGTGAGGCCGGGCGCCGCCCGGCCTGCCCTCCCGTTCATCGTTGCGCGAGCATGGGGGGTTGCCAATTCGGAGCCGGCGTTGGAAACTTCTGGCCGCACCCGCCGGCGGATGGCGTCGCGGCCGGGCCACGTGTTGTAGACAGGGCAGAAGCCGTTCGCGGCACAGGATCGTAGCTTCATGACCACCACCAACCCTTCCGCCTCGCTCGTCCAGACGGCGACAAGGAACCTCAAGCGGGCCATCGACCGCTATGTGCTTCCCGACTCGATGCTTTTCCGCAAGCAGTACATCAACCGGCATGGCTTCGCGCCAGACCTCGTGGAGCCGAAGGACCTTTCCGAAAAGCTCCTCTGGCTGAAGATGTACGACCGCTCGGCCCTGCACACCCAGTGCGCCGACAAGATCCGCGCCCGCGACTACGTCGCCGCCAAGCTCGGGCCGGAGACGATCATTCCGGCGCTGCGCATCACCTACGATCCGGCCGATATCGAGCCGACCAAGATCGACGCCGACCGGTTCGTCGTCAAGACGAACCACGACCAGGGCGGTGTCTTTCTCTGCAGCGACCGATCCACGTTCAATTGGGCCGAGGTGCGCAAGGAAGTTGCCGCCCGGCTCGCGGTCAACAAGTACTACGAATTCCGCGAGCACCAGTACAAGGACATCCGCCCCGGCATCCTTGTCGAGGATTTCATCGACAGCGACGACGGCAACGTTCGCGAGATCAAATTCTACTGCTTTCATGGCGTTCCCGGTTTCATTCAGGTCGTGTACGATCGTTTCGTGAATCGCCGCGAGATCTTCTACGACCCGGACTGGAAGCGGATGCCTTTCTCCGGCCCGGGAGCGCAGCTCGAACACGAGATCGATCCCCCGCACAATCTCGCGCAACTGATGGAATGGGCTTCGATCCTTTCCGAACCGTTCCTTTGCTGCCGCATCGACTTCCTGCTCGGTCGAGGCGACCGGCCGTGGTTCGGCGAGATCACCTTCCACCACGGCGCCGGCCTGATCCGCTTCCAGCCCAAGGAGTTCGAGCGGAAGTTCGGCGACATGATCGACCTGTCCCGCCTCGAGGAGACGCGCCGGCGCCGCGAGGGGCCCGTGCCGACGCCTGCCCGGTTCCTGTCCGGCCGGGCAGCGCCCAGCGCGGGCTGACCGCGCCGCACCCATGACCCGACGCAACGCGCCTCCTGCGCCCGACACGATCGCGGCGCAGGCGTTGCGGCGCATCGACCCGCGCACCGGCGCGGTGGTCCCCGGCATCGAACTCGCCTCGACCTTCGCGCGCGACGAGGACTACGTCGCCCGGCAGGGCTATATCTATGCCCGCGACGGCGGGCCGACCGTGGAGCATGTCGAAGCGGTCCTCGCCGCGCTCGAAGGCGCCGCGGGCACGCTCGTCTTCGCGAGCGGCATGGCGGCGATGGTCGCGCTCGCCGAGACGCTCGCGACCGGCGAGCACGTCGTGGCGCCGGCCGGGATGTACCTCGGCGGCGCGAACTGGCTGCGGCGGATGCAGGCCCGGCGCGGGATCGACGTCACCTTCGTCGGCCCCGAGCCCGGCGCCGCCGAGGCCGCGATCCGGCCCGGCCGGACCCGTCTCGTCTGGCTGGAGACGCCGAGCAATCCGACCTGGGACATCGCCGACATCGCCGCGACCGCGACCGCCACGCACGCCGCCGGCGCCCGGCTCGGCGTCGATTGCACCGCCGCGCCGCCCTGCACCACCCGGGCGCTGGCGCTCGGCGCCGACGTCGCCTACCACTCCGGCACGAAATACCTCGGCGGCCATTCCGACCTGACCGCCGGCGTCCTCAGCCTTGCCGCGCGCGACCCATTCTGGGAGGATCTCTGCGCCATCCGCCGCCTGATGGGCAGCGTCATGGCCGCCTTCGAGGCCTGGCTCCTGCTGCGGGGCCTGCGCACGCTCCACCTGCGCTACGCCCGGTCGAGCGCCTCCGCCCTCGCCATCGCCCGCCATTTCGACGGCCATCCCGGCGTCGCGCGCGTGCTCTACCCCGGCCTTCCCGCGCATCCCGGCCACGCCGTCGCCGCGCGGCAGATGACCGGCGGCTTCGGCGGCATGCTGTCGCTCCTCGTCGCCGGAACCGAGCCGCAGGCGGTCGACGTGGCGCGCTTCGCCGAGGTCTTCATCCCCGCCACCTCGCTCGGCGGGGTCGAGAGCCTGATCGAGCACCGGCGCACCGTCGAGGGCGAGGACTCGCCGGCGCCGCCGACGCTGCTGCGCCTCTCCGTCGGGATCGAGGATCCCGCCGACCTTATCGCCGATCTCGAGCAGGCGCTGGAGCGTGCCGGATGCGGCGGCTGAGCCAGAACCCGCGCGATCCGGCCTTCGTCCAGGACCCCTACCCCTTCTACGACCGCGCCCGCGCGCAGGGCCCGCTCTTTCTCTGGGAGGAGTACGGCTACCCCTGCGCCGCCGGCTACGACGCGGTGAGCGCGCTCCTGCGCGACCGCCGCTTCGGCCGCGAGCCGCCGGAGGGGATGCGCCCGACCCGCCCGGCGCACCTCGCGCACTTCTACGCCATCGACGACCTCTCGCTCCTCGACCGCGAACCCCCCGCCCACACCCGGCTGCGCGGCCTCGTCCTGCGCGCCTTCACCTCGCGCCGCATCGCCGCGCTGCGCCCCGAGATCGCGACGCTCGCGAACGACCTGATCGACCGCCTGCAAGGCCCGGAGACGGACCTCCTCGCCAGCTTCGCCGAGCGGCTGCCCGTCGTCATCATCGCCCGCCTCCTCGGCGTGCCGGAGGACATGGCCGACCAGTTCCTCGCCTGGTCGCACGCCATGGTCGCGATGTACCAGGCCCGCCGCGACCGCGCCGTCGAGGACGCCGCCGACGCCGCCGCCCGCGACTTCGCCGCCTGCCTCCGCGCCCGTGTCGAGACCCGCCGCGCCGCTCCCGCCGACGACCTCGTCTCCAGCCTGATCGCCGCCGAGGCCGACGGCGAACGCCTCACCCCCGACGAGCTGATCGCCACCTGCGTCCTGCTCCTCAACGCCGGCCACGAGGCCACCGTCCACGCCATCGGCAACGGCGTGCGCGCCATCCTGACCCTCGGCCTCGATCCCGGCCGTCTCTTCGCCGACCCCGCCGCCACCGAGCGCAGCGTCGAGGAGATCCTCCGCTTCGACCCGCCGCTCCACCTGTTCACCCGGATCGCGCGGGAGAACGTGGAAATCTGCGGCCATCGTTTCGCGCCGGGCGACGTCGTCGGCTGCCTGCTCGCCGCCGCGAACCGCGACCCGGCGCGCTTCCCCGACCCCGGCCGCTTCGACCCGGACCGGAGCGGACCGGCGCAGCTCGCCTTCGGCGCCGGCATCCATTTCTGCGTCGGCGCGCCCCTTGCCCGGCTCGAACTCGCCGTCGCCCTGCCGACGCTCTTCGCCCGGCTCCCCGGCCTCGCCCTCGCCCGCCCGCCGACGTTCGCCGACCGCTACCACTTCCATGGCCTCGAACGCCTCGACGTGACGATCGGCGATCCCCCGCCCGATCACGAAATTGCTATCGCGTTACAGTGGCGCCTTCGGGAATAGTCGCCCGTACGAAGCCGCGCGCCACCATGGGACGCGCGCAACGGAAAGGACAGGGACAGATGCACCGCCTCGGCCTTCTCATCGGCGCCTTCGGAGCGCTCGCAGTCCCCTCGGTCGCCGCCGAGGATCCGATCGCGGTGCGCCAGGCGATCATGAGCAGCGTCGGCGCCGCGGCGGGCGTCGCCGGCGGCGTGATGAAGGGCGAGATCACCTATGCGCCCGCGGTGGGCAAGTCGGCGATCGCCACCATCCACGCCGCGGCGATGACCTATGGCGACTTCTTCCCCGAGGGGGCCGAGGACGCCGCCCGCTCCAAGGCGAGCCCGAAGATCTGGACGGATCGCGCCGGCTTCGACGCCGAGCTGGCCAAGCTCCGCGAGGCCGCCGCCGCGGCGAACGAGGCGGCGGGCCGCGCCGGCCCCGCCGACGCGGCCGCCTTCGCCGCGCTGATGGGTCCGATCATGGACGAGTGCAAGAGCTGCCACGAGAAATTCCGGCTGGAATAGCGGCGGCGCGCCCATGCTCGGGATCCGCCTCGTCGTCGCCGCCGTCCTGCTCGCCCTCGTCGGGGGCGGGCTGTTCTGGTTCCTGACCCGGCCCGAGCGGCTGGATCTCGCGACGCTGTCCGCGCTCCCGGAGGGCGCCGCGGGCCGGGGCGAGCTGGTGTTCTGGGCCGGCGGCTGCGCCTCGTGCCACGCGGCCGAAGGCGCGCGCGGCGAGGATAGGCTGAAGCTCGGCGGCGGCCGGCGTCTCGCCAGCGACTTCGGAACCTTCGTCGCCCCGAACATCTCCTCCGATCCCGAGGACGGCATCGGCGCCTGGACGACGGCCGACCTCGCGAACGCGATGATGCGTGGCGTCTCGCCCGACGGACGACACTACTACCCGGCCTTCCCCTACACCTCCTATGCACGCATGGACCCGGTCGACATCGCCGACCTGCGCGCCTACCTCGCCACGCTCCCGGCGGTCGCCGGGCGCGCGCCCGACCACGAACTCGCCTTCCCGTTCACCATCCGGCGCGGCGTCGGCCTCTGGAAGCTCGCATTCCTTTCCGATGCGCCGGTGACCGCGATCGACGAGACCGACCCCCGGCTCGTCCGGGGCCGCTACCTCGTCGAGGGCCCGGGCCATTGCGGCGAATGCCACACGCCACGCAACCTCGCCGGCGGCCTCGACAAGTCCCGCTGGCTGGCGGGCGGACCCAACCCCGAAGGCAAGGGCACGATTCCGAACGTCACCCCGGGCGGCCTCGACTGGTCGCCCGGCGACATCGCCTACTACCTCGAGACCGGCTTCACCCCCGAGTTCGACAGCGCCGGCGGCAGCATGGTCGCCGTGCAGGAGAACATGGCGATGCTGCCCGCCTCCGACCGCGAGGCGATCGCCGCCTACCTCCTCGCGGTCCCGTCGCACGCCTCCGGGGGTTGACGCCGTCCCTCGCGCGCCCGAGGTAGTCGCGGCGCGATGCAGGGAGGCCGAGCCGATGAACCAGCTCGTTCGGGAATGGGACCGGCCCTACGGGATGCCGCCGCTCGACGCGCTCCGCGACGAGGAGTTCGCGCCCGCCTTCGACGAGGGCCTGACCGAGGCCCGCGCCAACATCGACGCGATCGCCGACAATCCCGAGCCGCCGAGCTTCGCCAACACGATCGAGGCGATGGAGCGCGCCGAGAAGACGCTCGACCGCGTCTGCGCGGTGTTCTTCAACCTCGCGAGCGCCCATACGAACGACACGATCGAGGCGCTCCAGCGCGAACTGTCGCCCCGCCTCTCGGCGCACGGCTCGGCGACGATGATGAACGCGAAGCTCTTCGCCCGCGTCGACGCGCTGATGCAGGGCCGGGCCGGCCTCGAGCTCACGCCCGAGCAGGGACGCGTGCTCGAACTCTACCACCGGATGTTCGTCCGCGCCGGGGCCCGGCTCGAAGGCGCCGACCGCGGACGCCTCGCCGCCGTGCTGGAGCGGCTCGCCACGCTCTCGACCCGGTTCTCCCAGAACGTCCGCGCCGACGAGAAGTCCTGGACGATGCCGCTCGCCTCCGGCGACCTCGACAGCCTGCCGCCGTTCCTCGTCGACGCGCTGGCGCAGGCGGCCGCCGACCGCGGCCTGCCGGGCCACGTCGTCACCCTGTCGCGCAGCCTGATCGTGCCCTTCCTGCAATTCTCCGCCCGCCGCGACCTGCGCGAGAAGGCCTTCCGCGCCTGGGTCGCCCGCGGCGCGAACGGCGGCGAGACCGACAACCGGGCCGTCGCCGCCGAGATCCTCTCGCTCCGCGCCGAACGGGCGAAGCTCCTCGGCTACGACACCTTCGCCGACTACAAGCTCGCCCCCGAGATGGCCAAGACCCCGGCCAGCGTCCGCGATCTCCTGATGGCGGTCTGGGCGCCCGCCCGCGCCCGCGCCGAGGCCGACGCCGTGCGGCTCGCCGAGCTGATGCGCGCCGAGGGCGTCAACGACGCGCTCGCGCCCTGGGACTGGCGGCGCTATGCCGCGATCCGCCAGCGGGTGGAGCACGCGCTCGACGAGGCGGAGGTGAAACCCTACCTCCAGCTCGACGCGATGATCGCAGCCGCCTTCGACGTCGCCGGCAGGCTGTTCGGCCTCGCTTTCCGCCCGATCGACGCGGCCCTCCACCACCCGGACGCCCGCGCCTGGGAGGTGACCCGCGACGGCCGACATGTCGGCGTCTTCATCGGCGACTACTTCGCCCGGCCGTCGAAGAAGTCCGGCGCCTGGTGCTCGTCCTTCCGCAGCCAGTCGCGGCTCGACGGCGACGAGACCCCGATCGCCATCAACGTCTGCAACTTCGCCAAGGCCCCGGCCGGCCAGCCGACGCTCCTGACCTTCGACGACGCGCGCACGCTCTTCCACGAGATGGGCCACGCGCTCCATGTGCTCATGTCGGACGTGACCTATCCCTTCGTCTCCGGAACCTCGGTCGCCCGCGACTTCGTGGAGCTGCCGAGCCAGCTCTACGAGCACTGGCTCGAGGCGCCCGAGGTTCTGGCCGCCCATGCCCGCCACGCCGAGACCGGCGAGCCGATGCCGCCCGAACTGCTCTCGCGCCTGATCGCGGCGCGCAACTTCGACCAGGGCTTCGCCACCGTGGAATACGTCGCCTCGGCCGTCGTCGACCTCGACCTGCATTCCGGACCCGCGCCCGCCGACCCGATGGCGGCGCAGGCGGCGACGCTCGACCGGCTCGGGATGCCGGAGGCGATCGTGATGCGCCACGCCACCCCGCATTTCGACCATATCTTCGCCGGCGACGGCTATTCGGCCGGCTACTACTCCTACATGTGGTCCGAGGTGATGGACGCCGACGCCTTCGCCGCCTTCCGCGAGACGGGCGACCTCTTCGATCCGACCGTCGCGGCGAGCCTCGCCGAGAACATCCTGAGCAAGGGCGGATCGCGCGACGCGGCCCAACTCTACAAGGCCTTCCGCGGCCGGCTGCCGGGCGTCGACGCGCTCATCGAGCAGCGCGGCCTTGCCGGGAACCGCGAGTGACGCCACGGGTCGAAGCCGGGGCGCTCCGTGCGTGCGGATTGTGCATGGGTGCATCCGCCTGCCCGCTCAACCATTGGTGTTTTCGGGGGGATCTCTACCCACCTCGACGGCCGCCACGGCGCAAGTGGTACAGCCGATAGAAACAGCCTTGATTCGGGTTCCTAGACGACCCGTGCGGCAACGAAACCGCGGGGACTCATACTTTCGCGCGACGAGCAAACTTGCGCCGATACCCGCGTATGCGAAAATTTTCAGTTCTATCTTTCGCCTGCTATCTTGCGTTGACGAAAAACGGAACTACTATGGCAACCGCGTCTGACATCTCGCAGCCGTATGGGCGCTACAAGAATGCAACCGAGCTGACCGGACGGTCTGCGCCGGCTGCAGATAAAGGATGAGGCTTGATGACTGAAGAGCAAAACATCGGTCGGGGAGAGATTCTCGCCCTGACAACAGAAATCGTGTCCGCTCATGTCGCGAACAATCCGATCGTGCAGAGTGACGTCGCCGAGCTAATCCAATCCGTATTCAACAAGCTCAGCGAGCTCGCCGCCGGAGAAGAAGTGGCGCTGATCGAGCTGACGCCTGCCGTTCCGATCAAGAAATCGGTCACGGACGACTACATCGTCTGTCTTGAGGACGGAAAGAAGCTCAAGATGCTGAAGCGGCATCTTATGACGTCCTACAACATGACCCCTGAGGAGTACCGGGCCAAGTGGGGCCTGAAGCCCGACTATCCCATGGTGGCGCCGAACTACGCCGCCAAGCGGCAGGAACTCGCCAAGAAAATCGGCCTCGGCCGCAAGCCGCGGGTGCAAAGCGGGCGGGCGAAGTAGCCTCGACGCCAGGCGGCCAGGGTTGATCAGCCCAGGCCGCGCCGCTAGATCGAGGGCGCGCCGGGGGCCGGTCCCGCGGCGCGCCCTTGCCTTTTCCGGTGGACCGCCATGACCGCGCCGAAGAAGCTGTTCGTCCGCACCTACGGCTGCCAGATGAACGTCTACGACAGCGAGCGCATGACCGCTGCGCTCGCCGCGCAGGGCTATGCCCCGACCGATGTCGTCGACGACGCGGACCTCGTGCTGCTGAACACCTGCCACATCCGCGAGAAGGCCGCCGAGAAGGTCTATTCCGAGATCGGCCGCCTGCGCCGGCTGAAGACCGCCCGCCCCGGAATGGCGATCGGCGTCGCCGGCTGCGTCGCGCAGGCCGAGGGCGCCGAGATGCTGGCCCGCGCGCCAGCCGTCGACTTCGTGGTCGGCCCGCAGGCCTATCACCGGCTTCCCTCCCTCCTCGACCGCGTCGGCCGCGGCGAGCGCCCGGTCGATACCGAGTTCCCCGCGGAGGACAAGTTCGAGCACCTGCCGGCCGACCGGCGCGCCCGGCGCGCGCCGGCGGCGTTCCTGACCGTGCAGGAGGGCTGCGACAAGTTCTGCGCCTTCTGCGTCGTGCCCTATACCCGCGGCGCCGAGGTCTCGCGCCCCGCAGCGCGGATCGAGGCGGAGGCGCGCGATCTCGTCGCCCGCGGCGTGGTCGAGATCACGCTGCTCGGCCAGAACGTCAACGCCTACCGCGACGCGGAAGGCGTCACGCTCGCCGCCCTCGTGCGCCACCTCGCGCGCATCGAGGGACTGGAGCGGCTGCGCTACACCACCTCGCACCCCAACGACATGGCCGACGACCTGATCGCCGCCCACGGCGACGAGCCGAAGCTGATGCCCTACCTGCACCTGCCCGTGCAGGCCGGCAGCGACCGGGTGCTCAAGGCGATGAACCGCCGCCATACCGCCGCCGCCTACCTCCGCCTCGTCGAGCGCATCCGCGCCGCCCGCCCGGACATGGCGCTGTCGGGCGACTTCATCGTCGGATTTCCGGGCGAGACCGAGGCCGACTTCGCCGACACGCTGGCGCTGGTGGAGACGGTCGGCTACGCGCAGGCCTATTCCTTCGCGTACTCCTCCCGTCCCGGCACCCCCGCCGCCGACCGGCCGCAGCTCGCCGAGGACGTCAAGGCCGACCGCCTCCACCGTCTCCAGGCGCTGCTCGCGCGCCAGCAGTCCGCCTTTCAGCTGGGGCTCGTCGGCCGCACGCTGCCCGTGCTCATCGAGAAGCCCGGCCGCGAGCCCGGGCAGATGACCGGCCGCTCCCCCTACCTCACCGCCGTCCATCTCGAAGCCGACGCGACGCTCGTGGGGCGCATCGTGCCGGCCCGCATCCTCGCCGCCGGCCGCAACTCGCTCGCGGGCGCTCTGGCCGCCTGAGCCTCTCCTCCGGACCCCGGCGTCGACGCGCCGAGCCGGCTTGCGCCGGGTCAGCGGCTGGGGCACTCTTGGACCGGTAGAGTTTCTCTCACGGCCCGGAGGCCCCTTGGCGACCAGCGCGCGCTCCCCTGCCCCGAACGCCGGCGACAGTGTCCTCGATTTCCCCGACAACCGCCTCCTGATCGACCTCTGCGGCGAGCTTGACCGCAATCTCGTCCAGGTCGAGGTTCGTCTGGGCGTCGCCATCCACCGCCGCGGCAACATGCTCACGCTCCATGGCGGCGACGCCGAGCGCGAACAGGCCGAGCAGGTCCTGCGGGCGCTCTACGCCCGGCTGGAGCAGGGCCGCCCCGTCACGCCGGGCGACATCGACGCGGCCGTGCGGATGCCGGCGGGACCGGCGCCCGCGACCGCCCGGGTCGGCCAGCTCGACATGTTCGGCGCGGAGCCTCTCGAGATCCGCACGCGGAAAAAGTTGGTCGAGCCGCGCACCGCCGCCCAGACGGGCTACGTGCGCAGCCTCTTCCGCAACGAACTCGTCTTCGGCCTCGGACCGGCCGGCACCGGCAAGACCTACCTCGCCGTCGCCGCCGCCGTTTCGATGTTCATCGAGGGCCAGGTCGAGCGGATCATCCTCTCCCGCCCGGCGGTCGAGGCGGGCGAGCGGCTCGGCTTCCTCCCCGGCGACATGAAGGAGAAGGTCGATCCCTACATGCAGCCGCTCTACGACGCGCTGAACGACTTCTTCCCGGCGCGCCAGGTGCAGAAGATGATCGAGGAGCGCCAGATCGAGATCGCGCCCCTCGCCTTCATGCGCGGCCGCACGCTGTCGAACGCCTTCGTCGTGCTCGACGAGGCCCAGAACGCCACGACGATGCAGATGAAGATGTTCCTCACCCGCCTCGGCGAGGGCTCGCGCATGGCGGTGACCGGCGACACGACCCAGATCGACCTGCCCCGCGGCGTCGCCTCCGGCCTCGTCGAGGCCGAGCGCATCCTGAAGGGCGTGGAGGGCGTCGGCTTCACCCGCTTCACCGCGGCGGATGTGGTGCGCCACTCGCTCGTCGCGCGAATAATCACCGCCTACGAGGCGGCCGCGAAAGCGGATGACTGAGGCCGGCGGCCCCGTCGACACGCTGATCGAGGACGCGCGCTGGGAGGCGCTCGGCCTGCCGGCGCTCGCCGACCGTGCCGCCGCCGCCGCACTGGAGGCCGCAGGCCTCGATCCCGGCGGCTGCGAGATCGGCCTCCTCGCCGCCGACGACGCCCGCATCGCCGCCCTTAACGCCGAGTGGCGCGGCAAGCAGGACGCCACCAACGTGCTGTCCTGGCCGTCCGCCGACGGTCCGGCGCTTCCCGGCGAGGCGCGCTTCCTCGGCGACCTCGCGCTTGCCTTCGAGACCTGCGCCGCCGAGGCCGAGGCCGCGGGGGTTCCTGCGGCCGACCACGTGACGCACCTCGTCGTCCACGGCGTGCTCCACCTTGTCGGCCACGACCACGAGGACGACGGCGAAGCCGAGGCCATGGAGGCGCTGGAGCGGAAAGTGCTTGCCAGCCTCGGGGTGGCGGACCCATATAGCCGCTAGGAGGCGCCCCTTGCGCGTCGCAACGGACCATGCCCCGATGGGCGATCACGATAGCGGAGCCGCGGCGTCGACCGCAGGCCCCGACGAGGCGGAACCAGACAGTTCCGCCCGACCATCCTTCCTTGCGCGGCTTTTCCGGCGCGAGGGCCCGGAATCTCAATCCGACGACGGCGACGACACGGAGCGGGCCGCCGCCCACCCCGGGGCGAGCGAGATCATCGGCAATGTCCGCCGCATCCGCCGGATGCGCGTCGAGGATGTCAGCGTTCCGCGCACGGAAATCATCGCGGTTCCCGACGACGCGACCCTGAGGGACCTTGTCGCCACCTTCAAGTCGAGCACGATGACCCGGCTGCCGGTCTATTCCGGCACGCTCGACCGGCCTAAGGGCCTCGTCCACCTGAAGGATCTCGCGTTGCGCTTCGGCTTCGACGAAGGCGAAAGCGAGTTCGACCTCGAGGGGTTGCTCCGGCCGCTCCTCTATGTGCCGCCCTCGATGCCGATCGGGGTCCTGTTGCAGAAGATGCAGTCCGACCGCATCCACATGGCGCTCATCATCGACGAATACGGCGGCGTCGACGGACTGGTGACGATCGAGGACATCCTCGAGCAGATCGTCGGCGAGATCGGCGACGAGCACGACGAGGACGAGGTCGCGCTCTCGACGCAGGAGAGCGACGGGGTCTATGTCGCCCCCGCGCGCATGGAACTCGACGACTTCGCCAAGGAGACCGGCGTGCGCCTCGCCGCCCCGGACGTCGCGGAGGAGGTCGACACCCTCGGGGGGCTAGTGTCGCGCCTCGCGGGGCGCGTTCCGGCGCGAGGCGAGATCGTGGTCCATCCCGACGGACACGAATTCGAGGTGCTCGACGCCGACGCGCGCCGGATCAAGCGGCTGCGGCTGCGGCTGCGGCGCTCCGCCCCGGGCGCGTCCGAAGCCGCCGAGTAGGCTCCCCCCTTGGACCGGGCGCGCGCGCGCGTCGCCGCGCTGTCACCCGTGCGCGCCGCGTTCCTTGCAGCCCTCTGCGGCGTCGCGCTCGCGGCGACACAACCGCCCGTCTCGTTTCCCTGGACGATCTTCCTCGCGCTGCCGCCGCTTCTGTGGCTATGCGAGGCCGCGGCGCGGCCGCGGGCCGCATTCCTGCGCGGCTGGGCCGCCGGCGCGGGCTATTTCGGCGCCGGCCTCTTCTGGATCGTCGAGCCCTTTCTGGTGGAGCCGGAACGGTACGGGGCCCTCGCCCCCTTCGCGCTCCTCGGCATGGCGGGCGGGCTCGCGCTGTTCTGGGGCGCGGCCTTCGCCGTGGCGCGCCGCATCGGTCGGCAGGGTCTCGCCGGCGCCCTGGTCCTCGCTTGCCTGTGGACCTTCGCGGAATGGTTGCGCGGGCACGTGCTGACCGGATTCCCCTGGGCGCTTCCCGGCTATGCGTGGATCGAGACGCCGGTGATGCAGGTCGCCTCCGTCGTCGGTCCCTACGGCCTGACCCTGCTCACGCTGACGGCCGGGCTCCTCCCCGGCGCGGCGCCCGGGCGCCGGGGCCTCGCCGCCGGCGCGACCGCCGCGCTGGCGCTGGCGGCGGCGGGATGGAGCTACGGCGCCTGGCGGCTTGCCCTGCCCGAGCCGGAACGCGCGCCGCCGCTGGTGGCGCGGCTGGTGCAGCCGAACATCCCGCAACGGCTGAAGTGGCGGCCCGAGCTTCAGCAGGAGTTCTTCGAGCGCCACCTCGCCGCCACGCGCGACACCGCCGAGCCCGCGCCCGACGTGACGATCTGGCCCGAGACCGCCGCGCCGTTCCTCCTCGGCGAGGCGCCCTGGCTCCAGGCCGAGATCGCGGCGGCCGCGGGCGGGCGGCCGGTGATCCTCGGGATCAACCGCGCGCAGCCGGCCGCGGACGGCGAACTCTGGTTCAACTCCCTCGCGGTCCTCGGCGAGGACGGCGGGGCGCTGGCCGTCTACGACAAGACCCGGCTGGTTCCCTTCGGCGAGTACATCCCGCTCGGCGGGCTGATCGGCCGCCTCGGCGGTCCGGAGATCGCCACGCTGACCGTCCGCGGGTTCTCGCCGGGACCGGGGCCGCATCTGGTGACGGCGGCCGGGCTGCCGCCGTTCCTGCCGCTCGTCTGCTACGAGGCCATCTTCCCGGCGGCGCTGCGAGCGCCGGAGGGCCGGCCCGAATGGGTCGTCCAGGTGACCAACGACGCATGGTTCGGGGCGCTGGCCGGTCCCTACCAGCACTTCGCCCAGGCACGAGCGCGGGCGATCGAGCAGGGCCTGCCGATCGCTCGGGCCGCGAACACCGGCGTGTCCGCGATGATCGATTCCCGCGGTCGGGTCGTCGCCATGCTGCCGCTCGGGGTCGAAGGATACATCGACGCCCCGCTTCCCGCCGCATGGCCCGAAACGATGTACGCTCGATGGGGAGATGTTCCGGTCCTCTTGGCGCTCGTGGCAGTTTTCGGATTAACTGCTTCAAATCTTATGAGTCGCGTTTCTCGCTCTCCGCGCCGATAACCGGAACAGGGAGTGGTGGGACACCCGAAGTCGCCAGGAGGCGTGCGCCGAGGTCCATGGGGACGCGGCATTTCGCCGGACGGCGCCGGGGGTTCTCGTTTTAGGGGTGGCAAACTTGACCTTGTCCGCGAGGGATATTGACGTGCACGTGGGCCAGCGGCTGCGTGACCGGCGCGAGGCGCTCGGCATCAGCCAGGGGCGGCTCGGCCGGCATCTCGGCCTGACCTTCAGCCAGGTGCAGAAATACGAGAAGGGCTCGAACCGCATCGGCGCGGGCCGGCTCTACCAGATCGCCGAGCATCTCGGCGTTCCGCCCGGCTACTTCTTCGAGGGCCTTGCCGCCGACGACCAGGCCAACCGCGGGAACGGAACCGCGTCGGCGGCCGGGCCGGACGAGGTGCGCCAGCTCACCACGGCCTTCGGCGCCATCGGCGAATCGAGCACGCGGGCCTCGGTCCTCGCGCTCGTCCGTTCGCTCGCCGACGAGGACCGCGACCGCGCCCGGCGCTGACCATCCCCGCCGGCCGGGCCGCCCTGACCGCCCGGCCGGCGCGTCCTCCGCGCCGCCGCCAACGCCGGTCCCTGCGGCGGCCGGCATCGCCCCGTTTCCCCGACGGGCCACATCGCCCTCGCAAGACGGCTTCCTCCGTTGACCCTCCTCCGGTCCGGAAGTAGGCAGGGCCGCGCCCCGAAGGGCGACGAACAGGCGGGAAGGGCTTCGAGCATATGGAGATTCGCGAGGACTACACGTTCGCTTCGGAATCGGTGTCCGAAGGGCACCCGGACAAGGTCTGCGACCGCATCTCCGACGCCGTGCTCGACGCCTTCCTGGAGGCGGACCCCGAGGCGCGCGTCGCCTGCGAGACCTTCGCCACCACCGACCGCGTGGTCGTCGGCGGCGAGGTGCGCGGCCCCGGCTCCGTGCTCGCCCGCGTCGAAGACATCGTCCGCGACTGCGTGCGCGACATCGGCTACGAGCAGAAGGGCTTCCACTGGGCCACGTTGCAGGTCGAGAACTACATCCACGGCCAGTCCGAGCACATCGCCCAGGGCGTCGACGGCGGGGACGGCAAGGAAGAAGGCGCCGGCGACCAGGGCATCATGTTCGGCTATGCCGTCGCCGAGACCCCGGAACTGATGCCCGCGCCGATCCACTACGCCCACGCGATCCTCCGACGCCTGGCCGAGGCGCGCAAGTCCGGCGCGGAGCCCCGCCTCGGACCGGACGCCAAGAGCCAGCTCTCGCTGCGCTACGAGAAGGGCAAGCCGGTCGAGGTCTCCTCGCTGGTGCTCTCCACCCAGCATCTCGACGCCGACATGACCTCGGCCGACGTCCGCGCCATGGTCGAGCCCTACATCGCCGAGGTCCTGCCCGAGGGCTGGCTGACCCGCGACACCGTCTGGCACGTCAACCCGACGGGCCGCTTCGTCATCGGCGGCCCGGACGGCGACGCCGGCCTCACCGGGCGCAAGATCATCGTCGACACCTACGGCGGCGCGGCCCCGCACGGCGGCGGCGCCTTCTCGGGCAAGGATCCGACCAAGGTCGACCGCTCGGCCGCCTACGCCGCGCGCTACCTCGCCAAGAACGTGGTCGCGGCGGGGCTCGCGCATCGCTGCGCGATCCAGCTCAGCTACGCGATCGGCGTGGCGCGGCCGCTCTCGATCTACGCCGACACCTACGGCGCCGGCACGGTCCCCGCCGCCGCGATCGAGAAGGCGCTCGGCCAGGTGATGGACCTGACCCCGCGGGGCATCCGCACCCGGCTCGGGCTCAACCGGCCGATCTACCAGCGCACCTCGGCCTACGGCCATTTCGGCCGCACGCCCGATGCCGACGGCGGCTTCTCCTGGGAGCGAACCGACCTCGTCGAGGCGCTCCGCGCGGCGGTGTGACCGAGGCCCCGCCCGTCGCCGGCGAGCGACCGCAGCCGGCGCGCAAGTTCTACGGCCGGCGCCACGGCAAGGCGCTGCGCCCGGCCCAGGCCCGGCTCGTCGAGGATCTGCTGCCGCGGCTCGCCATCCCGGGCGCGGCGCGGCAGGGCGACCCGGCGCGCGCGCCGGTCGATCCGGCGGCGCTCTTCGGCGACGACCGGCCCGTCTGGCTCGAGATCGGCTTCGGGGCGGGCGAACACCTCGCCCACCAGGCCGCGCTCCATCCCGGGACCGGCTTTCTCGGCGCCGAGCCGTTCGTCAACGGCGTGGCGGCCTTCCTCGGCAAGGTCGAGGCGCGGGGACTGGCGAACATCCGCATCCACCCCGGCGACGCCCGCGATCTCGTCGAACTGCTGCCGCCGGCGTCGCTCTCGCGGGTCTTCCTGCTCTACCCCGATCCCTGGCCCAAGACCCGCCACCGCGACCGTCGCTTCATGAGCCCGGAGAACCTCGCTTTGCTCGTCCGGGCCATGGCGCCGGGGGCCGAGCTGCGCCTCGCCACCGACATCCCGGACTACGTGGCCCACGCCCTCGCCGCCGTGGCGGCGAGCGGCTTCCGGCGCGAGGAGCGCGACCCGGCCACGCCCTGGCCCGACTGGACGCGCACCCGGTACGAGGCCAAGGCGCTGCGCGAGGGCCGCACGCCGGCCTATCTCAGCTTCCGCAGGGCCTGACCGTCAGGGATCCGAACGCCTGGCGTCGACGATCGCGTAGCGCGTGAACAACGGCACCTGCGCCATCACGAAGGCGAAGTTCGCCAGCGGCAGCACGAAGGTGCGAAAGTTCACCCAGACATCCGTGCCCCAGCCGCGCCAGACCACCTCGTTCAGCACCGCAAGGACCGCGTAGAAGACGATGAACCGGCGCGTGAACTTCATCCAGCCCTCGTCGCGCATGGGCAGGATCTCGTCCATCAGGTACTTCAGGTAGCTCTGTCCGCGCAGCAGCCCGAAACCGAGGATCCCCGCGAACAGCGCATAGAGGATCGTCGGCTTCATCTTCACGAAGGTGTCGTCGCGCAGGATCAGCGTCAGACCGCCGAAGATCGTCACCACGACGGCGGTGATCACCGCCATCTTCGGCAGCTTTCGCGTAAGCGCATAGCTGATCGCGAGCGCGGCGAGGATCGTCGGCACGAACACCTTGGTCGAGAACAGGATCTGCTCGAGCTGCCGCTCCGTATCGGGCAGTCCCTCGGGCACCGGCGCCCAGCGATAGGCGAGGAAGAACACCGCGATCGGGCCGATCTCGAGGACGAGCTTCAGGATCGGGTTGATATGGCGTGCGGTCATGGGCGCCCTCATATCCGTAGGTGGGCGGAAGTTCCATGCCCAACCGCGCGGAAACCGGACCGGATCGAGCCCGGGGATGAGGCCGCGACGTGTCTTGAGCCGGCAACCGGTTTGTCGCAACATGTTGCGCATGACCAACTCGGCAGCCCAAGACCTTTCACGACTCGCCGGCTCACAGTTCGGCACGCTGCTGGCGGATCCGCCCTGGCGGTTCGTCAACCGCACGGGCAAGGTCGCCCCGGAGCACAGGCGGCTCAGCCGCTACGGCACCATGTCGACCGACGAGATCGCAGGGCTGCCCGTGCCCGCCCTGATGGCGGAGCGGTCGCACTGCTACCTCTGGGTTCCGAATGCGCTCCTGCCCGAGGGACTGGCGGTGCTCGCCGGCTGGGGCTTCAGTTACAAGTCGAACATCGTCTGGCACAAGGTCCGCAAGGACGGCGGCTCCGACGGGCGCGGCGTCGGCTTCTACTTCCGCAACGTCACCGAACTGCTGCTTTTCGGCACGCGCGGACGGGACGTCCGCACGCTGCCCCCCGGGCGCCGTCAGGTCAATCTGCTCGCCACCCGCAAGCGCGAGCATTCCCGCAAGCCCGACGAGCAGTATGACGTCATCGAGGCCTGCTCGTGGGGACCCTGTCTCGAACTCTTCGGCCGGGGACTGCGCAAGGGCTGGACGGTCTGGGGCAACCAGGCCGACGACGACTACAGGCCCGACTGGGACACCTACGCCTACAACTCCGGCTCGGTCGCCGCCGGGTAGCCGTCGCCGGCCCCGCCAACCGTGCCGAGCGGCAGGCCGATCGGCGCCCGCTCACGCCTTCGGCGCGAGCCTCAGCCCGAGGTCGCGGAGCTGCTCGTTGGTCGGGGCCGAGGGCGCGCCCATCATCAGGTCCTCGGCGCGCTGGTTCATCGGGAACATGATGACCTCGCGGATGTTCTCCGCCCCGGCCAGCAGCATGACGATGCGGTCGACGCCCGGCGCGATGCCCGCGTGCGGCGGCGCGCCGGTGCGGAAGGCCGAGATCATCCCGCCGAAATGGCCGTCGACGAAGGCGCGGTCATGGCCGACGACCTCGAATGCCTTGTACATCAGCTCGGGCCTGTGGTTGCGCACCGCGCCGGAGGACAGCTCCACGCCGTTGCAGACGATGTCGTACTGATAGCCGAGGATGTCGAGCGGGTCTTTCGTCTCCAGCGCCTCCATGCCGCCCTGGGGCATCGAGAACGGGTTGTGGCTGAAGTCGAGGTTCCCGGTCTCCGGGTCTTTCTCGTACATCGGGAAGTCGACGATCCACGCGAAATCGAAGCGGTCCTCGACGGTCAGCCCCAGCTCCTTGCCGATCACGTTGCGGGCCTTGCCGGCGACGGCCTCGAACTTCGCCGGCAGACCGCCGAGGAAGAAGACCGCGTCCCCCTCGCCAACGCCCATCTGCGAGCGGATCGCCTCTGTGCGTTCCGGTCCGAGAGCCTTGGCGACCGGGCCGGCGGCTTCCATGCCGCCGGCGTCGAGGGCGCGCCAGAAGATGTAGCCCATCCCCGGCAGGCCCTCGGACTGGGCATAGGCGTTCATCCGGTCACAGAACTTGCGGCTGCCGCCCCCCGGCGCCGGGATGGCGCGGACCTGCGTGCCGGGCTGTTCCAGCAGACCGGCGAAGACCTTGAAGTCCGAGCCGCGGAAATGCTCGCTCACCACCTGCATCTTCAGGGGGTTGCGCAGGTCCGGCTTGTCCGAGCCGTACCACAGCATCGCGTCGCGATAGGCGATGCGCGGGAACTCCGGCGTCACCGGCCGCCCGCCGCCAAAGGTCTCGAAGACGCCGCGCATCACCGGCTCGATCACCTGGAAGACGTCCTCCTGGGTGGCGAAGCTCATCTCCATGTCGAGCTGATAGAACTCGCCGGGCGAGCGGTCGGCGCGCGGATCCTCGTCGCGGAAGCACGGCGCGATCTGGAAGTAGCGGTCAAAGCCCGCGACCATGATCAACTGCTTGAACTGCTGCGGCGCCTGGGGGAGCGCGTAGAACTTGCCCGGATGCAGGCGCGAGGGCACGAGAAAGTCGCGCGCGCCCTCGGGCGAGGAGGCGGTGAGGATCGGCGTCTGGAACTCGGTGAAGCCCTGCTCGTGCATCGCCTCGCGCAGGTGGCGGATCACCTTCGAGCGCAGCATGATCGTGTGGTGCAGGCTGTCGCGGCGGAGGTCGAGGAAGCGGTGCCTGAGCCGGGTCTCCTCGGGATACTCGGCCTCGCCGAAGATCTGGAGCGGCAGTTCTCCCTCGACGGCCGACAGCACCTCGACGTCGCGGATGAAGACCTCGATCTCGCCGGTCGGGATCTTCGGGTTGACGAGGGCGGCGTCGCGGGCCTTCACCTCGCCGTCGATGCGGACGACCCATTCGGCGCGGAGCTTCTCGACCTCGGCGAAGGCGGGGCTGTCGCCGTCGCACAGAACCTGGGTCACGCCGTAGTGGTCGCGCAGGTCGACGAACAGCACGCCGCCATGGTCACGCACCCGGTGAACCCAGCCCGAAAGCCGCACGACGTCCCCGACGTTCGCAAGGCGCAGGTCGGCGCAGGTATGGGTGCGATAGGCGTGCATGATCGGCCCTCGTAGGCTCGGGAAAGGCCGGCCGGACATATCGGCCGCCCGCCCGCTAGGCAATAGCCGGCGGTCGGAAGCAGCCGGCGCGAATGCCGGAAGGGTCGGCGGGGCCTCGTTCCCAAGGTGGAGCCGCTGTCTCGCGCCTGCATTAACGATTCAATTCTGACTCTTTTGCTTGGCATATGCGTTGTGCATACGTCGTGCATGGAGCGTGCATCGAAGGATCCGCCGTAAACCCTTGACGCCGAAGTCTTCGGACGGAACCGTCAGGCCATCGCGCCGTGGGCGATCATCGCCTCGGAAAGGGTGGCGTAGGCGGCGCGCCAAGCCGATTGCACCTCGGGGGTGAAGTCGGGCCCGAGCGTCTCGCCGAGCGTGACGAGGAGCGCGTGGCCCATCGGCGCGAAGTGCTCGGGCGCCACGCCGAGGCGGGCATGGGCGCGGGCAAGGCCCGCCGTCGCGCCGGCGAGCGCGTCGGCATCGCCCACCACCTCGGCGATCATCGCCATGGTCGACATGAACTTCATCCCCTGGTCGTCCATGTCGCCGCGGAAAAGCGCACGCATCTCCGGCGCCAGGGAGAAGAGGTTGTCGTAGAAGCGCGAGGCCGCGGGCTCGAAGTGCTCGCGCAGCAGCGGCAGGCTCTCCCTGACCCGCCGCACGTCGTCCGGAGCAATCGCCATGGCCCCCTCCCCGATTCGCGACCAGCAAAGCACGAGGCGGGCGGCGGGAACCTTGATCCCGCGCAAACTGCCGGCGCGTCAGGCCGCAACGGGCAGGAGCGGACGCTCGCGGATCGGCAGGTGGACGATGGCGGAAAACAGGCCGACGCCGACGCCGACCCACCAGACGAGGTTGTAGTTGCCATAGACGTCGTAGAGCGCGCCGCCGAGCCAGATGCCGACGAACCCGCCGATCTGGTGGCTGAGGAACACGATCCCGTAGAGCGTGCCCATGTAGCGCAGCCCGTAGATCTCGGCGATGAGCCCCGACGTGAGCGGCACGGTGGCGAGCCAGAGCGCGCCCATCAGGAGCGAGAACAGGAGGACGGTTCCCGGCGTCATCGGCGCGAGGATGAACGCCGCCGACACGACCGTCCGGGCGAGGTAGATCTGCGCGAGCAGGTACTTCTTGCGGAAATGCGCCCCCAGCGCGCCGGCGGCGAGCGTGCCGCAGATGTTGGCGAGGCCGATCACCGAGATGGCGATGGCGCCGAGCGCGGAGGTCGTCGTGATCCCCATCCCGGCGAGCATCGAACCCGGCGCGATCGGTCCGCAGACCTCGGTGACGAAGGCGGGGAAATGCGCGGTGATGAAGCCGAGCTGATAGCCGCAGGAGAAGAAGCCCACGAAGATCAGCGTGAACGACGGATCGCGGAAGGCGCGCGCGAGCGCCCGTCCCATCGGCTCGTCGGGCGCGGCCGCCACGCGCGCGGCGGCAGGGGCGGCGCGCAGGAACGGGAGCGCGGCGAGGCTCGCGAGCACCGCCGCCGCAAAGACGAGAAAGACGCCCGACCAGCTCATGACCGAAAGCAGCGCCTCCGCGATCGGCGGGCCGATCACCTGGCCCGCGGAGCCGGCGGCGGTGGCGATGCCGAGGGTGAGCGAGCGATGCTGGGGCGAAGCCGCCCGGCCGACGATGGCGAGGATGACGCCGAACCCGGTGCCGGCGATGCCGAAGCCGATCAGGATGTTGTAGAACTGGTGCCCCTCGGGCGTCACCGCGAAGGCGGAGAGCGTCAGGCCCAGCGCGTAGAACAGCGCGCCGAGGACGATTGCCTTGCGATCGCCAAAGCGCTCCGCCATGGCGCTGAAGATCGGCTGCCCGATGCCCCAGGCGAGATTCTGCACGGCGATGGCGAAGGAGAACTCCGCCCGCGGCCAGCCGAACTGCGACGCGATCGGTATCTGAAAGACCCCGAAGCTGGCGCGTACGCCGAAGCCGACCATCAGGATCACCGAGGCGGCGATCAGGATCGGCGTGAAGAGCTTCGCGCGGGTGGTGGGGACGGCGGGCATGGGGGACTCGCAAGGACACAGGCCCGCCAATCTGACCGCGACCTGCGGGCGCGTCAAAGGAGATTGCGTTGCGCCCCCCATCACCGAGCGTGATGGACCCAGGCCCTCTCGCCGCGCCCTCATCCCGGCGCATCGAGCGCCCTGCGAGCCGCTTGGCCTTCGCCGCGGCGGCTGCTAGGCAACGCTGCGGAGGGGCTGCCGATGACCGAATACCTGTTCCGCGACGACGCCTACCTGACCGACGCCGAAGCCAGGGTGACGGCTGTCGGACCCGGGGGCGTCGAACTCGACAGGACCATCTTCTACGCGGCCTCGGGCGGCCAGCCCGGCGACACGGGCGTGCTGGTTCTCGCCGACGGCCGCGAGGCGGGCGTCGTGGATACGGTCCACCCCGGCGGCGACCGGACCCGCGTGCTGCACGTTCTGGCCGAGGGAGCGCCCGTGCCCGCCGTGGGCGAGGCGGTGGCGCTGCGCCTCGACGCGGCGCGCCGGCGCCGGCTGATGCGGGTCCATACCGCGCTCCACCTGCTTTCGGTGGTCCTGCCCTTTCCGGTGACGGGCGGCGCGATCGGCGAGGAGAAGGGGCGGCTCGACTTCGACATGGCGACACCGCCGGAGGACCTCGCGGCGGTCGAGGCGGCGCTCGCCGATCTCGTCGCACGCGATCTCCCGGTGACGGCGGAGTGGATCACCGACGACGAACTGGCGGCGCGGCCGGATCTCGTCAAGACGATGAAGGTGAAGCCGCCGACGGGCCAGGGCCGGGTGCGGCTGGTGCGGATCGGGACCGGCGACGCGACGGTCGACCTGCAACCCTGCGGCGGCACCCATGTGGCGCGCACCGGCGAGATCGGCCGGCTGGCGATCGGCAAGGTCGAGAAGAAGGGGCGCGAGAACCGCCGCGTCCACCTCCTGCTGGCGGATCCGGCGTGAGCGACGGGCCCATGGCGGTCTATCGCGCCCGGATCGCCTCGGGCGCGATCGCGGCCGATCCGGCGCAGCGGCTGGCGATGGAGAAGCTGCAACTCCTCTGGATGCGCCTCGCCGACTACAACCCGGCGCGGCCGAAGCGCGTCGGTCTCGGTCGCTTCGGCTGGGGCCGCGACCGGCTGGAGCAGAAGCCGGTGCCCGGCCTTTACCTCTGCGGCGGCGTCGGGCGCGGCAAGTCCATGCTGATGGACCTGTTCTTCGAGGCGACCGCGATCAGCCCGAAGCGCCGCGTCCACTTCCACGCCTTCATGCAGGAGGTCCACGCCGGGATCCACGCCGCCCGGGTGCGCGGCCTCGCCGACCCCGTCAAGCCGGTGGCCGACGTCATCGCCGACGGGGCGACGCTGCTCGCCTTCGACGAGATGACGATCACCGACATCACCGACGCGATGCTGGTGGGCCGCCTGTTCCAGCGCCTCTTCGAGCGCGGCGTCGTCGTCGTGACGACCTCGAACCGGGCGCCGGACGAGCTCTACAAGGACGGGCTGAACCGCCACCTCTTCCTGCCCTTCATCGCCATGCTGAAGGAGCGCCTCGAGGTCCACGAGCTCGATTCGGCCCGCGACCACCGCATGGGCCGCGTCGAGGGCGAAAGGGCCTGGCACGCACCGCTCGGCCCGGAGGCCGACGCGGCGATGGACCGCGCCTGGGACCGGCTCGCCGGGGGGCCGGGCGAGCCGCTCGACCTCGAGGTCGCCGGGCGCACGCTGATCCTGCCCGCCTTTCGCGACGGCGTGGCGCGGGCGAGCTTCGCCGAGCTCTGCGGCCGGCCGCTCGGGCCGGGCGACTACCTCGCCATCGCCCGCACGGTCGACGCGCTTCTCCTCGACCGGGTGCCGGCCCTGTCGCGGGCGCGCGCCGACGAGGCCAAGCGCTTCGTGACCCTGATCGACGCGCTCTATGAGGC
>NZ_JAGOID010000084.1 GCF_017995835.1 Amaricoccus sp.
TCCGCTTCTGGGACTATCTCGGCGACCGCCTCCGCATCCCCGGCGCACCCACCATTCCCGCCTTGGATCACCTCATCCGCCAAGCCGCCCTCGCGTAGAGCCGCCCGGCCTTTTGCTCCGGCTACACCTGGAGAGCAGTCGACCGCGCGCGAACGCGCGCGCGGCAAGCAAAGAAGACTCTGCGCGCACCTGCGCGCGCCTCATGGCCGCAAAGGCGGCCCCCGCCGACGCCCCGGCTCGACGACGCCCGGGGCCGGCCGCGCCGGATCGCCCGCGAGTTCCCGCCGGCGGAACTCGGCGCGCAGCTTCAGTCCGGCCTCCGTCAGCGCATGCGGCGATTTCGCGTCCGGGCCGGTCTTCATCGCCAGCCCGCGCCGCTTGAGGTACTGCATCAGCGCGTTCGCAGAGTGCGCCTCTATGCCGAGCTCGCGTGCGAGATCGCAGGAGCGCGCCGGGCCGATGTCCGCCATGCGCGCGAGTACGGCCTGCACACGCGGGGACGACACCGGCAGGCGGCCCGACTCGGCCCGCCGCACCGTCGCCGCACGCTGCGGATGCCGCGACCCGGCCGGCGTCAGCCGGTAGGAGAGCGGCCCGGGAAGTCCAGCCGCCGACACGGGACCGGCCTCGGCGACCGCGAGGCCCGACGCGACGAGGCGGTCCAGAGCGCCATCGACGCTCCCGGACGCTACGTTCCGCACGGCGCGCAGTCGGGTCGCCGTCGTGGCCCCGTCATCGGGAAGCGCCGAGAGCACCCGCGCCGCCGCGTTGGGGAGAAGGACATCCGCGAAATCCGCACGAGCGACGACCCGGGTCGGGTTGAGCGGGTCCGCGGTGCGCAGGATGCCCTGCGCGATGAACCTCACCAGCAGCTGGCTGACGCGCTGCCGGCTGAGCCCGAGTTCGGCGGAAAGCTCGGTCAGCGACCGCGGCCGATCGAGCGCGTTCATGAGCCGCAGAGCCGCCGGCCCGGACGGCGGCGCGATCCGGCCCGGCGCGCCCTCCGCCGTGGCGGCGTCCAGACCGGTGGCTGCGCCCGGCGCCGCCCGCCACGTCCGCCGGCCGCTCCGCCCGTTCGCCGTGGCGACGACGAGCCCACGGGCCTCGAGCCGGGCGAGAGCCCGCCCGGTCGAAGGCAGATCGAGCCCGGCCGCGACCGCGATCCGGCTGAGCCTGTCCGCGCCGTCCAGAAGCGCCGCGAGACACGCGGCATCGGCGACGGCGCGGGCCCTCGCCCGCACACTCACAGCATGGCCGGCACGACCTGATCGGGCGGCCGGTGGCCGTCGGCGAAGGTCTTGACGTTGATGATGACCTTCTCCCCCATCTCGACGCGACCCTCGATCGTCGCCGAGCCCATGTGCGGCAGCAGGAGAACGTTCGGCAGCGCGCGCAGCCGCGGGTTGATGTCGTGCCCGTGCTCGTAGACGTCGAGCCCCGCGCCGGCGAGTTCGCCCGCACGCAGCATCCGCGTCAGCGCATTCTCGTCGATCACCTCGCCGCGGGCGGTGTTCACCACGATCGCCGTCGGCTTCATCAGCTTCAGCCGGCGCGCGTTCATCAGGTGGAAGGTCGAGGGCGTGTGCGGCACGTTGATCGACAGCACGTCGATCCGCGTCAGCATCTGGTCGAGACTCTCCCACCAGACCGCGTTGCACTCCTTCTCGATGCCGGGATGCACCCGCCGGCGGGCGTGGTAGTTCACCTCGAGCCCGAAGGGCTGCGCCCGCGCCGCGATCGCCCGCCCGATGGCGCCGAAACCGAGGATCCCGAGCTTCTTGCCGGCGATGCGATGGCCGAGAAGCGCGGTCGGGCTCCAGCCGTCCCAGTCCCCGCGCTGCATCAGCTGCGCGCCCTCCTGGAGACGCCGCGGAACCGCGAGAATCAGCGCCATCGCCATGTCGGCCGTATCCTCGGCCAGCACGCCCGGCGTGTTCGTCACGATGATCCCGCGCCGGAGGGCGGTCGCCACGTCGATATGATCGAATCCCGCGCCGTAATTGGCGATCAGCTTCAGCTTCGGCCCGGCGCGCGACAGCAGGCTCTGGTCGATCCGATCGGTGATCGTCGGCACCAGCACGTCGGCCCCTGCCATGGCGGCGGCGAGCGCCTCCTGTGACATGGGCTGATCGTCCGGGCTCAGGGTCGCGTCGAAGAGCTCGCGCAGCCGCGTCTCGACCAGCTCGGGCAAGCGACGGGTAACGACGACTTTCAACCGGTTGTCGGCCATGCGGATTCCTGTTCCTCTCGGCGAGCCGTTCGGCTATGATCCGCGGATAATTGCACGGGAAGGTCGGGGATATCCAGACACTTCCCGGCACGCCGAGGCGCCTTGAGCAGGGGTCCCGTCATGGTTCTGTCCACCGTACGCCGTGCTGGCGTGGCCGTCGTCCTTCTCCTGACCGCGGGCCTCGTTCCGGCGGCCCCGGCGCTCGCGGTCGCCGACGCCGATCCGGCTGACGCCGCGGCCGATCCCGCTGTCGGCCCGGTGACGGGGATGGCGATCCCCCGCTTCGTGTCGATGCGCGCTGAGAGCGCCAACGCCCGCCGCGGCCCCAGCCTCGACCACAAGGTCGACTGGACCTTCGTTCGACGCGGCATGCCGCTCGAGGTGACGGGGGAGTACGGCAACTGGCGGCGCGTCCGCGACGCCGAGGGCGCCGGCGGCTGGGTTCACCACACGCTTCTCTCCGGCATCCGCACGGCGCTCGTCGGCGGCGACGCCCCCTCGGCGCTACGCGCCGAGCCCGACGACGCGGCGGCGATTCGCGCCTTCGTCGAGCCGGGCGTGGTGGCCCGGCTCGAGCATTGCCGCGGCGACTGGTGCGAGCTGAGCGTCGACGGCGTCGGCGGCTGGGCGCATCGCGCCGGTCTCTGGGGCGTGTTCCCGGGCGAGACCATCGAGTAGTCCGCCCGAAAAGCGCGTCAGTCGATCCAGAAGTCGTCGAAGTCCGGAGCTTCGCGGGCGTCCTTCGCCGAGGCGCAGAACCGGTCCGGATGCAGGCTTCCCTCGGCGAGGAAGAGGCCGCGGGCGGTGCCGAGCGCCACCAGGATGTCGACGTGCCGCTGCACCAGCGCCTCGGCCGTGGCGCCCTCGGGATTGGCCTGCAGGATGGCGTTGACGGCGTCGGCCACCTGCACCCCGTCGAGCGCCAGGCCTTCGCAGAGGCTCGCCGCCGCGCCGTGATAGGCGATGACGTTCAGCCGCGCGAACTGCTGGTCGGTGATCGAGCCCTCGCGATCGGCCGAAGCGGCCTCCCAGGCCGCCTGGAGCGGATCGGACGCGGCCCACGCCGGCGCGGCCGCGGTCGCTGCGAGAGCCGCGGCGCAGAGGAGACGGGCCCGCATCAGTAGTACTCCCATGTCGCGTTCGCCGCGAAGCTGCCATCCGCGTGATAGCAGGCGCGCTGCTTGTTGTAGCAGGTGACCCCGGGTTTCGGCGAGAAATGGCCGCCGGGATGGGAATGGTGATGGTGGTTGCTGAGCGCGGCCCCGACCGCGATGCCGGCGACCCCGGCCGCGATGGCCGCCGCCGTGGCGTCGTTCGGGAGCGCCGGCTGCGCCAGCGCGGCGAGGCTCGCCGCGAGCGCCGCGACGCAGGTGAGTCGTCTCATTGGAATCCTCGTTCTGGCCCGGACCCGGGCGGGGTGCGGAGTTTGCCACCGCGATGCACGGCGACCAACGATTCGTTGTCCCACCCGGGTCTTGCGCTTTGCTGCTGGCGTTTCCCTCGCGCCTCGCGCTATTCTGCGGCATGGACCGGAAGGACAGGATCGACGACATGATCCCGCTGACGCCGCGCGAGCGCGCGGCGACGTGGCTGGCGGGCGGGCGGCTGCGTCCGACGCGCCAACGCCTCGCGCTCGCCGAACTCCTCGTCGGCGACGGTCGTGATCGGCATGTCACCGCCGAGGGCCTGCACGAGGCCGCCGCCGAGCGCGGCTCTCCCGTCTCGCTCGCGACGGTCTACAACACGCTGCGGGCCTTCTGCGACGCCGGCCTGATCTCCGAGGTCACCGTGGACGGCACCCGGTCCTATTTCGACACCCGCATGGACGACCACTCCCACTACTACTGGGAGGAGGACGGCCGGCTGACCGACGCTCCGGGCGACGCGGTCCTGCTCGCCGGCGAGCCGCGCGCCCCGGAAGGCGCCGTCGTCTCGCGCGTCGACGTGGTGATCCGCCTGCGCCGGACGACCTGACCTCCGGCCGGAGTTCCCGACGGGACATGATGTCGCCATCGTCGCCCCGTTGCGCCGGCGAGGCTGCGGACTAGATCAGGCGGAACCCGGAGGCGACGCCATGATCCCGATTTCCATCCTCGACCTCGCGCCCGTGCCCGAGGGGTCCACCCCGCGGCAGGCGCTGGCGAACACCCTCGACCTCGCCCGCCATGCCGAGGCCTGGGGCTACCGCCGCTACTGGCTCGCCGAGCATCACAACATGCCCGGCATCGCCAGCGCCGCCACCGCGGTCGCCATCGGCGCAGTGGCGGCGGCGACCGCCACGATCCGCGTCGGCGCCGGCGGGATCATGCTGCCGAACCACGCGCCCCTGACCGTCGCCGAGGACTTCGGCACGCTGGCCGAACTCTATCCCGGCCGCATCGACCTCGGCCTCGGCCGCGCCCCCGGCGGCGACCAGGCGGTGATGCGCGCGCTCCGCCGCTACATGGACGGCGCCGACAGCTTCCCGCAGGACGTGGTGGAACTCCTGCGCTACCTCGGGCCGCCGAACCCCGGGGCCG
Source organism: Amaricoccus sp. (assembly GCF_017995835.1). Classification (GTDB taxonomy): domain Bacteria; phylum Pseudomonadota; class Alphaproteobacteria; order Rhodobacterales; family Rhodobacteraceae; genus Amaricoccus. The sequence continues at coordinate 4,750 of NZ_JAGOID010000084.1, forward strand.
CGGTCCGCGCCATCCCGGGCGAGGGAACCGGCGTGCCGGTCTGGATCCTCGGCTCCAGTCTCTACGGCGCGCAGCTCGCGGCGCATCTCGGACTGCCCTACGCCTTCGCCTCGCATTTCGCCCCGGATGCGGTCGATGACGCCGTCGCCGCCTACCGCCGGATGTTCCAGCCCTCCGACCATCTCGACCGGCCGCGCTTCATGCTGGCCGTCAACGTCTTCGCCGCCGACACCGACGCCGAGGGCCGCCGGCTGATGAGCTCGATGCAGCAGGCCTTCGCCAACCTGCGCCTCGGCCGGCCGGGCCGCCTGCCCCCGCCCGTCGACGACATCGCCGCAACGCTCGATCCCCGGGTTCGCGCCGGCGTCGAGCATGCGCTCTCGTTCTCCGCCATCGGCGCGCCGGATACGGTCCGCCGCACGCTCGACACGTTCATCGAACGCTACCAGCCCGACGAGTTGATCCTGACCGGAACGATCCACGACCATGCCGCCCGGGTGCGCTCCTTCGGGATCGCGGCGGAGGTTCTCGGACCGCGCTCCGACAGCCCCGCGGAAAGCGGCGCCCGGGAGGCGTCCGACGCCGTTCAGTGATCCTGCGTCCGCGGCGCCGTGTCGCCGCGGATGATCTTGCCGGGGTTGAGAAACCCCTCGGGGTCCAACAATCGCTTGATCGCCCGCGACAGGTCCTGCTTCACCGGATCGGCGTGGCGTTCCCAGGCGTCCCGCTTCTCCAGCCCCACGCCGTGCTCGGCCGAGAACGACCCGCCGGCGGCGACGAGGCCGGCATAGAGCACGTCCTCGATCGCCTCGTGCGCCGCGTGGGAAACCGGCCCGTCGACGGGGACGGTGATGTGCAGGTTGCCGTCGGCGAGGTGCCCGAAGACATAAGGCCCATAGCGCGGGTCGAGGGCGGTCAGCTCCGCCTCGATGCGCGCCACGTAGGCGTCGAGGATCCCGCCGGGAACGGAGACGTCGAAGGACGGCGGCAGCTTGTGCATCCGCTCGATCAGCTCGGTCTCCTCGCGCAGCCGCCATATCCGCCGCGCCTGCTCGTCCGAGGCGGCGACCACGCCGTCAATGATCCCGGCCTCCTCCCAGATCTCGGCGAGCCCCTCCTCCAGGGCCGCACGGGCGGCGGCGTCGTCGCCCGCCGCCACCTCGAGCACGAGGACGCAGGGCGCGTCGATCGGCAGCAGGCCGGCGTCGAAGCCGAGCGCGCGGCGCATGAACTCCGCGAAGCGCCGCCACAGGATCTCGGCCGCCCGCAGCGACCCGTCCCGCGACACGAGGAACCGGCCCACGACGCGCTGGGCGCTCGCGGCGTCCGGCACCCCGACGAGCGCGGTGGCCGAGGCGACCGGCAGCGCCTCCAGCCGCAGCGCCGCGCGGGTGACGATCCCGAGCGTGCCCTCGGCCCCGATGAACAGATGCTTCAGGTCATAGCCGGCGCTGGTCTTCAGGACCCGCGTCAGGTCGTGCAGGGTGCGGCCGTCCGGCAGCACCACCTCGAGCCCGAGGACGCGGTGCCGCATGGTGCCGTTGCGGAAGGCCATGGCGCCGCCCGCGTTGGTCGAGATCATGCCGCCGATGGTGCAGCTGCCGCGGGCGGCGAGGTCGATGCCCGGGTCGAGGCCCACCGCGGCGCACTCCTCCTGCAACGCCGCCAGCGTGACGCCGGCCCCGACGACCGCCACCCGCGCCGCGGCGTCGATCTCCGTCCCGCGCAAGGCGCCGAGGTCGCAGATGACCTGTCCCGCCTCGGTCGCGGACGCGCCGGTGAGACCGGTTCGACCGCCCTGCGGCACCAGCGCGATCCCGCGCGCGCCGCACCAGCGCACCAGCGCCGCCACCGCGTCGGCGTCGGGCGGTCGGACCAGCGCCGCGGCGGCGAAGTTGCGCGCGTCCGCGCCGGGGTCGCGCGAGGCAAGTTCGTCCGGCCCCCACACCGTGGCGCCGGGAAGGGCGGCGCGAAGACCGGCGATCAGGGCGTCGTCCATCGCCGCCCGGTCAGCCGGCCTTGCGCGCCCGCGCGGCGTTCCGCCAGCGCAAGATGTCGCGGGTGAGGATGGCGAGGACGGTGATGCTGATCAGGATCACCGAGATCGCCGCGATCGCCGGGTCGATGTTGTCGCGCATCCCGTTCCACATCTGCCTCGGCAGCGTGACCACGTTGAAGGAGGTGATGAAGAGCGTCACCGCGATTTCTTCCCATGACAGGATGAAGGCGAGGAACGCGGCCGAGATGATGCCGAAGCGGGCGTTGGGCAGCACCACCCAGAAGATCGACTGCCAGAGCGAGGCCCCGAGCCCGCGCGCCGCCATGTCGATGCGCTTGTCGACCCGCGAGAGCGCGACGAGGAAGGTGACGAGCGCAAAGGGCGTCGCCACCACGACATGCCCGAGCACCACGCCGCCGACGGTGTCGAAGGCGATCCACGGCATCACGTCGACCATCGAGGTCTCGAAGAAGTAGATGATGATCGCGGAGACCACCGGCGGCATGACCATCGGCAGGAAGACCAGCGCCGCGAGCGCGATCGAGAAGCGGTTGCGGACGTACCACAGGCCGAGCCCGAAGAGCACGGCGAGGAAGGTCGAGATGGCCGAGGCGATGACGCCGATGATCAGGCTGAGCCGGATCGACTGGCCCCAGATCGGGTTGGTGAACAGCGCCTGGTAGTGGCGCAGCGAGTATTCGCCTTCCGGCATGGACAGGAACCGCTGCGCGGTGAACGACACCGGCACGATGGCGACGAGCGGCATGAGCAGGAAGATGATCGCGATGTACACGATGACGGCGCTCATCCAGCCCGGCTTGTCGGTCCCGAGTTGCTGCTTGGCCATGCGCGTCACCCGAACAGCTTGTCGAGCCGCACCACCTTGTGCAGCACGAAACCGAGCAGGACGACCACCACCAGCAGCATCACCGACAGCGCCGAGGCGAGACCCCAGTTCACCGTCTGGAAGAGCTGGAGGTAGATGAACTCCGCCACCATGACGCTGCGCCCGCCGGAGAGGATCGCCGGGGTGATGAAGAAGCCGATCGCGAAGACATAGACGATGAGGGCGGCGCCGATGATGCCGGGCAGAGTCATGGGCACCGTCACGGTCCAGAAGATCCGCATCCGCCCCGCCCCGAGCCCGCTCGCGGCCTGGAGCACGCGGGCGTCGACCTGCCGCATGGCCGAGGCAAGGGGAAAGACCGCGAAGGGCACGAGGAAGTGCGTCATGCCGACGATGCTGCCGAACTCGTTCCGGACCATCGTGATGGGTCGCGAGATCAGCCCGATGTCCATCAGCGCGCTGTTGATGATGCCGTTGTTGCGCAGCAGGATCAGCCAGCCGAACGCCCGGATCAGCACCGAGATCCAGAACGGGATCAGCACGCAGTACTCGATCAGCCGCTGCCGCCCCGGCGGTCCGAACACCCAGTTGTAGGAGATGGCGTAGGCGAGCGTCACCGAGGCGATCGTGACGATGGCGCAGACCCGGGCGGTGCGGATGACGACCGAACGCACCGTCTCGTCGGTGAAGACCCGCACGTACTGGCCGAGGCCGACCTCGGGGTCGGTGAAGCTCCACTTCGCGACCCCGAGGAACGGCAGCACGTAGACCAGGACGAGAAGCAGCGGCAGCGGCGCGAGCAGGATCGCGTAGCGCCCCCAGGTATTCGACATCGCGGCCGCCCTCCCTTGTCTTGTTTGTGCCCGGCTCTACGCGGAGACGAGCGCCAGCCACTTCTCGAGCGCGGCCGTGTAGTTGTCGGCGTACCAGTCCTGGTCGAGCTGGACCTGCACGGCGACGGCCTCCGGCGACACGCAGTTGAGATGCCGCTGGTCCTCGGGAATCAGTGCGTCGGCCTCCGGGTTGGCGGGGCCGTTGCGGAGCATCTCGAACAGCACGACCTGGCTCTCGGGCTTCTGCGTGCTCGCGATGAAGTCCATCGCCACGTCACGCCCGGCGGGATTGCCCTTGAGCGTGATCCAGCTGCTCGGGTTGAGGAAGGCGTTGTCGAACTTCCACTTGATGCGGCCGTCGGTGTCGCGCGACAGCAGGCTGGCGCGCGTGTTCCAGACATAGCCCATCGCCGCCTCGCCCTCCATCAGGAGCTGCTGGCTCTCGGCGCCCGAGCCCCAGAAGCTGATGATGTCGGGCTTGAGGGCCGCAATCTTCGCGAGCGCGCGGTCGAGGTCGAGCGGATAGAGCTCCTCGGGCTTCACCCCGTCTGCGATGAGCGCCGCCTCGACCATGCCGTTCATCCACTTGTACATGGTGCGCATTCCGGGGAACTTCTCGACGTCCCAGAAATCCGCCGGAGTGCTCGGGCCCTCGTCGCCGAACATCTCCGAGTCGTAGGCGAGCACGTAGCTGAAGAAGTAGGACGGCGTGACGAACTCGCGATCCCAGCCGGGGCGGATCTTGGCGCGGTCGATCTTGTCGTAGTCGAGCGCCTCGAGCAGGCCCCTGTTGCCGAGCGAGAGCCCGACGTTGGCGTCGGCGTCGATCGCGTCCCAGATGATCGTGTTGCTGGCGATCTGCGCCTGGATCGCGCCCTCCGTCGGGCCGCTGCCGTCGATGCGCACCGGGATCCCGGTCGCCTCGGTGAAGGGCACGCCGAAGGCGTCGCCATACGCCTGGATCGCGTCGCCGCCCCAGTTGGCGAGCACGAGCTGGTCGGCCGCGAACACCATCTTGCCCCGCAGCGTCAGCGGCACCGCGAGCAGAGCGGACGCCGCCTTGACGAAGTTGCGCCGGCTGATCTCCCCCGCCGCGGCGCGGCGCAGGAGAATCTCGAAGCAGTCCTGCTGGAAGTGATTTTTCATGTTCCCCCCTGAAGTCCCTGTCGTCATTCGTCGTCGGCGAGGATGTAGCCGCCATCGACCGGCCAGCAGACCGTGACCTCGGAGCCGATCGGAAGCGCGGCCGCCTCGGAGCGGTCCGGCACGGAGAGCACGATTCGCTGCCCGGTAGGGAGCACGACCTGAAGGTTCATCTCGGCGCCATTGTAGACCTTGTCGGAGATCGTGCCGGCGAGCGCGTTGTCGCCCGCCCCCGGCTCGCCGACGCGCAGATGCTCCGGCCGCACGGCAAGGACGAGATGATGCCCCTGTCGCGCGCCCTCCGCGATCGGGGCCGAGATCGCCGCCTCGCCGTGGCGCCCGGTCGCCCGGCCGGTGGAGAAGGCGCAGTCGGTGATCGGCACGAGGTTGATCCGCCCGAGGAACTCCGCGACGAACCGGCTCGACGGACGCAGGTAGACCTCGCGGGGCGATCCGATCTGCATCAGGCGGCCGTGGTCGAAGATCGCGATCTGGTCCGAGAGCGCCAGCGCCTCGCTCTGGTCGTGGGTGACGAACACGAAGGTCGTGCCCGTCTCGCGGTGGACACGCTTCAGCTCGGTCTGAAGGCCCTCCCGCAAGCTCTTGTCCAGCGCCGAGAACGGCTCGTCGAGCAGCAGCACCGCCGGGTCGAAGACCAGCGCGCGCGCCAGCGCGACGCGCTGTTGCTGCCCGCCCGACAATCCGTCCGGCCGCTTGTGCGCATGGCCGGCCAAGCCGACGCGCTTCACCATCTCGTCGACCCGCTTCGCGATGTCGGCCGAGGGAACCTTGCGCACCTTGAGCGGGAAGGCGACGTTGTCGGCGACGCTCAGGTGCGGAAAGAGCGCGTAGCCCTGGAACACCATGCCGAAGTTGCGCTTGTCGGCCGGCCGGTGGGTGATGTCGACCCCGTCCTCCTCGATTCGCCCGCTCGTCGGGTCGGTGAAACCCGCAAGCGACATCAGGAACGTCGTCTTGCCCGAGCCTGACGGTCCGAGCAGCGTCACGAACTCGCCGGCGCGAATGGTCAGGTTGAGGTCGCGAAGCGCATGAAACGAACCGTAGGCCTTGCCGAGATCGACGGCGCTGAGTTGCGACGCTCGGTGTTGGTGTGCGGCCAAGGCTTTCCTCCCCCGGAGTTCCCGCCGCGACGATAGAGCCAATCTCCGAGCCACCGCAACGGTTTTCAGGCGCCTCCCCATGCGACCCACATACGCCCCTTCCCCCGGCGCGATCGCGGCACTAGCATGAGCCCGGATCGGCGCAGGGGAGGAGGTCGGGCCCATGTCGGAACGCGAGGCGGTCGCGACGCGTTGGGTCGACGAGAACGCCGCCCGGCTTTCGGAATGGACCCGGACGATCTGGGACAAGGGCGAGACGGCGTGGCGCGAATACGAGTCCGCCGCGTGGTATGTCGCGCTCCTTCGCGCGGAGGGGTTCGAGGTCGAGGAAGGCTCGGCCGGCATGCCGACCGCCTTTGCCGCCCGGTGGTCGAACGGACCGGGCGCCACCGCCGCGGCCTATGCCGAGTATGACGCCGTCCCCGGCAACTGCCAGGCCGCCGCCACCCGCCGCGCGCCGCGCCCGGGCCTGAACGCCCATGCCGGCGGCCACACCGACCCCCACTCCGCCCTCGGGACCAGCGCGCTCGGCGGCCTCCTCGCCGCCAGGGCCGCAATGGAGGCGACCGGCGTGACCGGCACTCTGCGCTTCTTCGGCGAGCCCGCCGAGAAGGTCCGCGGCTCCAAGCCCATCCACGCCGCCGCCGGCTACTACGACGGCATCGACGGACTGATCAGCTTTCATCCCTGCTACATGCTGCCGCTCTGCAACACGGTGAGCTGGGACACCCATTGCGGGGCCGCCTATGCGATGGTCTACCGGTTCGCCTGCGACAGCCCCGAGACGTGGCTGCCGCGAACCGAGGGCCAGCCTATCCCGCAGGCGCACAGCGCGGTGCGCGCCCCCGGCGCCAACGACGCGCTGTTCTACATGTACAACGCCTCGAAGGCGCTGCGCGATTCGATCCTGCCCCATACCGGCGGCTGGTCGATCAGCGAGGCGATCCTGACCGCGGGCCAGGCCACGGCCGACAACCTCCCCGCCCGCCTCGCCGAGATCCAGTACATCCTGCGCGTGCCCACGGTGGAGATGGCCGAGCAGGCCACGCTGATCCTCGATCGCAACGCCGCCGCCGCGGCGCAGCTCGCCCATTGCACGGTCGAGCGCATCTGGGTCTGCAAATCCCGCCCCGGCCTCGCCAACCACGCCATCTCGCGCATGGTCTACGACAAGCTCGCCGCGGTCGGCGCGCCGCGCTGGGGCGAGCGGGCGAAGGAGATCGCGCGCGAGATCCAGGCCGAGCTCGGCCTCGCACCGATGGCCGACCCGTTCCTGCCCGACTGCGAGCAGCTCATGGACCCCGAGGAGGCCGAGCGCATCCTCCGGCGCGACCTGCCGCCCAGTCAGGTCAACTACACCTCCGACGACTACACCGACATGTGCTGGCACACGCCCACGGCGCGGCTCTACGTCGCGCGGCCGATGCTCTCCGGCCCCGCGGGCTTCGCCTATCCCGACTGGGCGATGAACGCGCTCGGCGGCATTCCCGAGACGATCGACCCGATGGTGACCTGCGCCGCCAAGACGGTGGCGCATTCGCTCCTCGCCATCCTCGCCGACGCCGACCTCCGCGCCGCCGCCCGCGCCGAGTTCGAGGAGCGCACCGGCGGGGGCGTCGGCGGCGCCCGCTGGCTCGCGCCGCTCTGCGACTACCCCCCGCCGATCGGCCTGCGCTGGCCCGAATACGTCACGACCGTCCGTGGCCGCGAGTGGTGGATCCCGACGGCCGGATACTGAACCGCAGAAGAAGGACGTTCCCGTGCGCTCACTCTACGACCATCGTCCGAGCCATGCCGCGCGCAGCGCCTGGGCCGACCTCGCGCTCGTCGGCGGGCGCATCTGGACCGGCGATCCCGGCCTGCCCTGGTGCTCGGCGCTCGCCGTGGCGGGGGGGCGCATCGTCGCGCGCGGCGAGCGGGCCGACATCGACCACGCCATCGGCAGCGCAACCCGCGTGATCGACCTCGGCGGGCGCTTCGCTATGCCCGGCCTCTACGACATGCACACCCATCCCGATCTCGCGCTTGCGCCCCGCTATGCCGAGGATCTCGACATCGGCATCGTCGACCCCACGCCGGACCAGGTCCGCGACGCGGTGCTCGCCTACGCGGCGCGGCATCCCGGGCGGGAATGGGTCTACGGCCAGTACTGGGTGCGCTACACCTTCCGTCAGGCCGGACTCGTCCCCGGCCGCGAGTGGCTCGACAGCGTTCTCCCCGACCGGCCGGTTGCGCTCCTCGACCGGATGTGGGGCACGATGATGGTCAACTCCGAGGCCCTGCGCCGCGCCGGGATCACCGCGGCGACGCCCGACCCGACCAACGGCTACATGGAGCGCGACCCGGTCTCGGGCGAGCCGACCGGCCTGATGATCGACGGCGCCTATGCGATGATCCACGCCGCCATGCCGCCGACCCCGGTGCCGGTGCTCCAGGCCGCCTACCGCGACGGCGTGCGCTACCAGTCGGCCCGCGGCGTGGTCGCGACCAAGTATGCGCATGTCTGCGAGAACCGTCTCGACGCGCTGCGCAACCTCGATCACGCGGGCGAACTGACGCTGCGGGTCGAGGCGACGATCAGCTGGCAGGACGACATCTTCCCGGTCAAACGCCGCTGGGAGCTGCTCGCCGGCGAGCGGCACTACTACCGCTCCGCCCGGCTCAACGCCAACGCGGTCAAGTTCCACTTCGACGGCACGGTGGAGCCGCGCTCGTCGTTCCTGATGACGCCCTGGGCGGGCAACGACGCCTGGCTCGGCAAGCTCAACCTGACGCCCGAGCACCTCGCCGACATGGTCTGGGACATGGACCGCAAGGGCATCCGCGTCGTCGCCCACTGCACCGGCGACGGCGCCTCGGACACCTTCCTCGACGCCGTGGCCGAGGCGCGCCGCCGCCCGGGCGGGCTCGGCATCCGCCACCAGTGCGCCCACAGCACCATCCTTTTCGGCTCCAACCTCGCGCGGTTCCGCGAACTCGGCGTCACGGCCGAGTTCTCGCCCGTATCGTGGTACCCCTCGCGCTTCGTCTCCGGCGCGCGCCAGGGCTACGGCCCCGAGCGGCTCGCGCGCGCCTACAACATCAAGGGCGTGCTCGACGCCGGCGGCGTCGCCGTCATCGGCACCGACTGGCCGGTCAGCGTGCTCGATCCCTGGATCGCGCTCGAGACCATGGTCACCCGCGCCAACCCCTGGGGCGAGGTCGAGGGCACCTTCGGCGAGCCGATCCCGCTCGAACAGGCGGTCCGGGTGATGACCCGAAACGGCGCCTGGTCGATGGACATCGACCAGGCGC
>NZ_JAGOID010000085.1 GCF_017995835.1 Amaricoccus sp.
TCGTCGCCGTCAGCGCCAAGGACAAGGGCACCGGCAAGGAGCAGAAGATCACCATCCAGGCCTCCGGCGGCCTCTCGGACGCCGACATCGAGAAGATGGTGAAGGAGGCCGAGGAGAACGCCGAGGCCGACAAGGCGCGGCGCGAGCTGGTCGAGGCGCGGAACCAGGCCGAGAGCCTGATCCACGGCACCGAGAAGTCGGTGAAGGATCACGGCGACAAGGTGGACCCGACCACGATCGAGGTGATCGAGCTTTCGATCAAGACGCTGAAGGAGGCGATGGAGGGCGACAACGCGGAGAAGATCCGCGCGCGCAGCCAGGACCTGACCGAGGCGGCGATGAAGCTCGGCGAAGCGATCTACAAGGCCCAGACCGAGGAGGCCGAACGGGCGCAGCCGGGTGGCGGTGGCGAGGCCGGCGGCGACGACATTGTCGATGCGGACTTCGAGGATCTCGGAGACGACAACAACCGCAAGAACTGATCCGCGAGGATCCATGGCGCCCGCCCCTGCCGGGGCGGGCCGAATCGTTTGAAGGTGAACGGGCGCGGCATGTCGAAGCGTGACTACTACGAGACGCTGGGAGTCGCCCGCGGCTCGTCCGAGAGCGACATCAAGAAGGCCTTCCGCAAGAAGGCGATGGATCTGCATCCGGACCGGAATCAGGACAACCCGCACGCGGAGTCGCGCTTCAAGGAGGTCAACGAGGCCTACGACTGCCTCAAGGATCCGCAGAAGAAGGCCGCCTACGACCGTTTCGGCCATGCGGCCTTCGAGAACGGCGGGGGTGGCTTCCGACATGCCGGGGCCAACGCCGACTTCGCCTCGGCGTTCTCGGACGTCTTCGACGATCTTTTCGGCGACTTCATGGGCGGCGGGCGCGCGGCCGGGGGCCGGTCCCGGCGCGCCACGCGGGGTTCGGACCTGCGCTACAACCTGCGCGTGACGCTCGAGGAGGCCTTTGCCGAGACGCAGGCGCGGATCACCGTGCCTTCGTCGGTGGCCTGCGAGGTCTGCCATGGTTCGGGCGCCGAGGGCGGCGCCGAACCCGCGACCTGTCCGACCTGCTCGGGCCTCGGCAAGGTTCGCGCCCAGCAGGGCTTCTTCACCGTCGAGCGGACCTGCCCGACCTGCTCCGGGCGCGGCCAGATCATCAAGGATCCCTGCAAGGCCTGCGCCGGCGCGGGCCGCGTGCAGAAGGACCGCACGCTGACCGTCAAGGTTCCCGCGGGCGTCGAGACCGGCACGCGCATCCGGCTCGCCGGCGAAGGCGAGGCGGGGCTGCGCGGCGGTCCGTCGGGCGATCTCTACATCTTCGTCGAGGTGACGCCGCACCCGATCTTCGAGCGCGACAGCACCAACCTCTACTGCCGGATTCCGGTTTCGATGGCGACGGCGGCCCTTGGCGGCGAGATCGACGCGCCGACGCTCGACGGCGGCCGCACGCGGGTGAAGGTGCCGGCGGGCGTGCAGTCGGGCAAGCAGCTGCGCCTGCGCGGCAAGGGCATGCCGGCCCTCCGGGGCGGCGGCCCGGGCGATCTCTACATCGAGCTTGCGGTCGAGACCCCGGTGAACCTGACCCAGCGCCAGCGCGAGCTTCTGAGGGAGTTCGAGTCGGAGGGCCGGGACAACCACCCGGAGACCCAGGACTTCTTCTCGCGGGTGAAGAGCTTCTGGGACGGGGTGAAGGGCGCCTGACCCTCGCCTGTCGCGCGGCGGCGGGGGCGCCGTCGCATCGCGTCGCGTGCACGTGACGGTCTCGCGGCGAGGTCGGCCTGCCGTCGGGCGCGCCCGATGCAGACCTCTTGCTTCACCAACTCGAGCGGTTGCGAGCTTCTCGCGCCCGGCACGCGCGCTTCATACCGGCGGGCTCATGAAACGACTTGCGGACCTTTTTGAGCCTTAGCACTTTTATCGTGTGTACTCAGGTAGTTACCCTACCTATCACGCGTGTTAGCCCGTGCTGCGCCGGGTGGCCTGGTAGACTCGCCGGTATCAGTCCGAAGCGCGGGGCTTCCGGTCGCGCAGGAGCATGGGGGCGTGCTCGGCGAGGAAGAGGCCAAACGCCGCGATCCAGAGCGCCCCGGCGAGGTCGAGGAGGGCGGGCGAGGCGAGCAGGTCGGCCGCCGGTCGCGCGAGGGCCGCGCCGAACAGGCAGGCATAGGCCGCGACCGTGACGCCCGAGGCCGACAACGCCCGCCCGGTATGGCCGCGCGTCGCGCGCGACATCACCGCGAGCATCATGCCGGCGACGCCGCCGACCGTCATCACGTGCATCGCGCCTGCCGGCGGCAGCCAGCCGAGCCCGCCGGCCGCGATGGCGAGGAAGCCGAGCGCGATGAAGCCGAAGGCGACGTGCAGCACGAGAAGCAACGGCTCCCGCCATGTCGTCGCGCCCCGCCAGCGCGACAGGCGCCATGCGACCGTCGCGGCTCCGGCAAGCCCGGCGACGATCGCGGGCCATCCCGTCGGCGCGACCGTCCAGACCACGAGCGCGGCCAGAACGCAGGCGATCGCCACCCCGTCCTGGCTGTTGAAGGGAGTCGGGAAGCGGGTCTCGCCGCGGAACGCGAGCCAGTTGCGCGTGAAGCTCGGCACGATCCGGCCGCCGATGACCATGATCAGGAACACGTAGCCGGCGAGCGCGGCGCGGCTCGCGCCGGAGGCGGCTCCGGTGGAGATGACCTCCGCGTGGTAGCCGATATTGGCGAGGCCGACCGCCGCGATGGCGACGAGAACCTTCATGTCCTTCCATTTCTTGCCGGCGATCAGCTCGCGCGCGCAGACGGCGACGAGGATGGGCAGGAAGGCGGCGTCGACGGCCACTGCGGGACCGATTCCGATCCACGGGATCGCCAGCATCGCCACGCGGCCCGCGAGCCAGAGGCCGGCGAGAACGGCGAGGGGCGGGCCGGAGAGCGGCATCTGCCCGGTCCAGTTCGGGATCGCGGTCATCAGGAAGCCGGCGAGGACGGCGGCCGCGAAACCGAAGAGCATCTCGTGACCGTGCCAGGCGACCGCGCCATAGGCCCCGCCGACCGGCAGGCCGAACGCGAGGGCGGCGATCCAGAGCGCCATCGCCGCCACGGCCCAGACGCCGGCGCCGAGGAAGAACGGCCGGAAGCCGTAGGAGAGAAGGACCGGCCCGGTGCGCTTCAGCCCGCGCGGGACGCCGTGCCGGCGCACCTCGGGAGCTGATGCCGCCATGATGGATCCTCCTCGCCGTCGCTATTGCCCGATCTGGGCGAAGGCCGCGTCAAAACGCTCCTGCGCCTTCTTCGGGTTCTTCGCGGCCTTCGCGGCCTCGAGGTTCGAGGAGGGATCGCCGACGGCGATGAGCGCCACCATGCCCATCGGCAGGTGCGGCGTGCACTTGACGCCGTAGACGCCTTCCTCCGTGACCGTCAGGTCGTAGCTCTCGTTCATCCCGCCCTTGAAGTCGGCGACGCCTTCGGGGAGCATCCCCTTGACGCTTGCAACGTCGTGGCCCTTGTCGGTCGCGACGAAGTGGACGACGTCGCCGGGCTGGGCCTGGACGAAATCCGGCTCGAAGACCATCACGCCATTTTCGCCCTTGTTCAGCATCTTGACTTCGAAGTCCGCGGCCGAGGCGGCGCCGGCGCCCAGCACCGCCGCCGCAAGGACCATACCGAAGGCTCGCATGTCATTCCCCCAAAGTTTCGCGCAGGCCGCTGCAGCCCGCACAAGGCATGTAGGCGAGCGGCCGCGCCACGACGTTGCGCGAGCGCAAACTCCGCCGCCGTCCGGGCTTCGAACCATAGCCGATCCGCCCGCCGCTGTCGCCTCCTGGAACACCACGCTGGACAAATCGACGAATCCTTCGAGAGTCGCGGGGAGCGGCTTCGATCTGCGTGTTTGTGATTCTGCAAAGAAGCGGCCGGGGGTTCGCGGCAGAGACAAGCCGCAGGAAGGGGAGGGAGCGGTTCCGTGGGACGGCTTGCCGAAAGAATTCGTGCGCCCGGCGCGGCGCTCCTGTGTGCGCTCGCTCTGGCGCTGACGGTTGCGGCCGCGCCGGCGGCCGCCGCGACCCTGCAGGAGTTTCTGGCGGATATCCCGCCCGCCGAGCTCGTTCCCGGCGCCGCGAGCTTCGGCGCGCCCGAGGGCGAGCCGCCGCTGGCGCCGGTGCTCGACGCCGCCGGCGCCCGGGTCGGCTGGGCCTATCTCAACACTGACTTCACGACCTCGGTGGGCTACTCGGGCAAGCCGATCCGCATCGTCGTCGGCATCGACCCGGCGGGCACGGTGCGCGGGATCAGGCTCGTCGAGCATCACGAGCCGATCGTGCTGATCGGTATTCCCGAAGCCGAGGTCATGGCCGCGCTCAACGACCTGATCGGACAGGATCTCGCCGCCGTCGCCGCCGGGACCGCGAAGCCGCCTCAGGTCGAGATCGTCTCGGGAGCCACGGTCACCGTGCTCGTCATGGGCGACAGCGTCGTGCGCTCGGCCGTGGCGCTCATCCGCGGCGGACGTCTCGGCGACGGCGCCCCGCTCGCCGCCGGCGCGCCGGTTGCGGTGAAGCGCGAGATCGATCCGGCGAAGACCGAGATCCGCGACTGGGCGAGCCTCGTCGGCGACGGGTCGGTTCGCAGCCTGCGGCTGACCGTCGGCGAGGTTTCCGAAGCCTTCGCGGATGCGGGACAGCCAGCCGCCGCCAGCCATCCCGAGACCCGGAACCCCGAGGATCGCTTCATCGAACTCTACGTCGCGCCGGTCTCCGTGCCGTCGATCGGCCGCAGCCTTCTCGGAGAAACGGGCTACGACCGGCTCGCGGCGAAGCTCGAGCCGGGGCAGGGCGCGCTTCTGATCGCCGGCGATGGCGCCTATTCGTTCAAGGGTTCGGGCTATGTGCGCGGCGGCATCTTCGACCGCGTGGAGCTGATCCAGGACGGCCAGGGCACCCGCTTTCGCGACCGCAACCACACGCGGCTGAACGGCATCGCCGCCGTCGGCGCGCCGCGCCTGAAGGAGATCGGGCTCTTCGTCGTGCCGACGGACTTCGCCTTCGATCAGGCGGCGCCGTTCGAGCTGCAACTGCTCGTCCAGCGCGCCACGCAAGGGCGCGACAAGGCGACGATCCCCTTCACGCTCGACTTCACCCTGCCCGAGGCCTACCTGCTGCCGGCCCCGCCGCCCGAGCCGGCGCCCGCCGCGCCCGCGGCGACGCCGCCAGCGCCGGCGCCGGCCGGCCTCGCGGACGACCAGGTCGGCTCGCCGCTCTGGGTGCGGATGTGGGAAATGAACCGGATCCCGATCGCCGTCACCGCGACGGCGATCCTGGTGCTGACCGGGATCTTCTTCTTCCAGAACACGCTCACCCGCCGCCCGCGGCTCCTGAAGGGGGTGCGCTACGCCTATCTCGCCTTCACGCTCGTCTGGCTCGGCTGGATGGTGAGCGCGCAGCTTTCGGTCGTCAACGTCCTCACCTTCGTGAACTCGCTGGTCACCGGCTTCTCCTGGGAGTTCTTCCTCTCGGCGCCGCTCATCTTCATCCTCTGGGCGGCGGTCGCCGGCGGCCTGCTGTTCTGGGGGCGCGGCCCCTTCTGCGGCTGGCTCTGCCCGTTCGGCGCGCTGCAGGAGTTCGCCAGCGCCGCGGCAAAGAAGCTGCGCGTGCCGCAGATCACCGTGCCCTGGTCGCTGCACGAACGCCTCTGGCCCATCAAGTACATGATCTTCCTGGGGCTCTTCGGGCTGTCGCTTTATTCGCTCGCGCAGGCCGAGGTTCTGGCCGAGGTCGAGCCGTTCAAGACCGCGATCGTGCTGAAGTTCAACCGCGAGCTCGTCTTCATCGCGATCGCGCTGCTCTGGCTGCTGCCCGGCCTGTTCATCGAGCGGTTCTTCTGCCGCTACATCTGCCCGCTCGGCGCAGCGCTGGCGATCCCCGGACGGCTCAGGATGTTCGAATGGCTGAAGCGCTGGCCGGAATGCGGCTCGCCCTGCCAACGCTGCGCCGTCGAATGCCCGGTCCAGGCGATCCACCCCGAGGGCAACATCAACGTCAACGAGTGCATCTACTGCATGCACTGCCAGGAACTCTATCACTCCGAGACGCGCTGCCCGCACATGATGGTCGTCAAGGCCCGCCGCGACAAGATCGCCGCCAGCAGCGCCCCCAGCCTGAAGATACCACCCGGCCCGCGTCCCAAGCCTGCCCACGCCCACACCTGAATAGGAGTTCCAGAATGTCGAACGATGACAAGCTGAACCTGAACCGGCGCCAGCTTCTCGGCACTTCTGCCGTGATCGCGGCAGGCGCGCCCGCGATCGGCGGCCTCGGCCTCGGTCTGATCGGCACGCCGGCCCGCGCCCAGGAGGCCGCCGGCTCGGCCCATGTCGCGCCGGGCGAACTCGACGAATACTATGTCTTCGTTTCCGGCGGCCAGTCGGGCGAAATCCGCCTCGTCGGCCTGCCCTCCATGCGCGAGCTGATCCGCATCCCGGTCTTCAACCGCGACAGCGCCACCGGCTGGGGCCAGACCAACGAGAGCCGGAAAATCCTGACCGAGGGGCTGACCCCGGAGACCGTCGAGTTCCTCGCCGACAAGGGCGGGATCTACCTCAACGGCGACCTGCACCACCCGCACCCGTCGCAGACCGACGGCACCTATGACGGCCGCTACCTCTTCGCCAACGACAAGGCCAACAGCCGCGTCTGCCGCATCCGCCTCGACGTCATGCGCTGCGACAAGATCATCCAGATCCCGAACCAGCACACCGTTCATGGCCTGCGCGTGCAGAAGTACCCGCGCACCGGCTATGTCTTCGCCAACGGCGAGTACCTGGTGCCGATTCCGAACGACGGCAAGATTCTCGACGACAACCCCGACAATTACTGGGCGCTGTTCTCGGCGATCGACGGCGACACCATGGAAGTCGCCTGGCAGATCAAGGTCGACGGCAACCTCGACAACGTCGATGCCGACTACCAGGGCAAGTACTGCTTCGCGACCTGCTACAACTCCGAGAAGGGCTTCACCCTTGCCGACATGATGGCGGCCGACGAGGACTGGCTCGTCGTCTTCAACCTCGCGCGGATCGAGGCGGCGGTCGCAGCCGGCGAAGGCGAGGTCGTCAACGGCGTGCGCATACTCGACGGCACGCACGGCTCGCCGCTCACCCGCTACATCCCGGTGGCGAACGGCCCGCACGGCATCAACACCGCGCCCGACGGCATCCACATCGTCGCCAACGGCAAGCTGTCGCCGACGGTCACGGTCTTCGACGTGCGGCTCTTCGACGACCTCTTCGACGACAAGATCGAGCCCCGCGCCACGGTTGTGGCCGAACCCGAGCTCGGCCTCGGGCCGCTCCACACCGCCTACGACGGCCGCGGCAACGCCTACACGACGCTGTTCATCGACAGCCAGGTCTGCAAGTGGAACATCGAGGACGCGAGGCGCGCCTTCCAGGGCGAGCAGGTCGATCCGATCCGCCAGAAGCTCGACGTCCACTACCAGCCGGGCCACAACCACACCTCGATGGGTCAGACCAAGGAAGCCGATGGCAAGTGGCTGATCTCGCTCAACAAGTTCTCCAAGGACCGCTTCCTCAACGCCGGCCCGCTGAAGCCCGAGTGCGACCAGCTGATCGACATCTCCGGCGACGAGATGAAGATCGTCCACGACAACCCGACCTACGCCGAGCCGCACGACGCGACGATCGTGCACGCCTCGAAGATCAACCCGATCTCGATCTGGGACCGGGCCGATCCCTTCTTCGCCGACGCGGTGAAGATGGCCGAGGCGGATGGCGTCGACCTGATGGTCGCGGCCGACGTGATCCGCGACGGCAACAAGGTCCGCGTCTACATGACGTCCTCGGCGCCGGTCTTCAGCCTCGAGAGCTTCACCGTCAAGCAAGGCGACGAGGTGACGGTCGTCGTCACCAACATCGATGAGGTCGAGGACCTGACCCACGGCTTCTGCGTCATCAACTACGGCGTCAACATGGAGGTCGCCCCGCAGGCCACGGCGTCCGTGACCTTCAAGGCCGACAAGCCGGGTGTCTACTGGTACTTCTGCACCTGGTTCTGCCATGCGATGCACATGGAGATGAAGGGCCGCATGCTGGTGGAGCCCGCCGGCGCATGACCCCGCTCGTCCCCCTGCTCCTCGTCCTGCTCCTGCCGGGCCTCGCCGCCGCCGCGACGCGCACCCTCGCGCCCGGCGACGACCTCGCCCAGGCAGTGGCGGCCGCGGCGCCGGGGGACGAGATCGTGCTCGGGGCCGGCATCTATGCCGGCCCCGTGGCGCTCGACCGCCCGCTCACGCTGCGCGGCGAGCCCGGCGCTGTCCTCGATGGTGGGGGCGAGGGCAGCGTCGTCACCGTCACCGCGGCCGACGTCACCATCCGCGGCCTCACCATCCGCGGCTCGGGCAGCGACCGCGCGGCGATGGATGCCGGAATCGTCATCGAAAAGGGCGTGAGCAACACCCTCGTCGAAGGCAACACCCTCATCGACAACCTGCACGGCGTGCGTCTCCAGGGCTCGCGCGGCACCACGGCGCGGGGCAACGACATCACGGGACGCACCGGCCGTCAGGCCGACGCCGGCAACGGCTTCATGATCTGGAACGCCCCCGACGCGCTGATCGAGGGCAACCACGTCCGCTTCGGCCGCGACGGCATCTTCACGCGCGTCTCGAAGAAGGACATCTTCCGCGGCAACCGCTTCGAGAAGACGCGCTTCGCCATCCACTACATGTACACCAACGACAGCGTGATCGAGGACAACGTCTCCGTCGACAACACCGTCGGCTATGCGATCATGTTCTCCGACCGGCTACGGATCGTCGGCAACGTCTCCGAGGGCGACCGCGACCACGGGCTGCTGCTCAACTCTTCCAACCGCTCGGAGATCAGCGGCAACCGCGTCACCGGCCGCGCGCTCCCCGCCTCCCGCTGGCTGACCTTCTCGCAGGGCGCCGATGGCGACGACGACGGCATGGCCGCCGCGCCCGCATCCGAAGCGCCCGAGGTTCACGCCAACCGCGACCGCATCGGTCCGGAGAAGTGCCTGTTCATCTACAGCGCCAACAACAACGCCATCGAGGACAATCGCTTCGAGGGTTGCGCGATCGGCATCCACTTCACCGCCGGCGCCGAAGGCAACGCCGTCGCCGGAAACGCCTTCATCGGCAACCAGACCCAGGTCAAGTACGTCGGCACCCGCACTCTCGACTGGTCCAGGGACGGCCGCGGCAACTACTGGTCCGACAACGCCGCCTTCGACCTCGACGGCGACGGCATCGCCGACGCCGCCTATCGTCCGAACGACATCATCGACCGGGTGATGTGGACCGCCCCGCAGGCCCGGCTCCTCGTCACCAGTCCGGCCGTCCAGGTGATCCGCTGGGCCCAGTCCCGCTTTCCCGCCACCCTCCCCGGCGGCGTCGTCGACACGGCGCCGCTCATGGCCCCGCCCGAGGTCGCCCGATGACCGAGACCATCTCCCTGCATGGCGTCACCAAGCGATATGGCCAGATCGTCGCCGTCCGCGACCTCGACCTGACGCTTCGCGAGGGCGAGGTCGTCGCCCTCGTCGGCCATAACGGTGCGGGCAAGACGACGCAGATCAAGATGATGCTCGGCCTTGCCCGGCCCACCTCCGGCACGGTGCGCCTCTTCGGCGCCGATCCTGCCGGCGATGGTTTCGCCAATCGCGCCGCCGTGGGCTACTTGCCGGAGAGCGTCTCTTTCCATCTGGCGCTGACGGGCCGCGAGACGCTCGCCTTCTATGCCCGGCTCAAGGGCTTCGACGCCCGCAGCCTCGACCCGGCCTTCGCCGCCGTCGGGCTCGAGGGCGCGGCCGATCGTCCGGTCGGGGGGTATTCAAAGGGAATGCGCCAGCGCCTCGGCCTCGCCCAGGCGCTCCTCGGCGCGCCCCGCGTGCTGATCCTCGACGAGCCCACGAGCGGCCTCGATCCCGCGCTGCGCCGCGACTTCTATTCCATCGTCGCCGCCCGTGCCGCGGCGGGGGCGACCGTCCTGCTCGCCTCCCACGCCCTGACCGAACTAGAGGGGCGCGCCGACCGCGTGGTGATCGTCGATCGCGGCGTCAAGATCGCCGACGGCTCGCTCGACGAGCTGCGCCGAATCGCCCGCCTTCCGGTGAACGTGCGGCTGCGTCCCTCCGGCGAGTTCGCCCGCAAGGGCTGGCGCAGCCTCGGCGACGGCAGCTTCGAGACCAGCGTCGATCCCGACGCGAAACTGCCGCTGCTGGCGCGGCTCCTGTCGGACCCGGCCGATGTCGCCGATCTCAGCATCTCCGAGCCGACGCTCGACGATCTCTACGCCCACTTCCTGCGCCGCGAGGCAGCCTGATGACCGCGATCCCCGACGCCATCTCCGAAACCCCGCGCCGCACGGCGTCGAGGCCCACGGTCCTGATTCTCGCCGCGAAGGAAATCCGCGAGGGCATCCGCAACCGCTGGGTGCTCGCGACGACGCTGCTTCTCGCGGCCCTCGCCCTCACGCTCGCGCTTCTCGGCAGCGCGCCAACCGGAACGGTTGGGGCGAGCCGCCTCGACGTCATCACGGTCAGCCTCGCCAGCCTGACGATCTTCCTGGTGCCCCTGATCGCGCTCCTGCTCTCCCACGACGCCATCGCCGGCGAGGCCGAGCGCGGCACGCTGCTGCTGCTCCTCGCCTATCCGGTCAGCCGCCGGGCGGTCGTCCTTGGCAAGTTCGTCGGCCAGCTCGCCATCCTGTCCACCGCCACGATCGTCGGCTACGGCGCCGCCGCGCTCGCCGTGGGCTGGAACCTCGGCGCCGCCGCCTGGATCGCCTTCGCCGCCATGGTCGGGGCCTCGGTGCTGCTCGGTGCGGTGTTCCTCGCCCTCGGCCTGCTCGCCAGCACGCTCGTCCGCCAGCGCTCGACGGCCGGCGGGATCGCCATCGGCCTGTGGCTGCTCTTCGTCCTCATCTACGACATGGCGTTTCTCGGCCTTCTCGTCGCGTCGGGCGGCCACAGCCTGCCCGCGTCGCTGATCGACACGCTGCTCGCGCTCAATCCGACCGACGCCTATCGCCTTCTCACCCTGGGCGCGGGCGGAGCCGGTGGCCTGACCGGCATCGATGCGCTCGCCGACCATACGGCCCTCACGCCGCCGATCCTGATCGCCGTCCTGCTTGCCTGGACCGCGGCGCCGCTTGCGCTCGCCGCGCTCGTCTTTGCCCGAAGGGAACTCTGATGCTGGTTCCGCGGCCCGCCCCCGCGCGCGCCCTTGCCGCCGCGCTCGTCCTCCTGGCCCTCGCCGGATGCAAGGAAGATGCGCCGCCGCCGGCCGCTCACACCCTCACCGACGATGCGATCGGTCGCTACTGCGGGATGATGCTGACCGAGCACGAAGGGCCGAAGGGCCAGATCCTGCTCGAAGGGTCGGACGAACCGATCTGGTTCTCGTCCGCTCGCGACGCAGTCGCCTTCACCCTGCTGCCGGAGGAGCCGAAGGACATCGCGGCGATCTACGTCTCCGACATGGGCGCCGCCCCGTCCTGGGCCGAGCCGGGCGCGGACAACTGGATCGACGCGAAGACCGCGAGCTTCGTCATCGACAGCGCCGTCGAGGGCGGCATGGGCGGCGTCGAGGCGGTTCCCTTCGCCGAGAAGGCCGAGGCGGAGGCCTTCGCCGCCGAAAAGGGGGGCACGGTCGTCGCCTTCGACGCCATCCCGGCCGGGTACGTCATCCCCGCCGAACCGCCCGCCGAGGAGGCGTCGCACGATGGCCACTGAGCTTCTGACCCGGCGCCGCGCCCTCGGCCTCGTCGCCGCCGCCGCGGGCCTGCCCCTCGTATTGCGGGCGACGCGGGGCTCGGCCGAGGTGGTGACCTGGCGCGGCCGGGCGCTCGGCGCGCCGGCGACGCTCGTCCTGCATCATCCGGATCGCCGGGAGGCCGAGCGGCTCGTCGCGGCCTGCGTCGCGGAACTCGAGCGGCTCGAAGGGGTCTTCAGCCTCTACCGCGCCGATTCCGCCCTGTCCGTGCTGAACCGGGACGGCGCCCTCGCGGCGCCGCCGGCCGAGCTCGTCGCCATCCTCGGCGACTGCCGCGGCTTCCACGCCCGCACCGCCGGCGCCTTCGACCCCACCGTCCAGCCCCTCTGGCTGCTCTATGCCCGACACTTCCAGTCCGGCGGCGGCGCGGAGGGCCCCGCCGTGGCCGCGCTGGACGAGGCGCGCGGCAAGGTCGGGCTCGACGCCGTTCTGGCCAGCCGCGAGCGCATCGCCTTCGCCCGCCGCGGGATGGCGCTCACCCTGAACGGCGTCGCGCAGGGCTGGATCACCGACCGTATCGTCGACCGCCTTCGCGCCGCCGGCGTGACCTCGACCCTCGTCGACATGGGAGAGATCCGCGGCCTGGGCGGTCCCTGGCCGGTCGGGATCGTCGGCGCTTCCGCGGGAGTCGACCTGACCGACCGCGCCATCGCCACGTCCGCGCCGCTGGGCTTCGCCTTCGACCCGGCCCGCCGCTTCACCCACATCATCGACCCGCGCAGCGGCGCCACCCCGGCGCGCTACGCGCGCGTCACCGTCATCGCCCCGACGGCCGCCGAGGCCGACGCGCTCTCGACCGGCCTCGCGATTGCGGATGACGTGCCGGCGGCGCCCGGGGTCAGCGTCGAGCGGGTGGTCTCCTAATACCGGCGAGTCTACCAGGCCACCCGGCGCAGCACGGGCTAACACGCGTGATAGATAGGGTAACTACCTGAGTACAAACGATAAAAGCGTCAAAGGTCAAAAGCGCCCGCGAGTCGTTTCATGAGGCGCGGCTGAACCGTCCGCCGGCGGCGAGGTAGCCGTCGAAGGCGCTGGCGACGATCCGGGCGAGAGGCCGACCCTCGGGCAGGATCGAGAGCCCGTCGGCATCGAACGAGACGAGATCGCCGAAACGGCCGGCGACCGCTTCCGCCTCGGGCCGCAGCGCCGCGCCCGCCGGGCCGAGCGCCGTGAGGTCGAGGCGAAAGTCGCAGAGCAGCATCTCGATGGCCCGGGCCCGGGCGCGGTCCTCGTCGTCGAGCGCGTGGCCCCGCGTCCCGGCGAGATCGCCCGCGGCGATGCGGGCCTGCCAGGCATGGGTCGCCGGCGCATTCTGCACATAGCCTTGCGGGAAGCGCGAGATCGATGAGGCGCCGAGGCCGATCAGCGTCGGGCGATCGTCGTCGGTATAGCCCTGGAAGTTGCGACGGAGCCGGCCGGCGCGGGCCGCCCGGTCGAGCCCGTCTCCGGGCCGGGCGAAGTGGTCGATGCCGACGGCGCGGAAGCCGGCGGCGCCGAAGGCGTCGGCCGCCAGCGTCGCGAGCCGCAACCGTGCGTGGTCGTCAGGCAGCGCCGCCTCGTCGATCAGCTTCTGCCGCTTCGACGCCCAGGGAACGTGGGCATAGCCGAAGACGGCGACCCGATCCGGCGCAAGCGTCAGCGCCTGGCGCAGCGTCGCAGCGAGCCGCGCCTCGGTCTGGTGCGGCAGGCCATAGACGAGATCGACGTTGAGCGAGCCGATGCCGGCGGCGCGAAGATCGTCGACGGCCCTGCGCGTCTGCTCGAGGCTCTGGATCCGGCCGATGGCCTGCTGGACGACGGGGTCGAAGTCCTGCACGCCGATGCTGGCCCGCGTCAGCCCCTCTGCCGCCAGCGCGTCGATCTTCGCGCGGTCGACCAGCGTCGGGTCGATCTCGACCGAGAAGTCGCAGGTTTCGGTCGGCGGAAACACGGCCCGGATCGACGTGGCGAGCCGGCGGATGAGTTCGGGCGGCAGGATGGTCGGCGTCCCGCCGCCCCAGTGCACGCGCGCCATGCGGACGCCCGCGGGCAGCCGCGCGGCGACGAGCGCCAGCTCGGACTCGAGC
>NZ_JAGOID010000175.1 GCF_017995835.1 Amaricoccus sp.
CGCGTACCAGGTCCAGCCGATCTCCACCCGGTCGGCCGGAGCGACGATGTCGTGATAGCGCGTGCTGCCGACGATGGTACCGGTCACGAGGTCGCGAACCGCCCAGGGGAGCATAGTTCCCGCGGCCTGGCCGGCGAGCGCCTGCGCGATGTAGCCCGCCGTCTCCTCCGCGGTCGGCACCGAGGTGAACCAGAGCTCCCAGAGCCTGCCGTCTGCCGCCGCAGCGGCGAGCGCGTCGCGATGCTCCACCGCGAGCGGCTCGAGGCGCACGCCATGCCCTTCGAGAGTGACCGGGGCGGGGGCGATCATCGGTTCCCTCCCGCTCGCTCTAGGCGGACTGCCGGGCACGGTCCCCGGAGGTCGCCGCCAGGTAGAGGGCAAACAGCACGACCAGGATCCCGTCGACGACCAACGGCAGCGCGGTCTGCGGGAAGAAGGGGCGGCCGTAGACGAGCAGCAGAGCGATGAAGACGGCCTTGCTCGCACTCGCGACGACCAGCACCAGCGGCCGGCTCTCGACATGGAAGGCAGCGTAGAGGAGCATGCCGCCGGTGAGCGCGATCAGGGAGCCCCAGCTGCGCACTACGATCTCCGCCAGTGGACCGGCGAGCGTCGCGCCAAAGGACGCTTCGAGCGCCGCCTGCGGCGCGATCGCGGCGAAGAGCATGGTGCAGGTGAGCGCGCCGCCGACCAGCAAGATCCCCTTCATTCCCCGAACGATCCAGTTCATGCGGCCTCCCTTCGCAATGCCGGCGGCGTCGCTCCTCGCGCGCCTTCCGGCGGAGGATACCTGCACCTGGCGGTCAGAAGGCGACGAGACTCTTGAAACCGCCGTAGGCCATGCGCTTCATGTCGAACGGCATCGCGTCCGGGGTCATCATCGCCGCCAGGCGGGGATCGCTCAGGACCTTCTTGAGCACCTTGTCGCGGTGGGCGCGGGACTTGTAGACGATCCAGGAGAAGCCGATGACCTCGCCCGGCTTCGCCAGAACCATGCCGGGAAAGCTGACGCTGCCTTTCTTCTTCTTCGGAATGTCGTCGCCGAGGCACTCCTGGTAGGCGAGCGCCCCGTGCTCCATCCAGACCTTGCCGGCCTTCCTGGCGATCCGCTTGTACTCCGCGACCTTCTTCTTCGGCACGGCGAATACGAATCCGTCGACGTAGCTCATGAGGCCTCCTCTGGAGATCGCCAACTGTCCGGCGTCTTCTCCGGAGTCTAGACCGAGCGCAGGCGATTGGCGTCAGGGCTGCCCGGATTCAGGTCGGCTCCTCCGGCGGGGCGCCGGCGGTCATCTGCAGCTCGACGATCATCTGGCGGGCGTCGGCGCGCAGGTGAGGCAGGTGGCGGGCGAAGATCAGCGCGCCGGCGAGGCACACGCAACCGCCGCCGGCAATCGTCGCCGGGGCGCCGATGCGCGCCGCGAGGCTGCCGGCAAGCAGCGCGCCGACGGGCGCCATGCCCATGAACATCATGGCGTAGAGCGACATCACGCGGCCGCGCATTTCGTCCGGGATGAGCGACTGGATGAGCGTGTTCGAGCTCGCCATCTCGCTCATCATGCAGAAACCGACCGGAACGAGGAGCGCCGCCGAGACCCAGAAGGAGCGCGAGAAGGAGAAGGCGACGAGGGCCAGCCCCATGCCGGCGGCGCAGACGGCGACGAAGGTGCCGAGTCCCTTGACGGAGCGGCGATTCGCCAACACGACGGCGCCGAGGAGCGCTCCGACACCGGAGGCTCCCATGAGCAGGCCGAGCTCGCGCGCGTCGCCGCCGAGGATCTCGCGCGCGAAGACCGGCATCAGCACCGCGTAGGGCATCCCGGTGAGGCTGACCAGACCGAGGAGCAGGAGCAGCGCTCGCACCGGCCGGGCGCGCGCGACGTAGACGAAGCCGTCGCGCACGCTCGTCCACACCGAAACGGTGCGCGCGAACGGCGCACCCTGTGGAATCCGCATCGTTGCGAGGCTGCCGAGCACGGCGAAGTAGCTCACTCCGTTGGCGAGAAAGCACCAGGCCTCGCCGATGCGCGCAACCAGCAGGCCGGCGATCGCCGGACCGACGACCCGCGCGCCGTTGAAGATCGAGGAGTTGAGCGCGATCGCGTTCACCAGGTCGTCGCGGCCGACCATGTCGATGGCGAACGCCTGGCGGGTCGGGATGTCGAAGGCATTGACGATCCCTCCGAGCGCGGCGAGAGTGAGGATCCAGGGGATGGTCACGGCGTCGGCGAAGGTGAGCGCCGCGAGCGCGAATGCCAGGACCATCGAGCTCGCCTGCGTCGCGAGCAGCACCTGGCGGCGGGCGAAGCGGTCGGCGACGACACCGCCGGCGGGGGAGAAGAGGAGGGTCGGGATCTGGCTGGCGAAGCCGACGATGCCGAGGAGCGCCGCCGAATGCGTCAGGCGATAGGCGAGCCAGGCCTGCGCTACTGACTGCAT
The DNA here is from genome assembly GCF_017995835.1 of Amaricoccus sp. Classification (GTDB taxonomy): domain Bacteria; phylum Pseudomonadota; class Alphaproteobacteria; order Rhodobacterales; family Rhodobacteraceae; genus Amaricoccus. The sequence continues at coordinate 2,440 of NZ_JAGOID010000175.1, forward strand.
CCAGGTGCCGGTGAGCGAGATCAGCTGGCCGGCGAAGAAGATCCGGTAGTTGCGGTGCCGCAGGGCCCGCAACGACTCCGGCAGGTTCATCTCCTCTCGCTCCGGTCCGGCGGCGGGCCTGGAGGTGCTGGCGGTGCGGCCGCCTCGTCGCTTTCACTGTCGTCGCGCTCGTCGAGCAGGATCTCGATCTTGCGCTCGGGCTCGAGCTGCTTCTGCAACTCGAGGAGGCCGGTGCGCATCAGCCCGCGCCGCCGACTCTTGCCGTAGCGGCGCTCCTGGCGCTTGCCTTCGAGGGCGACGAGTGCGACGAGCAGGACGATTCCCGCGAGCAACCAGAGTTGGGCGCTCACCCTCAAAGCTCCAGGACGAGTCGGAGCCCGGCGTCGATGGCCTCCATCTCGCTGCCGCGGAGCTCGCCGACGGGCTCAATCAGATCGCTCTTGAGGACTTTCTGCAGGTCGTAAAGGTTGGCGACCGAGGGCTTCGAGAGGCGCGTCGAGCGGGCTTCGAGGCGCACGTTGCCGGGCAGACCTTCGAGATGGAGCCGGCTGGTCAGGGGAACGACGAGGAAGCTCGCGACCCGGGGCTCGCGGACCTTGTCGGTCTGGACGATGACGGCCGGCCGCCGCTTGTCGACGCGCACCCACCAGACCTCGCCGCGGCGCGGCAGTGGGGCGTCACCAGTCATCTTCGGCGTACTCCTGCGCCATGCGCTCGCGCTGATAGGTTCGCCAGGCGGCCGCGTCTTCCGCCACATCCCAGCCGTGCCGGTCGAGATAGGCCTTCGTCTGGGCACGAACGCGCGCTTCGTCGAGCAGCTCCGCCAGGAGCCCCGAGCGCGTCGTGCCGCGCCGCTCGGCCTCGGCATCGGCGAACGCCACCAGATCCTCTGCGAGAGAAACGCCGATCTTCACCGGAGAAGTGTAACACCGCCGGGAATACCCGGGTATCTCCGGAGCTCTCGGGCCGATCTCCTCACTACCTAGCGTTCGGCCTTCGCCAGGGCGGCCAGCGCCCGCTGGCGCGCCGCTTCGAACTCGTCGTCGGGGTTCCAGGTGGGCATCGCGTCGGCGTTGGCGACGGCGAGACCGACGGCCAGGGCGAGCTCTGTGTCCTCGATCATGCCGTCCCAGACCCAGGTCGCGTCGATCTCGTCGCACGGCTGGTGGTAGCAAGTCGAGTCGTAGGCGATCTGGCGCGCCCGCGCCGCCGCCGCGCCGTCCCCGGGGGCGTCGA
>NZ_JAGOID010000086.1 GCF_017995835.1 Amaricoccus sp.
ACGCGACGGCGCGCCGGCAGCTGGGGCTGGGCCAGGAAGACCCCGCGCCGGAGACGATGCTCGCGACCTGGGTCGACGCGGGCGACCGCGACCGGCTTCTGGCCGAGGTGGCGCGGGCCGGCGCCGTCTCCGGCTTCGAGGCGGAGCTCCACGCCGAGGGGGGGCGGATCACCGCGCACCTGTCGGCGACCCGGATCGACTACGGCGGCAGGCCCGCGCTGATGACCGCCGCGATCGACATCACCGAGCACCGCCGCACGCAGGCCGAGCTCGAGGCCTCCGAGGCGCGGCTGAACGCCATCATCGCCGCGAACCCGGCGCCGATGAACATCGCGCGGCTGTCGGACCGCCGGCTGGTCTTCGTCAACGAGCCCTACGTCGCGATGTACGCGCTCGCGGACGTCGATCTCGACACGTTCGACCGCGACGTCCTCTACGCCGACGTGGCCGATCGCGACCTGATCTACGGCGAGATCGCCGCGGGCCGCGACGTCACCAACCTCGAGATCGTGCTGAAGCGCGTCGACGGCAGCGAGGTGCCCGCCTCGCTCACCTCGCGCCCGATCCTGTTCCAGGGCGAGCGCTGCCTCGTGACCACCTCGATCGACCTGACGGCGCTGCGCGCCGCGCAGGCCGAGGCGGCGCGCTCGCGCGAGGCCCTGCACCAGAGCGAGAAGCTGACGGCGCTCGGCTCGCTGCTGGCCGGCGTGTCGCACGAGCTCAACAACCCGCTCTCGGTCGTCGTCGGATACGCCTCGATGCTGATGGAGCTCGACACCGAGCCGAAGCTCGCCGAGCGAATCGCCAAGATCCACGCCGCCGCCGACCGCTGCGCCCGCATCGTGCGCACCTTCCTCGCCATGGCCCGCGCCCGCGCGCCGAAACGCGGGTCGGTGGCGCTGGCCGACGTGGCGCTCGGGGCGCTCGACCTGACCGGCTACGCGCTGCGCAGCGCCGACGTCGCCGTCGACGTCGACGTCCCCGCCACGCTGCCGCCGGTCGAGGCGGACGCCGACCAGCTGCACCAGGTGGTCGTCAACCTGATCGTCAACGCCCAGCAGGCGCTGCTCGGCCAGGCCGGGCCGCGCCGGCTCGACATCCGCGGCTTCGTCGAGGGCGACGAGGCCGTCCTCGAGGTCGCGGACAACGGACCGGGCATGGACCCGGCGGTCGCCAAGCGCGCCTTCGAGCCGTTCTTCACCACCAAGCCGCAGGGCGTCGGCACCGGCGTCGGGCTGTCGGTCGTCCACGGCATCGTGAGCGCCCATGGCGGGCGGATCGACCTCGACACCGCCGCCGGCGCGGGCGCGCGCCTGCGCGTCCGGCTGCCGCTGTCGCAGGCGACGCCGGACGAGGCCGCCGCCGGCGCCGAGCCGGCGCACGCGGCCGGGCGCATCCTCGTCGTCGACGACGAGACGGAGATCGCCACGCTCCTCGCCGAGCGGCTGCGGCTCTCGGGCCTCACCGTCGCCACCGCGTCGAGCGGCCGGCGGGCGCTCGCCATGCTCGAGGCCGGCGGCTTCGACGCGGTGGTGAGCGACCTTCGGATGCCCGACATCGACGGGCTCGCGCTCGCCCGCGAGATCGCCCGCCGCTGGCCCCGGCTGGCGCATCGGATCGTCATCGTCACCGGCGACGCGCTCGGCGCGGGCGTCGACGCCGCCACGGACGGGCTCGACCTGCCGGTGTTCGAAAAGCCGCTCGACCTCGCCGCGCTGGCGGCGGAACTGATGCGCCGCCTGGGAGAGGGGGCCCCCGCATGACCCGGATCATCGTCGTCGACGACGAGCCCGACCTGCGCGGCCTGCTCGAGGACTATCTCGGCGGGCACGGGTTCGAGGTCGCCACCGCTGAGGACGCCGCCGCCCTCGACCGCCGCCTCGCCGAGGGGCCGGCCGCGCTCATCGTGCTCGACGTCAACATGCCCGGCGAGACCGGCCGCGCCGCGCTCGCCCGCCTGCGCGCCCGCGGCTGCCGGGCCGGGGTGGTGCTGCTCACCGCCGCCGGCGCACTGCCCGACCGGCTGGGCGGACTCGCGGACGGCGCCGACGACTACCTGGTCAAGCCGTTCGAGCCGCGCGAGCTGCTCGCCCGCATCCGCGCGGTGCTGCGCCGGACCGGAACCGCCGCCGTGGCCGCGCCCGCTCCCTCCCCGCGCCTCGGCGCCGTCGCCTTCGACGCCGCCGCCCGCTGCCTGCGCGACGGCGACGGCGCCGAGATCGCGCTGACGGCGATGGAATTCGACCTGCTCTCGGTGTTCCTGCGCCACCCGCGCCAGATCCTCAGCCGCGCGCGCCTGTCCGAACTCGCCCACGGTCGCCCGCTCGGCTCCGGCGACCGTTCCGTCGACATCCGCATCGCCCGCCTGCGCCAGAAGATCGGCGAGGACCCGCAGTCGCCCCGCACCCTGCGCACCGTCCACGGCGAGGGCTACGTCTTCGACCCCGACGGCTAGCGCGGCGCGAGGGGCGGCCTCATACCAGCGGGCTCATGAGCCGACTCGCGGGCGCTCTTGACCGTTAACGATTTTATCGTTATAACTCAGTCAGTTGCCAATGTATCACGCGTGTTAGCGATGGGCGGCTTGGCAGACTCGATCCTCTCGGCATGGCCCGCTCACGCAGCCCCCGGCTGCGCCCACCCCCTGATCGCACGACGGTCGAAATCGGCGGGATCCCCGCGCCGCATCGGCCGAACCGATCAGAACGCGTCCTTGCGCCGCCGGATCTCGGCGAACGCCTCGACATCCGACGCGCCGGTCATGCCGACGCGCGCCTTCATGTCGGGGTCCGCGGCGCGCAGGAACGGGTTCGTCGCGCGCTCGACGGCCAGCGTCGCCCCCATGGTCGGCCGCCCCGCGGCGCGGGTCGCGGCGATGTCGCGCGCCCGCTCCGCGAGCGCCGGGTCGGCGCCGAGCGACTGCGCGAAGCGCAGGTTCGCCTCCGTGTACTCGTGGCCGGAATAGAGCCGCGTCTGCGGCGGCAGCGCGGCGAGCCGGCCCAGCGTCTCCCACATGTCCGCGGCCGTGCCCTCGAACAGCCGCCCGCAGCCCATGACCATCAGGCTGTCGGCGGAGAACAGCGCCTGCGCGACCGGCACGTGGTAGGCGACATGCCCGAGCGTGTGCCCGTAGGCCTTCAGCACCTCCGCCCCGACCGGCCCCGCCCGGTCCCCCGGCGTCACGGCATGGTCGAGGCGGGGCAGCCGCCGCGCGTCGGCGGCGGCGCCCCAGACCCGCGCCCCGTAGCGATCCCGCAGCGCGTCGACACCGGCGATGTGGTCGTCGTGGTGGTGGGTGATCAGGATGGCGTCGAGCCCCCAGCCGCGCCGGTCGAGCTCGGCCGCGATCGGCCCCGCCTCCGGGGCGTCCACCAGCGTCGTCGTCCCCGACGCCGCGTCACGGATCAGATAGGCGTAGTTGTCGGTCCGGCACGGGACCGTGACGATCTCGAGCGACATGGCGGGCCCCCGTCCTGCCCCGGTCTTGGGCGTGGCGGCACCCTGCCGGATCGGATAGTGTCGCGCAATGCATCTCGACGTGCTCGACCTGCGCGCCTTCTACTACCGGACGAAGCTCGGCCGGACGGCGCAGCGCGGGTTGCAGGACGCGCTGCGCGGGCTCTGGCCGGAAACCCGCGCCATGACCGTCGTCGGCTTCGGCTTCGCGGCGCCGATGCTGCGGCCCTTCCTCGCCGACGCCCGCCGCGTCGTGGCGCTGATGCCCGAGCAGCAGGGCGTGATGCACTGGCCGGTCGGGGCCCCGAACGTCAGCGCGCTGGTCGAGGAGACGCGCTGGCCGGTCGAGACCGGCTCCGTCGACCGGCTGATCGTCGCGCACGGGCTCGAGACCTGCGAGCGGCCGGACGCGCTCCTCGCCGAGATCTGGCGCGTCCTCGCCCCGCAGGGGCAGGCCGTGTTCATCGTGCCCAACCGCTCGGGGCTGTGGGCGCGACGCGAGGGGACGCCGTTCGGCTTCGGCCGGCCGTACACCTTCGGCCAGGTCGAGGCGATTCTCGGCCGCCACGGCCTCGTCGCCGGCCGCCACGCCGCGGCGCTCTACGCGCCGCCCTCGCACCGGCGTTTCTGGCTCCAGACGGCGCACCTCTGGGAACGCCTCGGCCGCCGCTTCGACCCCCATCTCGTCGCCGGCGCGCTCCTCGTCGAGGCGACGAAGCAGATCTATGCGAGACCCCGCACCGGCGCGAAGGCCGCCATTCTCGGCCCGCTCGGGGCTCTCGAGGGACTGTCGCGCCCCGCCCCGGAACCCGTCCGCGGCCGCGCCCCCGTCGCCGCCCGAATCCCCCGCCGCGAGGCCTGAGATTCATGGGGGACAGCCTCCGAAACGCCGCCGCTTGCGCGCGCGAAAGCAGGGCTCGCGCCCGTATTGCCACCCCGCGATTGCTCTGCTATCACCGCCCGACCTCACCGGGGCGTGACTGTTCGCGGGTGCAGCGAACTTGCGCTTTGGCTGGGGTACGAGGGGTCTCTGGAACGGAAGGGTGGTCGTGGCCGGTTCTGAATCCTTGACCTCCGGAATCGCCGGTCGCTACGCGACGGCGCTCTTCGAACTCGCCAAAGAAGGCGGCAGGCTCGACGCGGTCGAGGCCGACCTCGACGCCGTGAGCGCGGCGCTCGCCGCGAGCGCCGACCTTCGCGACCTGACCACGTCGCCGGTCTTTCCGCGCGACGAGATGGCCGCGGCGATGAAGGCGCTGGCCGCCAGGATGAACCTCGGCCCGGAAGTCTCCAACACGCTCGGCCTGATGGCCGTCAACCGCCGCCTCTTCGTCACGCCCGCGCTCATTGCCGCGGTGAAGGGCATGATCGCCGCCGAGCGCGGCCAGGTCGCCGCGGAAGTCACCTCCGCCGCCCCGCTCAGCGACGAGCAGACGGCGGCGCTCAAGGCCACGCTCAAGGATCGCGTCGGCAAGGACGTCGAGCTCAACGTCAAGGTGGACGAGAGCCTCATCGGCGGACTGGTCGTCCGGATCGGCTCGCGCATGATCGACACGTCGATCCGCTCGAAGCTGGCCAAGCTGCAGAACGTCATGAAAGAGGTCGGATAATGTCGATCCAAGCTGCCGAAATCTCCGCGATCCTCAAGGAGCAGATCAAGAACTTCGGCCAGGAGGCCGAGGTTGCGGAGGTCGGCCGCGTCCTCTCCGTCGGCGACGGCATCGCGCGCGTCCACGGCCTCGACAACGTCAGGGCCGGCGAGATGGTCGAGTTCCCCGGCGGCATCCGCGGCATGACGCTGAACCTCGAGGTCGACAACGTCGGCGTCGTGATCTTCGGCTCCGACCGCGACATCGGCGAGGGCGACGTCGTCAAGCGCACCCAGTCGATCGTGGACGTGCCCGTCGGCAAGGGCCTGCTCGGCCGCGTCGTCGACGCGCTCGGCAACCCGATCGACGGCAAGGGCCCGATCGAGGCGACCGAGCGCCGCGTCGCCGACGTCAAGGCCCCCGGCATCATCCCCCGCAAGGGCGTGCACGAGCCGATGGCGACCGGCATGAAGGCCGTCGACGCCCTCATCCCGATCGGCCGCGGCCAGCGCGAGTTGATCATCGGCGACCGCCAGACCGGCAAGACCGCGCTGGCGCTCGACACGATCCTGAACCAGAAGAGCTACAACGACGCTGCAGGCTCCGACGAAAGCCAGAAGCTCTACTGCGTCTACGTCGCCGTCGGCCAGAAGCGCTCGACCGTCGCCCAGCTCGTCCGCACGCTGGAGCAGACCGGCGCCCTCGAATACTCGATCATCGTCGCCGCGACCGCCTCCGAGCCCGCGCCGATGCAGTATCTCGCGCCCTACTCGGCCTGCGCCATGGCCGAGTACTTCCGCGACAACGGGATGCATGCGCTCATCATCTACGACGACCTGACCAAGCAGGCCGTCGCCTACCGCCAGATGTCGCTGCTGCTCCGCCGCCCGCCCGGCCGCGAGGCCTATCCGGGCGACGTGTTCTACCTCCACTCGCGCCTGCTCGAGCGCGCCGCGAAGCTCAACGCCGATTTCGGCTCGGGCTCGCTGACGGCGCTCCCGGTGATCGAGACCCAGGCCGGCGACGTGTCCGCCTACATCCCGACCAACGTGATCTCGATCACCGACGGCCAGATCTTCCTCGAATCCGAGCTGTTCTACCAGGGCATTCGCCCGGCGGTGAACGTCGGCCTCAGCGTGTCGCGCGTCGGCTCCTCCGCCCAGACCAAGGCGATGAAGTCCGTCGCCGGCTCGGTGAAGCTCGAACTCGCCCAGTATCGCGAGATGGCGGCCTTTGCCCAGTTCGGCTCCGACCTCGACGCGGCGACCCAGCGCCTGCTCAATCGCGGCGCCCGCCTGACCGAACTCCTGAAGCAGCCGCAGTATTCGCCGCTGACCAACGCCGAGCAGGTCATCGTGATCTTCGCTGGCACGCAGGGCTATCTCGACCGTCTGCCGGTCGCGGATGTCGGCCGCTTCGAGCGCCAACTCCTCGCGCACCTGCGCAACAACCAGTCGGCGCTCCTCGAAGAGCTTCGGACCAACGACCAGAAGATCGCCGGCGACATCGAGAAGAAGATCCGCGGCGTGCTCGACGCCTTCGGCAAGACCTTCGCCTGAGCCGCATCGACTAGGGAGCGCGGCCCATGCCAAGCTTGAAGGACCTCAAGATCCGGATCGAGAGCGTCAAGTCGACGCGCAAGATCACCAAGGCCATGCAGATGGTGGCGGCGGCCAAGCTTCGCCGCGCCCAGGAGTCCGCCGAGGCCGCCCGTCCCTACGCCGAGCGCATGGAAGCCGTCCTCGGCAACCTCGCCTCCGGCGTGGCGACCAGCCCCTCGGCCCCGAGGCTCCTCGCCGGCACCGGCAAGGGCGACGTCCACCTCCTGGTCGTCGCCACCTCCGAGCGCGGCCTGTGCGGCGCCTTCAACTCCTCGATCGTCCGCCTCGCCCGCGCCCGCGCCACCCGGCTCATCGGCGAGGGCAAGACGGTGAAGATCCTCACCGTCGGCAAGAAGGGCCGCGAGCAGCTGCGCCGCGACTTCGCACAGCATCTCGTCGGCCATGTCGACTTCTCCGCGGTGAAGCGGATGGGCTACGGCGAGGCCTCCGGGGTCGCGCAGGACCTGCTCGCGCGTTTCGGCGCCGGCGAGTTCGACGTCTGCACCATCTTCTACAACCGCTTCCAGTCGGTGATCTCGCAGGTCCCGACCGAGCGCCAGTTGATCCCCGCGGTCTTCGAGGCCGGCGCGGGCGGCGGCGCGGCCGCGCTCTACGAATACGAGCCGGAGGAGGAGGCGATCCTCGCCGACCTGCTGCCGCGCGGCGTCGCGACGCAGGTCTTCACCGCGCTCCTCGAGAACGGCGCGTCCGAGCAGGGCGCGCGCATGAGCGCGATGGACAACGCCACACGCAACGCGGGCGATATGATCGACCGGCTGACCATCACCTACAACCGGTCGCGCCAGCAGGCGATCACCAGCGAGCTCATCGAGATCATTTCGGGCGCCGAGGCGCTCTAGACAAAGGGACGGAGGCCGCCATGGCAAACCCCGTGGGCAAGATCACCCAGATCATCGGCGCCGTCGTCGACGTGCAGTTCGAGGAAGGGCATCTGCCGGAAATTCTCAACGCGCTCGAGACCGAGAACAGCGGCAACCGCCTCGTGCTCGAAGTCGCCCAGCACCTCGGCGAGGCGACGGTGCGCGCGGTGGCGATGGACGCGACCGAGGGCCTCGTGCGCGGCGCGAAGGTCACCGACACCGGTGGCCCGATCGCCGTGCCGGTCGGCCGCGCCACGCTCGGCCGCATCCTCAACGTCATCGGCGCGCCGGTGGACGAGAGGGGTCCGGTCGAGGCCGAGGAGACCCGGCCGATCCACCGCCCGGCCCCCGACTTCGCCGAGCAGTCGACCGAGAAGGAAATTCTCGTCACCGGCATCAAGGTCATCGACCTGCTCGCCCCCTATTCCAAGGGCGGCAAGATCGGCCTCTTCGGCGGCGCGGGCGTCGGCAAGACGGTGCTGATCCAGGAGCTGATCAACAACGTCGCCAAGGTGCACTCGGGCTTCTCGGTCTTCGCCGGCGTCGGCGAGCGCACCCGCGAGGGCAACGACCTCTACCACGAGTTCATCGAATCGGGCGTCATCGACGAGCACGACCTCGCCAAGTCCAAGGTGGCGCTGGTGTTCGGCCAGATGAACGAGCCGCCGGGCGCGCGCATGCGCGTCGCCCTCTCGGGCCTCACCATGGCCGAGCAGTTCCGCGACGAATCCGGGACCGACGTGCTGTTCTTCGTCGACAACATCTTCCGCTTCACCCAGGCGGGCTCCGAGGTGTCGGCGTTGCTTGGGCGAATCCCGTCGGCCGTGGGTTACCAGCCGACGCTCGCCACCGACATGGGCGCGCTCCAGGAGCGGATCACCTCGACCCGCAACGGCTCGATCACGTCCGTCCAGGCGATCTACGTTCCCGCCGACGACCTGACCGACCCGGCCCCGGCCACGTCCTTCGCCCATCTCGACGCCACGACGGTGCTCAGCCGCGCCATCTCCGAGCTCGGCATCTACCCGGCGGTGGACCCGCTCGACTCGACGTCGCGCATCCTCGATCCGCAGGTCGTGGGCGAGGACCACTACCAGACCGCCCGCGCCGTCCAGGGCATCCTTCAGCGCTACAAGTCGCTTCAGGACATCATCGCCATCCTCGGCATGGACGAGCTGTCGGAGGAGGACAAGACGACGGTGGCGCGGGCCCGCAAGATCCAGCGTTTCCTCAGCCAGCCCTTCGACGTGGCCCAGGTCTTCACCGGCTCGCCGGGCGTGCAGGTGCCGATCGAGGAGACGATCGACAGCTTCAAGCGCGTCGTCGCCGGCGAGTTCGACCACCTGCCGGAGGCAGCCTTCTACATGGTCGGCGGCATCGACGAGGTCGTCAAGAAGGCTGAGAAGATGGCGGCCGAGGTCGCCTGACGCCATGGCCGACACCCTCCAGTTCGAACTGGTCAGCCCCGAGCGCAAGCTCGCCTCCGTGGCGGCGCTCCGGGTCACCATCCCCGGCATGTCCGGGGACATGACCGCGATGCCGAACCACGCGCCGTTCCTCACCACGCTGCGCCCTGGGGTCGTCCGGATCGAAGCGGCGGGCGAGACGGTCGAGTTCGTGGTGACGGGCGGCTTCGCCGAGGTTTCGCGCGAAAGCGCGACAATCCTCGCCGAGCAGGCCGTGCCCCGCGACGCCGGCGCCAGGGAAATGATCGCCGACCTGATCGCGGCGACGGAGAAGGAATTCGCCGCGGCCAGCGACGACCTGCGCCAGCAGATCGACCAGCGCCTGCGCGACGCCCGCCACCTCGGGGGCATCCTCGGGGCCTGACGGCCGGCGCAGACAGTGTGGACCGAGGCCCGCGCGTGTCGCGGGCCTTTTCTTTTGCGTGCCGGCCGCGCCGGAGGCGATCGCGATCCGGGTGCGAGCCGACTTCCCGCTCACGATCCGCGCCGCCTCGCAAACGTCGCGGCGCCGCAGCCGCCGATGTGAAGGCGCACCGTCGAATCGCGCTGCGAGCGGGTCATACCGGCGAGTCCACCATGCTACCCGGCGCAACACGGGCTAACACGCGTGATAGATAGGGCAACTGCCTGAATATACACGATAAAAATCCTGAAGGTCAAAAGGTCCGCGAGTCGTTTCATGAGCCCGCCGGTATCAGAACCGTTGGCGACGCTCTTCCGACCGGCCCCCCTGCGGGGCCGGCGTCGCCGTCAGTCGGCGATCCAGGCGTCGATGCGGCCGGGCGCTGCGCCGAGGGTCACGGCGGAAAGGTCGTGGACGGCGGTCGGCCCGCCGGTCAGCGGCGCGAGGCTGCGCGCCAGCGCCTCGGCCGCGTCCTTGTCGGCGGCGTGGAAGTACTCGATCCGCCCGCGGTCGATGGGCGCCGTCGTCGGGGAAGCCTCCAGGTCGCCGTAGCCGGCGGCGCTGACCGCCGCCTCCAGTGCGGCGCGGCGCGGCGCGGACAGATCGGGATCGACGCGAAGCCGCACGGAGACCGCCGCCACCGGCGATGCCGCCTCGGCGGCGGGCGCGGGAACCGGGCCGGAACCCAGCGCGGTCGGGGTCGCGGCCGGCGCGGCCCCGGTCTCCAGCGACTCGGGGCGGAAGATCACGGCGAGCGCAACGATGGCCACGGCGGTCAACAGACCGACCACCACCGCCGCGCGCAGCTGTTGCAGGCCCCGTGACCCGGAAGCCCGCGGCGCGGCCGGTACGGCGCGGGCCGTGGCCGACAGCACGTCGGCTTCGCCCTCGAGGACCGATTCGAACGATGGCGGCGTCTCGGGGTCCGGCGCGGGCGCCTCCGCCTCCTCGGGCTCGGTCCGGGCGAGTTCGAACGGATGGTCCGCGAGGTCCTCGACCGTGGCGACGCTCACGGCGTCAGGCTCCGGCCCCGCGGGCTCCACGGAATGCACCAGCACGGGCCGCGGCAGCCGCGGGCCGAGCCGCATGGTCGGGGCGGCGAGATCCTCGAAGGGGTCGGGCGGCAGATCGATCGACACGGGCGCCGGGGCGCCGGCGCCTGTCCGTCCACGCCGACGATAGTCGTCACCCGTCATGGCATTCATGCCGCCAACCCCGAAGACCTGCCACAGAATCACCCTGTGGCGCACAACACCCATTTCGCACGCGCAAAAACACTAACGCAATTCGGGGGGCGCGTGAAGCCCCCCGGCGGGATTGTGCCTAACGAGGCATCAGCCTGCGACGGCGGCGTCGTACCAGTCGACGATCCGCTGCCGCTCGACCGGCTCCATGCCGCTGACGTTGCCCGGCGGCATGGCGTGCGAGCGACCGGCCTGAAGATAGATCTCGCGGGCCCGCGCGGCGATGTCCTGATCGGTTTCCAGGTAGACCGACTTCGGCGCGTGGATCAGGCCCGGCCAGTAGATCTCGCGGGCGTGGCACATCGAGCAGCGGCCGCGCACGGTGTCGGCCACGTCGCCGAAGCCCTCGGTCGAGGCGAACTGCTGCTGGAACCGCGTCAGCGCCTGGTCCTCGTTGGTCTCGGTCGGGCCGCCGATGGTCGAAAGCCACATGATGATCACGAAGAGAGCGGCGGTCGCCGGCCAGGTCCAGGTCGGGTTGCCCGTCCCTGCGTGGATAGTGTTGAAGTAGTGCCGGATCGTGACGCCCATCAGGAAGACGAGGCTTGCGATCAGCCAGTTGTACTCCGTCCCGAACGCCAGCGGGTAGTGATTGGAGAGCATCAGGAAGATGACGGGCAGGGTAAGGTAGTTGTTGTGCGTCGAGCGCAGCTTGGCGATCTTGCCGTATTTCGGATCCGGCGTGCGGCCCGCCTTGAGGTCGGCGACGACGATCCGCTGGTTCGGCATGATGACGAAGAAGACGTTGGCCGACATGATCGTCGCCGTGAAGGCCCCGAGGTGCAGCAACGCCGCCCGCCCGCTGAAGACCTGGGTGTAGCCCCAGGCCATCACGACGAGAATGAGGAACAGGAGCACCATCAGCGACGTCGGGTTCTCGGCGAGCCGCGACTTGCAGAGGTTGTCGTAGAGCACCCAGCCGACCCCGAGCGAGGCCATCGAGATCATGATGGCGAACGGGACCGAGAGCGGCATGACGGTCGGGTCGATCAGGAAGATCTCCGCGCCGGCGTAGTAGACGATCGCCAGCATCGCGAAACCCGAAAGCCAGGTGGCGTAGCTCTCCCACTTGAACCAGACCAGATGGTCGGGCATCCGCTCGGGCGCCACCAGGTACTTCTGGATGTGATAGAAGCCGCCGCCATGGACCTGCCATTCCTCGCCGTGCGCGCCGACGGGCAGGCCCGGAACCTTGCGCAGCCCGAGGTCGAGGGCGACGAAATAGAAGGACGATCCGATCCAGGCGATGCCCGTGATCACGTGCAGCCAGCGCACCGCGAAAGCGAGCCATTCCCAGACGACGGCGAAATCGTACATGCACTCCTCCTGTCCCCGATCCCGGCAGGATGGACCAGTTCGATTGCCGCGCAAATCCCGGAGGCGACGGCAGCACTTTCGCGATTCCCAAGAAAATGCTAGCCTCCAGCCCGATGTCCTACGTCAACACGCTGCGAACCTTCGTGCGCGTCTACGAGCTCGGCTCGATGTCGGCGGCCGCGCGCGACCAGCGCGTCTCCGCCGCGGTCGCCTCGGCGCGGGTGGCCGAACTGGAGCGCCATCTCGGCGTGCGCCTGTTCAACCGCACGACCCGGAGCCTCCAGCCGACGGAGCAGGGCTCCATCTTCTACAAGGGCGCGGTGAAGATCCTCGAGACCATCGAGGAGGCCGAGGCCGCCATCGCCGACGTCTCGCGCAACCCGCGCGGATCGATCCACGTCGCGGCCCCCCTGGGCATCGGCAAGCGGCTGATCGCGCCGCTGATCCCGGGGTTCAAGGATCTCTATCCGCAGATCGACGTGCGGCTGCGACTGTCGGATCGCCGGGTCGACGTCACCGCCGAGGGGATCGACATCGCCTTCCTGCTCGGCGCGCTCGAGGATTCGAGCCTGCTGGTGCGGGCGATCGCCGACTGCAAGCGAGCACTGGTCGCCTCGCCGGACTACGTGGCGCGCCGCGGCCGGCCGCGGAACGGCCAGGACCTGATCGACGGCCGCCACAGCTGCCTGATGCTGCGCTATCCGGGCGCGCGCGAGTTCTACTGGACGCTGCTGACGCCGGAGGGACCGCGCCGCTTCGACGTCTCGGGGCCGTTCGAATCGGACGACGGCGACGTGCTGACCGGCTGGGCGCTCGCCGGGCGCGGCATCGTGCTGAAGCCGGTGTTCGAGATCGCCGCGCAGCTGCGCGCGGGCGAGCTCGTCATCGTCGCCGAGGAGACCCCGCCCGAGAGCGTCAGCCTCGCGGCGCTCTACCCGCACAAGCGCCTGCAGGATCCCAAGGTCCGCCTCTTCATCGACCACATGATCGCCGCCTGCCGCAAGGCCGTCTCGGAGGCGACCGCGGACGCCACCACGGTCCAAGGCTGACGCGCGGCGGCCCGTGCGGGGACCGGGGCGGAGGGCCCGCCCCCGGTCCAGGTCGCAGGGCTATCGCATTTGGCCGATGACGGAGCGGGCGAAGGCGTCGGACCATCCGGATCGTTTGCGCTTTCGGGCGATGGACAGCTTCGGCCGCGCCGAACGCAGGAGGTTCAGGCTGAGGCGGCGCAGGATGGCGAGGTTCTCGGGCCCGTTGTCCTTGCGGTTGCGGGCGCCGTCCTCGTCGAAGGTGACGTCGAGAACCCAGTGGAGGCTGTTCTCGATCGCCCAGTGAGCGCGCACGGCGTCGGCGAAGCGCTCGGGGGTGATCGGAACGGAGCTGAGGTAGTAGCGGGTGGCGCGGGTGGTCTTGCCGTCGACGATCCGCTCGGCCTCGACGCAGGCGATGGCGGCGAGACCGGGCATGGCGGGCTCGCCCGGATAGCGGCGATCGGAGAAAAGCCAGTCTACGTCGTGGTTTACCCGGTGGCGCCGTAGCCGGAGCAAAAGGCCGGGCGGCTCTACGCGAGGGCGGCTTGGCGGATGAGGTGATCCAAGGCGGGAATGGTGGGTGCGCCGGGGATGCGGAGGCGGTCGCCGAGATAGTCCCAGAAGCGGAT
>NZ_JAGOID010000087.1 GCF_017995835.1 Amaricoccus sp.
CGCCGCAATCTCCCTTCAGGCATTCATACTGGCAGAAACCCTATCGAGCAGGCGCCTCCCCGCCAAGGGGCGGGGAGCAGCAAGGACTCGCGGCCGCTTGAGGCCGCTCCGCTAGGGAGGCCGCAAAGGCGGCCGACCGTCAGCGCCGTCCGAGCGGGACCCCCTTGCGGGGTCCCCGAGGACGGCGCTCCCCCCGGACCGCGGCAGCGTCCTGCCCGGTCGACCCTCGCCTCAGGCGGTCGCCTTCAGCGCCGCGATGAGCCTGTCGAGGTTGCCGCCGGCCGCCTCGTACTGGGCCCCGATCTCGGCGCGCTCGTTGGTGAGCATCGAGACGCCCTCGATGATCAGGTTGATCACCTTGGGCGCGCCGCCGCGCTCGCTCACCTGCCATTCGACCGTGAACCCGTCGCGGCCGGGGCGCGTCACGTTCGTCTCGACGAGGACGCCGCTTTTGCCGGCGTCGCGGGCGCGAACGATGGCGATCGAGGCGTTCTGGTAGTCGCGGAACTGCTTGCCGTACTTGCGCGACAGATAGGTCTGGAACGCCGAGACGAACGCCTGCTTCTGCGCCGCCGATGCGCTGCGCCAGGGCGGCCCCAGCACGCTCGCGGCGACGACGGGTATGTCGCCGTAGCGGGCGAGGAGCCTTTCGAAGTCGCCGTAAAGCTGCGCCTCGGAGCGGCCGGAACGCAGGAGCGCGATCAGCTGCTCCGAGAGGCCGGCCACCAGCGCGGTGGCCCGGTCGGTGGCCGCGTCGGCGCGCGCGACCGTCGGACGCAACGGCAGGAGGAGCGTCGCCGCCGCGCCGAGCCCGAGGACGAGCGCGCGACGCCGGCCGATCCGGCCTGCTTCATTGATCGGCATAGGGATCCTCCAGGGTCTCGAGCGCCGTTCCGCCACCTTGCAGGCGCGAGGTCATGTTCTGCAAGTAACTGATTCGTTGGGACGTATAGCTGTCGGCGCTCTCGTAGAGCAGGGCCTCGATGGCCGGGTCGAGCTTGTAGCGGTCATGCAGCAGGTCGACGCCGCGCAGGCCGGCGATCGCGTAGGAGGCGCCGCCAGTGAGGTAGAAGACGGGGTCGGTGACGATGTCGACCGCGTAGCCCATCCAGTCGCGCTGGGTGCCCGGACCGCCGACTGGCAGCTCCCAGTAGCCGCCCGCCGGGACGCCCCAGACGTGCAGGGTCTCGTCGACGTTGGTCTCGCGGAAGGGCAGGCCCATCTCCTTGGCCGGGTCGAGCAGGCCGCCGAAGCCGAACACCGTGTTGATCGCGAAGCGCATGGAGTTCTCCAGCGTCCGCACGGGCCGCCCCTGCAACAGGGACTGGATCGCGCCGTGCGGCAGGCGCGAATGGTTGACGAGATTCGTCACGCCGTTCCGGGCCGGCTCGGGGACAGCCGCGCCATAGGCGCGCGCGGCCGGGCCGTACAGGCTCGAATCGAGCGCGACGTTCAGATCGTGGGCGGCGCGGTTCTGCGCCTCGAGCGGATCGTCCTCCAGCGACGGCGGCGGCGCCGGGCGCGTGGCGCAGCCGGCGGCGGCGCTGAGGCAGATCAGCGCCAGCGCGCGGGCGATGTCGGAAGCCTTGGTGCGGCGCATCGTTCCTCCCGTCCGGGACGCTCTCTTTAGCCCCCTTCATCGGTTGGCGCCACCTTCCGGCGCTGCTCTCGGGGTAGGCGCGAGCGCGCTGCGCCGCAAACCGAGGTACGCCTGTTGCTCCGCCGGCATGGCGGCGACGACGCCAACGGAGGTTTCCTAAGATGTATCAATGGCATGGGATTTCCTTCCTAGCGAGTCCCGTACGGTGGCGTCGCGGGCGTTAACCTCGCCTTAACGCGGGTTGCGGCAAGTGGATGGTGCGGCGCAAGATCGTCCGCGATCCCGAACGCGATCCCCGAGGAGGCGAAGCGGCATGAAACGTGCTGCGCTCGTGGCGGCCGTCGCCGTCCTGCTGTCCGGCGCCGGCCTCGGCGCGATGACCCGCTCGGGCGGGATCGGGCATTTCCCGGGGACGCCCGTGCGGGCGCATGTCGTCCTCGGCCCGGTCCTGGTTCTCGCGCATCCCGTCCACCCGCTGGAGGAGGCGGCGACGCCGGTCGCCGTGGCCGCACGCGCGCGCTACGGCGCGCTCGACGCGCTGGCGCGGGTCAGGACCGAGCCGCTGCCCGGCGGGGCGGGGGGCGGGCTCGTCTCCGCCGTGGCGATCCGCTGGCGCTGACGCTCAGCGCGGCGGGCCGTCCGCCCGGTCGAGGAAGTCGCCGGCGATCGCCATCGCCATCGCCGTGATCTCCGGATCGAATTGCAGGAAGCTGAACGGCGCGCGCTCCTTCTGGTCGAAGCCATGGGTGGCGTTGTCGAAGACCCGGGTTTCGACCGGGAGGCCGGCCATCGCCAGCTCGCCTGCAACCTCGAGGCAGGCGTCGGCCGGCGCGATCGCGTCGCGCCCGGCCAGCAGGAACAGCACCGGGATCGGCAGGCTCCACCCGACGCGCCGGGCGCGGTTCGCCGTCCCGCAATAGGGATAGAGCAGGATCGCGCCCACCACACCGTCGAGCGGCGCGGCCGTCGCTCCCCCGGGCAGTTCGGAGAGACCGTAGGGCAGCCGCCACTCCTTCTCGAAGGCGAGGAGCTCCATGATCGCCCAGCCGCCATGCGACGAGCCGATCAGGACCAGCCGGTCGGGATCGACGAACTTCATCCGCCGCGCGTCGTGGATGGACACGAGGACGTCGGAGGCGCGCTCCGAACCCATCAGCAGCTGCCCGGCGCAGATCAGCCGCCAGACCTCGTGTTCCTGGAAGTCCCGCGGCGAGTGGCTGTCGACGACGATCGCCGCCCAGCCGCGGGCGTTCAACATGTCGGCCCAGCGATCGAGATTGTCGTGCGGCCCGTCGCATCCCGAGTAGAGCAGCGCGGTGGGAAAGGGGCCCTCGCCGGGCGGAACCATGGTGCGGTAGTAGGGCCGCAGCGCCGCGGCGACGGCCTCGGGCGGCTCCGCGGGCACGAACCAGCCGAGATAGCGCCCGAGGCTGTTGCCGGCGATGACGACGAGCCAGAGGCAGACGAAGCCGCCGACCCCGAGCACGATCCAGCGCCAGCGCCGCCACCAGCGCAGGAGGCGCGGGCCGGTCGGCGGAAGCCTGCTCTGGTCGCGGTCGGACATCGTCACCTCTGGTTGCGTGCCTGTTTACAATGCGGGCACGGGTGGTCCATAGCCTCGCTGTCCAGTTCCGTTTGACCAGTTCCGGGAGAGACCGCCAATGGACCATGCCAGCATCGTGACGACCTGCCGCCGTCTCGCCCTCGAGGCGGGGGCCGCGATCATGGAGGTCTACGAAGGCCCCGAGTTCGACGTGAAGGCCAAGGCCGACGCCTCGCCGGTCACGGTGGCGGACGAACGCGCCGACGCGCTGATCTCGGCCGGTCTCGCGGCGGCCTTCCCCGACATCGCCATCGTCACCGAGGAGCAGGCGGCGAGCCACGGCGTCACCGCCACCACGTTCTTCCTCGTCGATCCGCTCGACGGGACCAAGGAGTTCGTGCAGCGCCGGGGCGACTTCACCGTCAACATCGCGCTGATCGAGGACGGCGTGCCGACGCGCGGCGTCGTCTATGCGCCCGCGATCGGCCGGCTGTTCTACACGCTCGCGGACGGAAGCACGGTCGAGGAGACCGGCCCGCATGCGGCGGACGCCAGAGGGCCCGTCAAGGCGCTCGAGGTGTCCGACCCCGATCCGGCCGCGCTCGTCGTCGTCGCGTCCAAGTCGCACCGCGATCAGGCGACCGACGACTACATCGGCCGCTACGCTGTCAGGGACTTCCGCTCGGCCGGATCCTCGCTGAAGTTCTGCCTGGTGGCTGCCGGCGAGGCGGATCTCTATCCCCGGCTCGGACGCACGATGGAGTGGGACACGGCGGCGGGGCAGGCGGTGCTCCTCGGCGCGGGCGGCAGCGTGGTGCGCTTCGACGATCACACGCCGCTCACCTATGGCAAGGCCGGCTTCGAGAACCCGTTCTTCATCGCCCATGCCCCGGGCGTGCCTCTGGCGGGCGCCTGACGGCCTTGCGTGTCCTGCTGGTCATACCGGCCCGCTACGCCTCGACCCGCTTCCCGGGCAAGCCGCTCACGCCGCTGCGCGGGGCGACCGGCGAGGCGCGGAGCCTGATCCGCCGCGCCTGGGACGCGGCGCACGAGGTGCCGGGCGTCGACAGGATCGTGGTCGCCACCGACGACGACCGCATCCGCCACGCCGCGGAAGCGTTCGGCGCCGAAGTCGTGATGACCTCCGAGCGTTGCCGCAACGGCACGGAGCGCTGCGCCGCGGTCTCGCGCGCGCTCGGGCCGGGCTGGGACGTGGTGGTGAACCTGCAGGGCGACGCGCCGCTGACGCCGCCCTGGTTCCTCGGGGCGCTGATCGGCGCCATGCGGGGGGATCCCGACTGCGAGATGGCCACCCCGGTGCTGCGCTGCGACGCGCATTCGCTCGCGAGCTTTCTGGAGGACCGTCGCAACGGCCGGGTAGGCGCGACGACGGCGGTGTTCGGCGCCGAGGGGAACGCGCTCTACTTCTCCAAGGAAGTGATACCCTATACCGGCCGGCCGCTCGGCCCCGACGAGACGATACCGGTCTTTCACCATGTCGGCGCGTACGCCTATCGGAGGGGCGCGCTCCTGCGCTATGACGAATGGCGCGAAGGTCCGCTCGAGGCGTGGGAAGGCCTGGAACAGCTCCGGTTCCTGGAGAACGGCGTGCCAGTTCGCTGCGTCGAGGTCGAGGCGCGCGGCCGCGCCTTCTGGGAGGTCAACAACCCCGAGGACGTGGCGCGGATAGAGGCGATTCTTGCTGCCGAGGGCCGGGTATGAGCAAATGCACGCGACGGCGGCTTCCGGCTGTGCTACGTCGGCAGCGGGTCTTGATGGAACGCGCGCCGGGGACGCGAGTTCCTGGATGAGTAACGAGCGAGGGGCGAAATGAGCCGCAAGGTGACGAAGGCAGTTTTTCCGGTTGCCGGTTTTGGCACCCGATTCCTGCCAGCGACGAAATCCGTGCCGAAGGAGATCCTGCCGCTCGTCGACCGGCCGTTGATCCAGTATGCGATCGACGAGGCCCGTGCGGCGGGAGTGAAGGAGTTCATCTTCGTGACCTCGCGCGGCAAGAGCGCGCTCGAGGACTATTTCGACGGCGCGCCCGAACTCGAGGCGGCGCTTCGCGAGGGCAACAAGACGGCGCTGCTCGACACGCTGAGGCAGACGGACATGGATTCGGGCGCCGTCGCCTACGTCCGGCAGCAGGAGCGGCGCGGCCTCGGCCACGCGGTCTGGTGCGCGCGCCGGCTGATCGGCGACGAGCCCTTCGCGGTCATCCTGCCCGACGACGTGATCGACGCGGAGACCCCCTGCCTCAAGCAGATGGTCGAGGCCTATCAGGAGACCGGCGGCAACATGGTCGCCACCATGGAGGTTCCGCACGCCAGCGTGTCGTCCTACGGGATCGTGGACGTCGGTTCCCAGACCGGCGTCACCATGACGGTCAACGGCATGGTCGAGAAGCCGAAGCCGGCCGATGCGCCGTCGAACTTCGCGGTGATCGGGCGCTACATCCTGACGCCGAAGGTGTTGCACAATCTCGAGAAGCTGGAGGCAGGCGCCGGCGGCGAGGTTCAGCTGACCGACGCGATCGCGCAGGAGATCACGCGCAGGGGCGACGTGCATGCGTTCCGCTTCCGCGGCCAACGCTTCGACTGCGGCTCCAAATCGGGCTATCTGCAGGCGACCGTCGCGTTCGGCCTCGCCCGGGACGAACTGCGCGGCGAGTTCCTGGAGTACCTCCAGAGCGTGCTCGACGCCTCGCACGAGCCCGTGCGCAAGAAGGCCGTCGCCGGGGCCTGATCGGGGCAGGGGCAGGGGCTCCGCCACCGGGCGAAGCCCCGCCGCGTCTCACCGCATGATCCGATACATCCGATGCGAATGTCCCGCCCGCCCGACGCGGGCGGGCGCCTTTCTTGCGCCGGCCCGCCCGATCGGGAAAGCGTCGGCCATGGCGACGGGAAGAAACGGCCAAGCCTGAGATCGCCGCCGCCGGGCGGTCTCAGGCGGCCTGCTCGCTCTTGGTCTCGGTCAGGATGGCGTAGAGCGCGTTGGGGTCGAAGGTCGATCGCAGCTTGGCGCAGATCGCCTCGCTGCGCAGCGTGCGCGACACGCGGGCCAAGGCCTTCAGGTGCTCCGCGCCCGCCGCCTCGGGGGCGAGGAGCGCGAAGACGAGGTCGACCGGCTGGCGGTCGATCGATTCGAAGTCGACCGGCTTCTCCAGCCGCACGAACAGCCCGACCACGCGGCTGACCCCGGCGAAGCGCGCGTGCGGGATCGCCACGCCGCGCCCCACGCCGGTCGGCCCCAGCGCCTCGCGCTCGCTCAGGGCCTTGTAGGCGGCTTCCGACGACAGGTCGTAGACCTGCTCCGCCATGTCGGCGAGATCCTGGAGCAAACGCTTCTTGCTCGTCGCCTTTAGGGGCGCGCGCACGGCCTCCACGCCCAGAATCTGCGAAAGCTCCATGATCAGGGACTCCCTCGGCCCGTCGCCGCTACTGGCTGTTCCTCGGATCGATCCAGCCGATGTTGCCGTCGTCGCGCCGGTACACGACGTTTACGCCGCCATGCGCGTCATTGCGGAACACGAGCATCGCCGCCCCCGCAAGTTCCATCTGCATCACCGCTTCGCCGACCGACAGAAAAGGCACACGCGTCTCCATCTCGGCGACGATGATCGGCTGGAGCGTCTCCGGCTCCGCGTCGTCGGCATGCTCTTCGCCGCTGGCGAGGATGTAGGACGGCGCGTCGACGGCTTCAATCGGAAACTCGCGGTTGCGGTTGTGGTCCTTCAGCCGCCGCTTGTAGCGCCGGAGCTGCTTCTCCAGCCGTTCGATCGCCGAGTCGAAGCTGGCGTAGATCTCGCCGGCGCGGGCCTTCGCCTGAGCCGTGAGCCCGGTCGGCAGGTGGACCGAACTGTCCGCCACGAATTCGTGGCGGTCGCGCGAGAAGATCACGACGGCCTCGACCGCGCGGTCGGCATACTTGCCGCACAGCGCGGAGACCTTCTCCTCTACGTGCAATTTCAGCGACTCGCCGACGTCTATCTGCTTGCCGCTGACCTGGATCCGCATGTCGCGCCCCCTTGTGCGCCGGCAGCCACAGCCGGCTCTGGTTGGTTCGCCCGTCTGGCGTCCGTATGACCGAACCGTCAGGTTCGGGCCAGGGCCGCCCTGGCTCGACGACGCTCGACCGAGGACGGTATGCCCATGCCTTCCCGGTATTTTGCAACCGTGCGCCGAGCAATTTCAATCCCCTCTTCGGCGAGCAGCGCGACAAGCCGGTCGTCCGAGTGCGGCCGGGTCGGCCCCTCGTCGCCGATCATCGTCCGGATGCGCGACTGGACCGCGGCTGCCGAGACGCCCTCGCCCCCCAGCGACGACTGGATCGTCGCGCTGAAGAGGCCCCGCATCTCGAAAACGCCCCGCTCGCAGGCGACGTACTTGTCGGCCGTGACCCGGCTGACGGTGGATTCGTGGAGCCCGATCCGGTTGGCCAGCGCCCGCTGGGTCAGCGGCCGCAGCCGGCTCGGGCCCGCGTCGAAGAACGCGTCCTGGTGGCGGGCCAGCTCGCTCGCGACCTTGAGGATGGTGCGCGCCCGCTGCTGGAGGCTGCGGACCAGCCAGTTCGCCGCCGCGCTCATCTCGGACACGTAGGCCCGGGTGGCGCCGTCCTTGCCGGCGAGCCGCGTGACGTAGCGGTTGTTGACGAGGACGCGCGGCAGCGTCTCGGTGTTGAGCTCGACCGTCCATCCGCCTCCGGGCGCGCGCTCGACGTAGACGTCCGGCGCGATCGCCTGCGTCGGCGTCTCGGCGAAGCGCAGGCCGGGCTTGGGGTCGAGGGCGCGCAACTCGGCGAGCATCCCGGCGAAGTCGGCCGCATCGACGCCGCACAGCGCCTGAAGTTCCGCCGTGCGGCCACGCGCCAGCAGCGCGAGGTTCTCGACGAGCGTCCGCATGGCGGGGTCGAACCGATCCTTGTCGCGCAGTTGCAGCGACATGCATTCCGCGAGCGTCCGGGCGCCGACGCCGACCGGATCGCAGGACTGCACCAGCGCCAGCCCCCGCTCGGCATCGGCGGGCGCGAGCCGGTGGCGCGCCGCGACTTCCGCCAGCGGCACGCGCAGATAGCCGTCCTCCTCCAGCTCTTCGGCGAGGAGGCGCGCCGCCGTCACCACCGGCGCGGCCGCGCGCACCGCCCCGATCTGCGCCAGAAGGTGCTCCGCGAGACCCACGAACGCCGGCGTCGTGTCGAGCGCGTCCAGCGACCCGCCGCCCGCGCGCGGGCCGAGGCTCGTCCGCGTCGGCGTCGCCGGCGGCGGCGGCGCGAGTTCGAGGAACGGGTTCTTCTCGACCTCGGCCGCCACGTATTCGGAGAGCGCGAGGTTGGACAGTTGCAGCAGCCGGATCGCCTGCTGCAACTGGGGCGTCATGACGAGCGTCTGCCCCTGGCGAATCTCGATGCGAGGGGCCAGCGCCATCAGGCGTCTCCCCGCCCGTGGTCATATGCGGAAGCTGTCGCCAAGGTAGACCCGCCGCACATTGTCGTCGCGCACGACCTCCTCGGGGGTGCCGGTCATGATCACCGATCCCCCATGGAGGATATAGGCTCTGTCGACGATTTCCAGCGTCTCGCGCACATTGTGGTCGGTGATCAGGACGCCGATGCCGCGATCCTTGAGCTGGCGGACCAGCTTGCGGATGTCCGCGACCGCGAGCGGGTCGACGCCGGCGAAGGGCTCGTCGAGCAGAACGTACTTCGGCAGCGCCGCGAGGCAGCGCGCGATCTCCACCCGCCGCCGCTCGCCGCCGGAGAGCGCGATGGCCGGGGCGCGGGCGAGATGGGCGATCGAGAACTCGCCGAGCAGTTCGTCGAGCAATTCGTGGCGCTTCTCGGGGTCTGGGACGGTGACCTCGAGGATGGCGCGGATGTTGTCGGCGACCGAAAGGCCGCGGAACACGCTCGCCTCCTGCGGCAGGTAGCCGATCCCCATCTTGGCGCGGCGGTACATCGGCAGGTGCGTCACGTCGACGCCGTCGACGCTGACCGTGCCCGAATCCGGCGGCACGAGGCCGGCGAGGGCGTAGAAGCACGTGGTCTTGCCCGCGCCGTTGGGGCCGAGCAGCGCCGCCACCTCGCCGCGCCGGAGCGACAGCGAGACGTCGCGCAGGATCGGGCGCCGGCGGTAGGCCTTGCCGAGGTTGGCGGCGACGAGGCCCTTGCCTCCCTCGGTGACGCGCAAGGCCGGCCGGCTCACGGCGCGCCCTCCTTGACCTCGCCGGGAACGATGATCGTCTTGACCCGACCCTCGAGCGTGCCGGTGCCGGCGTTGAGATCCAGCCGCAGCCGCTCGCTCGCCAGCGCGTTGGAGCCCTGGGTCAGCAGCACGTCGCCGTCCATCTCGACGATGCCGGTCGTCACCACGTAGCTCGCGTGCCTGGCTTCGGCCGCCTCGGCGCCGTTCGACAGTGTGACGTTGCCGGAGGCGTCCATGCGCTCGATGCCGCCCTGCCGGCCCTCCGCGCCTTCGGCGTAGTAAACCTCGAGCCGGTCGGCGGCGAGGCGCAGCTCGCCCTGGCCGACCTTTACCGTGCCGGTGAAGACCGCCGTGCGCGCCGCCTGGTCGAGGGCCAGCGCGTCCGAGGTGATCTCGACCGGCAGCGAAGAATCGTGTTCGAAATCGAACGGGACCGAGGCGCCCCCCGACGAGGCGCCCGCCCGCGCCAGAGCCGGGGCGTCCTGCGCCGCCGCCGCGCCGCCCGCCGCCAGCGCCGCGATCAGGGCAGGGATCGTCAGCGCGCGCATTCGGGGGCCTTTCATTCGCTGGCAGAGCCCGCCCCGGTCGGGGCGGTGGCGGGATCGTATACCACGCGCACGTTCTCTTCGAACAAGAACTTGCGCGCGCCGCCCGCCTCGTCCGGCGGCGAGACGGTGAGCTTCGCCGCGTCGATCGTGCCCATCGGGCCGTCGCCGCCCACGTCGCCGGTCGCCACCATGCTCCCGGCGCGGAGATCGACGTCGACGCGGCTGGCGACGAAGGCGTAGCCGTCGTCGCTGTCGAGCCGCACCGCGCCTTCGAGCGCCAGCGCCTGGCTGCGAAGGTCGAGATCGCCGGCGTCGGCGCGGACGTCCACGCCTCTTCCGTCGGCGAAGTCGACCCGCCCCGACAGGTCCTCGATGGCGGCGCGCGTCGGCGGCGCCGCGTCGGGCGTCACCTCGGCTGCGGTGAAGCGGAAGCGGTCGCCGGCCTCGGTCGTACCGGAGAAGACCGGCGCCGTCACCCGCATCCCGTTGCCGAGCGCCGCGAGGTCCGCGGGCGAGAACACCAGCTCGCCCCCGCCGCGGGGCCGCTCCGAGCCGAGGAAGAGCCCGGCGAGCATGGCGATGGCGACGAGCGGCAGCCCGACCTTGAGGAACGCGACGAGGCGGGAATGGAACCCGGGGCCGGCGGCGGCCATGGCTCAGGCGACGCCGGCGCGCAGGCAGTCGTGCACGTGGAGCACGCCCGCCGGCCGCCCGGGCGCGGCGGGGTCGATGGCGAAGAGCGTGGTGATGCGCGAGCCGTTCATGATCCCCAGCGCCTCGGACGCCAGAGCCGTGGTCGCGATGGTGCGCGGCGCGCGGGTCATCACCTCGGCGACGCCGCGCGACAGCAGCCCGTCCATGTGCCGGCGCAGGTCGCCGTCGGTGACGACGCCGACCAGCCGGCCTTCGGCGTCGGTGACGCCGACCACGCCGAAGCCCTTCGCCGTCATCTCGAGGAGCGCCTCCGGCATGCCCGCGTCCATGCCGACCAGCGGCGCCTCATCGCCGCGGTGAATGAGCTGCCCCACGGTGGCGAGGCGGGCGCCGAGGCGGCCGCCGGGGTGGAGGTCGCGGAACTCCGCCGGCGTGAAGGCGCGGGTCTCCATCAGCGCCACCGCCAGCGCGTCGCCGAGGGCGAGCGTCATCGTGGTCGAGGTGGTGGGCGCGAGGCCGACCGGGCAGGCCTCGGGCGCCGGGGGCAGCACGATCCCGACGTCGGCCTGGGCGATCAGCGTGCTTTCCGCCCGGCCGGCGACGGCGACGAGCGGAATGGCGAAGCGGCGGGTATAGGCGATCAGGTCGGCGAGCTCCGGCGTTTCGCCGGAGTTGGAGAGCAGCATCACCACGTCGTCGCGGGTGATCATGCCGAGGTCGCCGTGGCTCGCCTCGGCCGGATGGACGAAGAAGGCCGGCGTGCCGGTCGAGGCAAGGGTGGCGGCGATCTTGCGGGCGACGTGGCCGGACTTGCCCATGCCGGAGACGATCACCCGGCCTCTCGTCGCCAGCAGCAGCTGCGCCGCCGCCGCGAAGCTGTCGCCGAGCGCGTCCGCAAGGCTTGCGAGCGCCGCCGCCTCGATGCCGATCACCCGCCGGCCGGAGGCGATCAGGCTCGCGTCGCGAAGGATGGCGTCCTCAGGCATGGGCGAAGATGTCGATCTTGTCCCAGCCCGCAAGGTCGAGTTCCGCACGCGCGGGCAGGAAGTCGAAGCAGGCCCGGGCCAGTCCGGTCCGTTCCTCGCGGGCGAGGCGGGACTCCAGCGCCGCCTTGAGGCGGTGGAGGTGGAGCACGTCCGAGGCGGCGTAGTCGATCTGCGCCTGGGTCAGCGTCTCCGCCCCCCAGTCGGAGGATTGCTGCGCCTTGGAGACGTCGACCTCGAGCATCTCGCGCAGCAGATCCTTGAGCCCGTGGCGGTCGGTGTAGGTGCGCACCAGCCGCGAGGCGATCTTGGTGCACCAGATCGGCCGCGTCAGCACGCCGAAGCGGTGGCGCAGCACCGCGACGTCGAAGCGGGCGAAGTGAAAGAGCTTCTCCACCCCCGGGTCGCCGAGCATGGCGACGAGGCGGGGCGCGTCGTCGCCAGGGCGGATCTGCACGAGATGGGCGTCGCCGTCGCCGGCGGAGAGCTGGACGAGGCAGAGCCGGTCGCGGGCGGGGATCAGGCCCATCGTCTCGGTGTCGATGGCGACGACCGGGCCGAGGTCGAGGCCTTCCGGCAGGTCGCCCTTGTAGAGGTGGTTCGTCATCTCGCTCCCTCGCCCGGCGCCGCGCGGGAGCGCGGTCGCGCGGGGGGAAGTGGTGCCCGGGAGAAGACTCGAACTTCCACGGCCGTTAAGCCACTGGTACCTGAAACCAGCGCGTCTACCATTCCGCCACCCGGGCCGGTGTCGTCGGCGCGAGATATACGCGGGATGGGGCGCTGTCAACGGCGCCCGCACGGGTTCGCCTCGCCGCTGCCTCACGGCGAGGGATAAGGTAATACATTGATATTGGACCGTTCCTCAAGGTGTCGCGCGGAGTCTGGCGCCGTGCGACGCGCCGGGCCGCTCCGCGGGACGGATTGTTGCTTTATCTTCCCCGCCGCACCTGTATAGTGCCGCGCCATGAGCATACGGCAGACCCTTGGGGCTTTCGGAGCGCAGGCCGGGCGTCGCCCGGTCGGGCTCGCGCTGCTAGGCGGCCTCTGAGCGCGCCAGGGTTCCGGCGCGCGCGCTCAGGGGACCGACGGGATCGCGCCGAAAGACGCCCTTTCGCTCAAGGTAGACCACAGCCATGACCGCCAACGCCTCCGACCAGGACCGCGTCCTCATCTTCGACACCACGCTCCGCGACGGCGAGCAGTCGCCCGGGGCGACGATGACGCTCGAGGAGAAGCTCCAGATCGCCGAACTGCTCGACCAGATGGGCGTCGACATCATCGAGGCCGGGTTCCCCATCGCCTCGGACGGCGATTTCGAGGCGGTGAGCGAGATCGCGAAGCTCGCCCGTAGTGCGGTGATCTGCGGGCTGGCGCGCGCCAACCAGAAGGACATCGACCGCTGCTGGGAAGCGGTGCGGCACGCGCGGCGGCCGCGAATCCACACGTTCATCGGAACCTCGCCGCTGCACCGGGCGATCCCGAACCTCGACATGGACCAGATGGCCGAGCGGATCCACGAGACCGTGACCCATGCCCGCAACCTCTGCGACAACGTGCAGTGGTCGCCGATGGATGCGACGCGGACCGAGCACGACTATCTCTGCCGCGTGGTCGAGATCGCCATCAAGGCCGGCGCGACGACGATCAACATCCCCGACACCGTCGGCTACACCGCCCCGCGCGAGAGCGCCGACCTCATCCGGATGCTGATCGAGCGGGTGCCGGGGGCGGACGAGGTGGTCTTCGCGACGCATTGCCACAACGACCTCGGCATGGCGACGGCGAACGCGCTCGCCGCCGTCGAGGCGGGGGCGCGGCAGATCGAGTGCACCATCAACGGCCTCGGCGAGCGGGCGGGCAACACCGCGCTTGAGGAGGTGGTGATGGCGATGAAGGTGCGGCACGACATCATGCCGTACCGGACCGGGATCGACACCACGAAGATCATGCAGGCGAGCCGGCTCGTCGCCACCGTCTCGGGTTTCCCGGTGCAGTTCAACAAGGCCATCGTCGGCAAGAACGCCTTCGCCCACGAGAGCGGCATCCACCAGGACGGGATGCTGAAG
>NZ_JAGOID010000176.1 GCF_017995835.1 Amaricoccus sp.
CCGGGGAGCGCGGGGCGGCCATCGCGGCGCGGATGCGGTCGGGCGCGGCGGGCTCGGGGCCGAAGCCCCAGGCGGCCACCGCGTCGCCCATGCCGATGTCGAAGGCGCCGCCGGAGGCGCGGCCGATCTCCACGCCCAGCCGCAGCACCTCGATCAGCGGGGCAGGCAGCGTCACCCAAGCGCCGGCGCGCGCGGCGTTCAGGCGCATCAGGTCGCTGTCGGGCTTCCAGGTGGACATCTGGCCGTCCACCGCGTCCACCGCGGCCTGCAACGCGGCCTGCGCCGGCGCCGGGTCGAAGCCGGGGGCGGCGAAGAACAGCGCCGACCAGCGGGTGCCCATGGTCGGGCCGTTCAGCGCGTGGCGGACGGGTTCAGTAGACGTCCTCGACATAGCGTCCCTCCGCTCTGAGCATTCCCGGCGTCAGCCCCTGTGGCGCGAGGATCTCGGTCAGCGCCTCGGCGACGCCCGCGGCCATAGCGCGCCCGCCGCAGACCATCACCCGCGCTCCGTCACGGATCGCCCGGGCGACCTCGGCGCTTTCGGCGCGCAACGCGTCCTGGACGTAGTGCGGGCGGGGACCGCGCGAGACGGCCGTCGTCAGCCGGTCAAGCCGGCCTTGCGCCTGCCATTCGGCCAGTTCCTCGCCATAGAGGAAATCGCTGTCGGGATGGCGCATCCCGAAGAAGAGCCGCGCGGGGCGCCGGCGGGCATTGGCGCGGATGAAGCCCGCCAGCGGGCCGACGCCCGTCCCCGCCCCGATCAGGATCAGCGGTGCGTGGTCGCGGCCGGCGTGAAAGACGGGGTTGCGGCGCAGGAAGGCGCGGACCGTCCGCCCCGGCTCGAGCGCGGTGAGCTGGCCCGAGCACAGGCCGCCGGGGTGTTTCCTGACGACGATCTCGACGAAGCCGTCGCGGCGGCCCGAGGCGAGCGAATAGAGGCGCGGCACGGGCGAGCCTTCTGGCAGGACGCCCAGCAGGTCGCCGGCGTGAAACCGCGCGAGGCCCCGCCCGGTCAGGCGCTGCCAGAGCGAGGCCTTTGGCAGCGCGAAGCGCAGGATCGCGGTCGGCGCCTGCGCCTCGGCGCCGTAGTCGCGGCGCGAGACGAGCGTCAGGGTCTCGGCCGCGGGCAGGACGGGCTGGTGCGCGAGATCGAGGTCGGTCCCCAGCGCGGCGCCGAGCGCGCGGCCCCAGCGGGCGAATTCCTGTGACGACTGGCGGTCCACGGTGTCGAAGGGGACGAGCTCGGTCCAACCCTTCGCCCGCGCGACCCGCTCGACCGTCTCGGCGAAGGCGCAATAGGCCGGAAAGCCGCGGTCGCCGAAGCCGAGGACCGCGAGCGGCGCGGCGGGACCGGGCTCCATCCGCTCCAGCCGGTCGAGAAAGCCCCTGGCCGAAGCGGGCGCATCGCCGTCGCCGTAGGTGGCGGCGAGGATGATGACCCGTTTCGCGCTGGCATGGCGGGCCGGGTCGAAGGCCGACATCGGCGCGGCGTGGACCCGCTGGCCCGCTTCCGTCAATGCCTCCAGCAGCGTCGCCGCGAATCCCCAGGTGCTGCCGCCCTCGCTGCCGACGAGCAGGATCGTCTCGGCGCGGGCGGCGGACACGGCGCCGCGCAGCCTCGGCCGGCCCCGCCGCCCGGCGAGCCAGACGAGGACACCCGTCGCGCCCAGGACCGGCACGCCGAGCGCCGTCAGTCCCAGCGCCAGCCCGAGCACGGCGGCGCCCTTTCCGGTGTGGAGCATGGTGATCGTCTCCGAGACCCGCTGCCAGCCGGTCAGGTCGCTCCACGCGAGGAGCGCGCCGGTGCCCTGGTCGAGATATCCCGCGCCGCGATCGGTCTTGAGGGTGAAGACGTCGGTGGCGTCGCCGGGATAGGGAAAGCTCAGCTCCCGCAGGCCGGCGACGGGCGTGGCGCGCAGCAGGTCGATGGCGCGGAGCGCGACGCCGGTCTCGCCGCTCACCGCCGCCGGCGGGAACGGCGGGGCTCCGCCATCGGGCAGGAGATCGAAGGTCGAGGCCGTCATCCAGAGCGCCGTGGCCGAGGATAGCGCGAGCCCGAGCACGGCGATGCGCGCCGCCTCGACGTGGAGCCGCCCGGCCAGCGGGCCGCGCAGCGGCGCGAACCAGCGCCGCCAGCCGCCCGCGCGCCGGGCCACCAGTGCCGCGCCGGAGAGCACAAGCGCCAGCATCGCCGCCGCGCCCACCGCCGTGGCGATCCGGCCGCCGTCGCCGAGAAACAGCGAGCGGTGCAGGTTGGTGAGCCAGCGTTCGGTCGGGTTCGGGTCGGCCGAGGCGACGCCCCGGCCCGTCGCGGGGTCGATGACGGCGGCTCCGGGCACGCCGCCGTCGAACCAGTAGGCGGTGATCCTGCCCGATGGCGCGCGGCGGATCTGCTCGACGCCGGTATAGGCCGCCTCGATGCGGGCCGCGAGTTCGGCGACGCTGAGCGTCGCGTCGGCCCGCGGCGCGGCGAGGCGCTCGGCCGCCGGGAAGACCGACAGCGCCGCCCCGCTCAATGCCAGCACCGTGACCAGAGCCAGGGCCACGAGACCGGGCCAGCGATGGAGGGCGCGGATCATGGCCTCCATCCCTCACATGTCGTAGCTGAAGCTGGCCACGTAGCGGCGGCCACGCACGGGTTGGCCGGCGCCCTCGGTCGTCAGCGGCACGGCGATCTCGTTCGGGCTGTCGCGCATGTCCTCGACGGCCGCGTCGATGTGCAGCGTATAGCCCGCGTCGATGAGGGCGTCGGCGAGGTCGAGCGTGATCTCGAGCGTGCGCCCGGCGCCGACGCTGGCGCCGGTGATGCCGTTGATCTGCGCCGGGTCGCCGCCGGTGGCGCGGTGCCAGTCGGTCAGGTGCTCGTAGTATTTGGACGTGCCGCCGGCCATCCACAGGCTGCCGACATAGGCGCCCGAGGCGTCGGTGACGTAGAGCGCGAGATAGGCCCCGTCGCCGCCGTAGTCGTTGAGCGTGGTGGTCAGCGTGACGGGACGCGCCATGGCAAGCGCGGGCAGCGTAAGCGCCGTTGTCAGCGCGAGCGCGGCGAGAATCGGTTTCATCGGATCAAGCCTCCTTCTGGTGGTCGGAGCGGGTCAGTTCACCTGGACCCGCGGCCGGGCGCCGTTCCCGAAGAGCCCGTTCGGCGGTGGCGCCACGGATCCACCCGGCGCCGGGTCTCGGGCGTCGCCTCGGGCGTCGTCGTCGTCATCCTCGTACTCGAGGTCGATCACCCGCAGCGTCGCCGGGTGGATCTCGACCTCGATCTCGCGCCCGTCGCGATCGCGGCCCTTGACCTCGTAGCAGCCGTCATCGGTCCCGATACGGCGCACGGTCCAGCCGTTCTCCTCCGCCAGTCGGGCCACGGCCTCCCGCGGCTGCCAGTCGGCCCGGCTCACCGAACAATCGTCGCCGGCCAGCGCCGCGCCCGCCGGAACGGCGGCGAGAAGCGCCAGGAATGTCAGGGTTTGCCTCATCTCGGGTCTCCTTTCAGGATCGATGCCGTCAATCTGGAGGGTCCGCCTGAGGGGTTGCTGACGCGCCCGCGGATTCCGCTTCAGCCGACCGTCAGGAAGAAGCGGAGGGACAGATGCCCACTTCGGGGGCGACGGGATCCGAAGGACAAACAGC
>NZ_JAGOID010000177.1 GCF_017995835.1 Amaricoccus sp.
AGCAGTAGGCGACCTCCTGACCACTCTCGACCTGCAGCGGCGGCGTGGTGATCGTGAAGCCGGGGCAGGTTGCCGGACCGGCACCCCAGGAGCAGGAGTCTCCCGACTCGAAGCTGTCGACCAGGATCGGATCGGGAAGGCCGGCGTAAGACGGATTGGCGCCGAGCAACACGGCCGCTGCGAGCCACGCGAAGCGACGGCAGGCGAGATAAGCCATGACGGAGTCCCCGGGCGGGAACCTAGCACACACCGGCGCCGCCGGGCGGTGGCGGGGCGAGCCCCCCCGCGAGAGCTGCGGCCGGGGGGCGCCCGCATCGGGTATTGCGGCAGTCGGCGATCTCGTGCACCATCTACTCGTGACCCCGCGCTGCATGGCTGTGAAAGCCGACGCGCAGCTGACCCCTCGCTCACCGCAGCCTCGGTTCTGAGAGCCGGGCCGTGACCGTCGAAAGCGACACCAGCCGCCGACCGGATCACGGCGAGCTCCTGCGCCCCCTGCCGCAGCTCTGGGGCCGCCGCGGGCTCTGGCAGATCCGCCTGCGCTGGGCCGTCGCGCCGCTCATGTCACTGGGCGTCCTTGCCGGCCAGGCGGTCGGCTTCGAGTTGCGCGCCGCGCCGATCCTGCTCATCGCGATCGCCAGTCTGGTCTACAACGCCGCCTTCGCCTGGATCTACCAGCACTGGGAGCGGGAGCTCGTCGCCGATCCGCGCTTCGAACGTCGCGTGGTGATCTCGGAGGTGCTGGCCGACTACGCGGCGATGCTCCTGCTCGTCCATCTGACCGGCGGAGCTGCGAGCCCGCTCGCCCTCTTCCTTCTCTTCCACGTCATCGTCGGCGCGGTGCAGTTCTCTCCTGCCACCGCGCATCTCTTCGCGGCCTTCGCCGCGGCCGGACTCTGGGCGATCCATGGGCTGGACGTCGCCGGCTGGCTCCCCAGCCAGGGACTCGCCTTCCGCGGGCGACCGCTGCACGGGCTCGACGATCCGGCTGCGGCGACGGTCTTCCTGCTCGTTCTCACCGCGACGCTCTTCCTGACCGCAACCATGGTCGCGCGCATCATGCGGCAGCTGCGCGTCCGCGTCGACGAGCTCGGCGCTGCTTCCGGCGAGCTGGCCGACCTCAACACGCGGCTGAACAGCCTCTATGCGATGGTCCGCTCGATCGGCGCCGAGCGCCATCTCTCGCCCAAGCTCGAGGCCGTCGTCCGCGAGCTGGCCCGGGTGACCGAGGTGCCGGCGGCGGCGGTGAAGCTCCTCTCCGAAGACGGCAGAACGCTGCGCTACGTGGCGGCGCACGGACTGCCCCGTGAGCTGGTGGAGAAGACCGTCATCCGCGTCGACCAGAGCCCGCTCAACCGGCGCATCCTCGACGGCGAGACGCTGGTGCACGGCCGCATCGGCGGCGATCCCGCGCAGCAGCACAAGAGCGAGCTCGCCCCGCTCGGCTTCCGCTCGGCGGTGCTGGCGCCGCTCAAGGTCGAGTCGCGGGTGATCGGCACACTCGGCGTCTACGCGCCGACCGCCGACCGCTTCAGCGACCGCGACTCCGAGTTCCTGCGCCTGGCCGCCGACCTGGTCGCGCTCGCCATCGAGGACGCCCAGGCCAACGAGGCGATCGAACGCCTGATGGCCGAGCGGACACAGTTCATGCTCAAGGTGGCCCACAACCTGTGCGCGCCCCTCTCGGCGGGCCTGTCGATGCTCGATCTGGTCGCCGGCGGAGTCCTCGGACCGGTGAACGAGGCTCAGGCGGATCACCTGCGGCGGGTCGAAGAGCGGCTGTCGTCTCTCGACCGCGCCATCGGGCAACTGCTCACCATCGCCCGCACTCGCGATGTCAGCCGCGAGATCCCGGATGTCGTCGTCGACCTCGATCGGCTCGCCGCGCAGACCGAGCGCACCTTCCGCGACGAGGCTGCTCGTCGGGAGCTGCGCTTCGCGGTGACAGTCGAGCCCGGTCTGCCGCCGGTCGCGAGCGGCGTCGACCTGCTCAAGGAGATGCTGGAGAACCTGGTCTCGAACGCCCTCAAGTACACCCCCGCGGGCGGCGAGGTCCGCGTGCGCTTCGAGCGCGGCGAGCCGGGCGAGGTGCGAATCCGCGTGCGCGATACCGGCATCGGCATCCCCGAGCGCGAGCAGGGCCGGCTGTTTCAGGAGTTCTTCCGCGCCGCCAACGCCAAGAAACACTCTCCCGCGGGCACCGGCCTGGGGCTGACGCTCGTCAAGCAGACGGTCGAGCGCCACCATGGCAGGGTCCGCATCGACAGCGCGGAAGGGCGCGGCACCAGCGTGACCATCGACTTGCCGGTGCGCCGGGTCAGCCTGCCCGCTCAGCCGGCCCCCGAGACACCAAACGGGCCGGAGACCCCGGAAACCCCGGAGACCCCGGAAACCCCGGAGATCGCCGTCGGCTGATTTCGTCCGGCGCGGCGCCGGTCAGCGCAGGCGCGCTTCGGCCAGAGCGGCGGCAAGCACCGCGAGAAGGTGCTGACGTGCGAGCGGTTTTTGAAAGACGCCGGCCAGGCCGAGCGGCGCGGCTTCGGTGGCGAGATGCAGGCTGTCGCCGACCGAGCTCAGCAGGAAGATCGGCGCCCGGCAGCCGGCGGCGAGCAGCTCCCGGGTGAGCCCCAACCCCGAGTCGACCTCTTCCATCATCAGGTCCACGATCACCGCATCCGCCGTCGTCTCGCGCCAGGCGCGCAAGCCGGCCTCGGCGCTCTCGGCGCCGACGACCGCGTAGCCTGCGCCCTCGAGTACCGTGCGCAGGAAGGACAGAATGTCCGGATCGTCATCGACGCAGAGAATCACCGCTCGGTCATCTGTCATGGTGCGCCTCGCTGTTCAGCCGCCGCCACGGCCGCGAACCGCGGCGCTCCACCCTCGCCGCAGCCGGCCGCCAGCGCCTCGAGCACCGCGGCGATTGCGGCTTCGAGGTTGACGCGCGCCGCCGCCGAAAGCTCCTCGCCGAAGTCGTCGAAGTCGTAGCCTCGGATGCCCATCAACCAGGCCTCCGGCGCCGCGCCGAAAAGCTCCCGGCCGAGCCGCAGGACTCGCGCCGGCGAGATGCCGTGGCTGGTGAAGCCGGGGCCGCCGCTGCCGCCCGCCTCGGGCTCCAGCCGGTGAAAGCGGAAGGGCCCCGGTCCGGCGCGATCGGCGTCGACGAACAGCACCCGGGCGCAACCGCAGAGCTCTGCCGCATCCTCGACCTGCAGCTGGTAGTCCGCGCTCACCGCGAGATCCGCCACGCCGCGATCACGAATCGCCTCCGCGAAGGCCGGGCCGAGGCCGTCGTCTCGCCGGCCCGGGTTCCCCCAGGCGAGGACGAGCGTCGCGGCGGCGTTCACGAGCTCCTCGCGCGGCGATCGAGCTCGCTGCTGTCGGGCCCCTCGATCGTCACCTCGAGCGGCATCGAGCCGAGCGCGTGCGTGGCGCAGGAGAGGCACGGATCGTAGGCGCGGATGCCGACCTCGATCTGGTTGAGCAGCCCCTCGGTGATCACCGCCGCGCCGGCCAGCTTCTGCTCGGCGATGCGCGCCACGGTGCGGTTCATCGCTTCGTTGTTGCAGGTCGTCGAAACGATGAGATTGGCCATCGTCACGCGGCCGTCGTCGTCCACGCGGTAGTGGTG
>NZ_JAGOID010000088.1 GCF_017995835.1 Amaricoccus sp.
CCTTGGATCATCTCATCCGCCAAGCCGCCCTCGCGTAGAGCCGCCCGGCCTTTTGCTCCGGCTACGCAGCGGGGCCGCCCTTTCGAAGGTGGTCGCGTAGAAGCCGTCGATCCCCCCGCGACCCGGCCAGAAGTCCGGGCGCAACCGCAGGGCGCCCGCCGCGTCGACCCATTCCACCGGCGCGCCGATCGCCTTTGGATCCGCGGCGATGCGTCGCGCGTCCGGGCGCCCGGCGAGGAAGGCCGCCGCCTGGTCCTCGCCCTCGGCGGGCAGGATGGAGCAGGTGGCGTAGACGAGCCGCCCGCCCGGCGCGAGCCAGTCCCACGCGCGGGCGAAGAGGCGTGCCTGCAACTCGCGGAGCGGCTTCAGGTCGCGGGGCAGATGCGGCAGGTCGGGGTGGCGGCGGATGGTGCCGCTCGCCGAGCAGGGCGCGTCGAGCAAGATGGCGTCGTATTCGGCCTCGGGCTCCCAGCCGAAGGCGTCGGCGGCGACGACCCGGGCGGCGAGCCCGGTGCGGGCGAGGTTCTCGTCGAGCCGCTTGAGGCGCCCGGGTGAGACGTCGAGCGCGGTCACCTCGGCGCCGGCGGCGGCGAGTTGCAGCGTCTTGCCCCCGGGCGCGGCGCAGACGTCGAGGACGCGCCGGCCGCGGACAGAGCCGAGCAGACGCGCCGGCAGCGCCGCGCCGGCGTCCTGCACCCACCATGCGCCCTCGGCGAAACCCGGCAGCATGGAGACCTGCCCGCCGGCGACGCGGCGCAGGCTGCCGGTGGGCAGGATCTCCGCCGCCAGCGCCTCGGCCCAGCGGGCGGCCTCCGAGGGATCGCGGAGGGTGAGGTCGAGCGGCGCGGGGCGCCGATGCGCTGCCGCGATGGCGGCGGCGGCATCCAAGCCCCAGGCCGCGCCGACCGGCCCGGCGAGCCAGTTTGGCAGCGGGTCCTCTGGTGCTGCCTCCCAGGCGTCCCGCGCCTCGGCGACCCGGCGGGCGACCGCGTTCACGAGGCCGGCGAGATGGGTCGCCCGGCGTTGCGAGCGGACAAGACGGACGGCCCCGTCGACGGCGGCGTGGGGCGGCGTGCCGTCGACGAGCATCTCGGTCGCGGCGAGCCGAAGCGCATGGCGCGCGGGCGCCGGCGGCGGCTTGCGCAGGTGCGGTGCGAGGACGGCGTCGATACGGCCGAGGTGGCGCAGCGTCTCGCCGGCCAGCCGTTGCGCGCGGGCGCGCTCGGCGGGGGCGAGCGACGCGAGCGCGTCGGCCTGGTCGTCGAGCGTGCGGCCCGCGTCGAGCACGCCGGCGAGAAGCGTCGCCGCGGCGGCCCGCGCCGCGTGTCCGGGGGAGCTCACCGCATCCCGGGGCGGCGGCCGGCCGAGGGGATCGAGGTCGGCCGCGCTTCCCGCGGGGCGCGGTTCGTTCCGGGGTCGCGGAGCCCGGCCTCGTCGACCGTCGGCGTCTCGCCGCGGGGCATCGCGGCCGCCATCGCCTCGAGGGCGGCGATCCGGTTCTCGGTGCGCGGGTGGGTGGAGAAGAGGTTGTCCATGCGCGCGCCGGACAGCGGGTTGATGATGAAGAGCGGGGCGGAGGCAGGGTTGCGCTCGGCGCTCGCCATCGGGATGCGATGGGCGTAGGTCGCGATCTTGCGCAGCGCGTCGGCGAGGCCGATCGGGTCGCGGGCGATCTGCGCTCCCATCCTGTCGGCCGCATATTCGCGGGTGCGGCTGATCGTCATCTGGATCAGGGCCGCGGCCATCGGGGCGAACAGGACGGCCAGGATCATGCCGAACGGCCCGAGCGGATTGCGTTCGCGGTCCCCGCCGGCGCCCCCGAAGAAGAAGCCGAACTGCGCCAGCATCGAGATCGCGCCGGCGACGGTGGCGGCGATCGTCATCGTCAGGGTGTCGCGGTTCTTGATGTGGGCAAGCTCGTGCGCGATCACGCCGGCAAGCTCCTCGCGGGTCAGGAGCGCGAGGATGCCGGTGGTCGCGGCCACGGCGGCGTTGTCGGGGTTGCGGCCCGTCGCGAAGGCGTTCGGCTGGTCCTGGCGGATGACATAGACCTTGGGCATCGGCAGGTCCGCCTGCTTGGCCAGCGTCGCGACCATGTCCCAGAGATCCGGCGCGCTCGCCCGCGTCACCGGCTCGGCGCCGTGCATCCGCAGCACCATCTTGTCGGAGTTCCAGAAGGCGAGGGCATTCGTGCCGACCGCGAACAGGAAGGCGATCATCATGCCGCCCGTGCCGCCGATCAGGTAGCCCACGCCCATGAAGAGCGCGGTCAGCGCCGCGAGGAGCAGCATCGTCCGGAAGTAGTTCATCCCGCCCCTTGCCTTTCCGCCTCTGCCGGGCCATGCCAAGGCCATGACCGATCAGGAATATAGGTCCGCCGGCCCGGCCGAGAAAGAGGCCCGCATCGCCGCCGCCGCCGCCCGGGCGCTGGCAGAGGCGGCGGGGCGCCGGGCGAAGGCGAAGCCGCTCGACCTGCCGCCCGAGCTCGGCGGCCGCGACGGCCCGGAGCCCGTTCGCTTCGGCGACTGGGAGGTGAAGGGCATCGCCAGCGACTTCTGAACCGGGCCCGGGTCGGAGGCTTTGCCGTCAAGGGTTTACGGGTTCCCGACCGATGCACGACGCATATGCAATGCGTATGCATTCCATATGCATAGTAATCTGGTCGGGATAGAATCGTTAACGCGGCGGGGCGGCGGAGCCGGCGAAGTGCGCGTAGCGGCTTCGCTCGAATTCGACCAGCGACCACGTGCCCCAGTTGCTCCGCGCGAACTCGAATACTGACCAGGCGCCGACGACGATCAGCACGGCGGCGCCTAGGATCGCGAGCCACTTCGCGGCGCGGGGCAGAGGCGTTCGTCCCCGCAGCACCCGCCCGGCGACGTAGAGGACGAGCCAGATGGCGAGCGCCAGCCCGAGGATCGCGGCCCCGATTGCGGGCGACACGCTGCCGGGCGACAGCCACGCGACGGCGAGAAGCGTCGCGCCGATCAGCATCGCCAGCATCAGGAGCCTGCCGGCGAGGAGACCGTGATAGCCGCCCGGAGCCGCGAAGAGCGCCAGCCGGCCGGCCAGCACGCTCCCCGTCCGGAGCGGGCCGGCCAGCCGCGACGGCACGGCCCGGAGCGCGCCCCCCGGCGGCAGGTCGTCGAGCATCTGCGCGAGAATTCGCCCCGCCCGGCTGCCCCAGCCGGCGAGGTCGCGCGTGGCCGGCGGCAAGGGCTTGTCGTAGAGGCGCGCGAAGCTCTCGGCGCTGACGAAGGCCGCCGGCCTGTTCATCAGCCGCACGACCTGTCGCGCGACCCGCCTCCCGCTCGGGGTCTCGCCTCCGTCGCGGCCCTTCTCGTGCTCCTTTCCCTGCCAGATCAGGCGCCGCGCCATCGCCTCGCGGCGGCTCTTGCTGGCGGCTCCGAACTCCTGCCGCAGGATCGCCTCGCGCAGCCTGCCGATGTAACCGGCGCGCTTCGCGGCCTGGCCGGGCGACGGCATCAGGGCGGTCACGATGCGCTCGGCCCCGTCGAGGCGACCCCAGAGGATGTCGTGCTCGCGCCAGTCGCGGCTGAGAAAGCCGCCGAAGGCGCCGTAGCTGATGCCGGCGAGCTTGTCGGCCCGCCCGTCGAGGTCGCTGTCGGCCGGACTGATGCGGAAGACCTGCACCTCGGCGTGCTCCTCGGCGGAGGTGCCTTCGAGGAAGGGAAAGGTGACGATGTCGTGCCAGTGGAAGCCATCATAGGCGGCTGCGAAGGCGGGGTTTCCCGACTTCTTCAGCGCAGCCTGGATATCCGCGCTGCTCAAGTCGAACCGCTTGCGAAGGGCGGCTTCGATCGCGGCCATGGCATTGTCGACGAGATCCCTGATCTTGACGATCCTGCCGTCCGCGGTCTTGTGCGTTCCGGTTTCGTATACCGTTCTTGCGACCTCGTACTTTCCCTCGAGGCCGGGCTGCGCCGCGAAGTCCCGGTATCCGGGCGTGAGGGCGTCGAAGATCTTCCTGACGTCCGCGCTCCCGAGCAACGCCTCGCGATCGCCGGCGGTCGCGTGGGCCATCCGGCGCAGATGACCGAGCTGCGCCTCGACGACAGACCACAGCTCCCTGACCGCGGGCCACGACCCCCCGTCCGCCGGCTTGTGCGGCGGCAACGCCTTCGCGACCTCGGAGCGAAGGTGGACCAGCCGCCGCCGGCGGAAGTCGAGGTCGTATTCCGCCAGGAACTGCGTCTCCGAGAGCTTTTCCGGGTCGTTGGGCGCTGCCCGATATGCCGCATAGCGCGCGTCCCGCCAGGCGCGGACGACCTGTCGCAGATAGGCGGCGTGGCCGGATTCGGGCTGGACCCCGGCGAGACCCGCGACGAGGCCCGACAGCATGTCCGCCGTCCCGTAAACGCGCAGGTGGTGGTAGAGGGGGTACTGAGCCCCATAGCCCACCCTGCCTTCTTGTCCGTTCACGAGGTCGTCGAGATAGAGCCTTTCGATGTTGGCGGGCTTCGTCCCGGCGAGCAGAGCCCTGATCTGCGGGTTCTTCGTGTCCTCGCTCCAGCGATCGTGCAGCGCGCCGAGGCGTTCCAGCCTGCGGTTGATCGCGTTGATCTGCCGGATGTCCTCGCGGATCACCTCGCGCCGGGGGATGGTCGTCGCGGCCAGGCGGGCGTTGACGATGAAGTCGATCTCCTGCCCGGCGTTCTCGTCCTCGTCGTGGTCGGAGCCGGAACGGCCTTCGGGGAAGGGGTCGATGAAGAGGAGCTTGCGTTCGCCCGGCAGGCTCATCGGGCGGAACGGGATGAGGTCGATCGCGTAGCTGAACGGCTTGACGTCGAGATAGCCGCCGTCCGCGTAGGGCCGCGTCCTGTCGGCCTTGCCGCCGGGGAAGAAGCGGTCGAGGTCGTTCCTCTTGCGGAGCGGCGGGGCGTCGCCGAGGCGCATCGGCGGGAAGGCGATGGGGAAGGAAGCCGTGCAGCGGGCGGCGAAGGCGAGCATCGCGTCGTCGCCGAAGTCGTTGGAGCGGTCCTTCTCGTATGCGAACCTGAAGACGGTCTTGTGGACCGGCTCGTCGATGCTCGTGCCGGTCAGTTGGACCGGCTCGGGTCGACCCCGCAGGTCGGTCGCGGTGACGAAGAGGTCGATCATCTCGACGAGGGGCTTGCCGCTGCCCGCCTCGCCCATCCGCTTCAGGGTGTCGTGGACGAGGTCGTACAGCAGC
The DNA here is from genome assembly GCF_017995835.1 of Amaricoccus sp. Lineage (GTDB taxonomy): Bacteria > Pseudomonadota > Alphaproteobacteria > Rhodobacterales > Rhodobacteraceae > Amaricoccus. The sequence goes on from NZ_JAGOID010000088.1 coordinate 5,195, forward strand.
TTGCCGTCGAGGAGCGACTCGCTGCGGCTCCAGCGGGCGCCGAGGCCCCGGTCGTCGAGGAGCTTGTCGATGTGGGCCTTGTCGGTCCAGGTGTCGCGCAGGACGTCGAGGTTCGCGCTGCCGGTGACGAGCGCCTTGGCCAGCGCGACGCCGTTGATGCCGCCGGCGGAGGTGCCGGAGATGATGTCGATCACGAAGCGCGTGCGCCCGCCGACGTGGAGATCCTCGGCGATCTCGCGGTAGATCCGTTCGACCTCGTCGAGCCCGGTTTCGTCGCTGCCGCCCCGGACCATGCGGAGCAGTTCCTGCGAGATGCCGTTCATGTAGATGGCGAGCGACGTGCCGCCATAGAGCACCACCGCGAAGCGGACCTCGCGAGTCGCCTGTGTCATGGTCTGCCCCCGAATTCAGTTGCCGCCGCAAGAAAATGGCCGTTCGTCTGCAATCGGGGAAAGTCTACAGCATGAGCGGCATCGGGGCTACACGCGCGACGATTGTCGCGGGCGGCGACTTGCGGGGGCGTTGCAGCGGCAGGTAGGATCCCGCCGGCTCGCGCCTCCCCGCGTGGCGGAACGGTAGACGCATGGGTCTTAAAAACCCTGTCCGAAAGGAGTGCCGGTTCGAGTCCGGCCGCGGGGACCAGTGCCGGGGCTCAGGCCGGTCGCAGGCGCAGGCGGATCGTCTTGGCGGCGCGGTCGAGTTCGAAGCGGCCGGTCTTCTCGATCAGCGTCGAGAGCTTCGGCGAGCCGTAGGTGCGGCTGTCGAAATCGGGCGCGATCTTCTGGAGCTGGTTGCCGAGCGCGGCGAGGGCGACCCAGCCGTCGTCCTCCTCGATCTCCTCGACGGCGGTGGTCAGCAGCGCTAGCGCCGCGGCCGGGCTCTCCTTGCGCGCGGCGGCGGGGTCGCCTTCGGGCGGCGCCGGCATCAGGTTCTCGGTGAAGAAGAACCGCTTGCAGGCCTGGCGGAAGGCTTCCGGCGTCTTGCGCTGGCCGAAGCCGAAGGCGTCGAGCCCCTGCTCGCGCACCCGCGCGGCGAGCCGGGTGAAGTCGCTGTCGGAGGAGACGAGGCAGAAGCCGTCGAAGCGGCCGGAGTGCAGGAGATCCATCGCGTCGATGACCAGCGCGATGTCGGCGGAGTTCTTGCCGGTGGTGTAGGCGAAGTTCTGCTGCGGCACGATCGCGTGGCGCGGCAGCGCCTCGGCCCATCCGCGCATCCGCGCGTCGGCGAAATCGCCATAGATGCGCCGCACGCTCGCCTCGCCGAGCTTGGCGATCTCGAGGAACAGGCCCTCGGCCACCCGCGCGGAGGTGTTGTCGGCGTCGATCAGCACCGCGAGGCGGGGGCTCCTGCCGTTGGTCATGGCCTGCATCCTCCGTTATGGCGTCAGCCTGCGCGATCGGGCCGGACCGCGCAAGCGAGCCTGCGAAGGGAAGAGCCATGATCTACGTCGACGCCGACGCCTGCCCGGTGAAGGACGAGATCCTGCGCGTCGCCGAGCGGCACGGGACGGAGGTGGTCTATGTCGCGAACGGCGGGATCCGCCCGACGACGCATCCGCTGGCGCGGGTCCGGATCGTTCCCGAGGGTCCGGATGCGGCGGACATGTGGATCGCCGGGCGGATCGGGCCGGGCGATCTGTGCGTCACCGCCGACATTCCGCTGGCGGCGCGCTGCGTGGCCGCCGGCGCGCGGGTGCTGAAGCCGAACGGCGAGGCGCTGACCGCCGCCAATGTCGGCGCGGCGCTGGCCACGCGCGACCTGATGGCCGACCTGCGCGCCGCCGATCCGTTCCGGCAGGGCGGCGGCCGTCCCTTCGGCCGGGCGGACCGCTCGCGCTTCCTCGACGCGCTGGAGCGGGAGCTGCGGCTCGCGCGGCGCTGACGAGGGGCATGCGTGCCGTCCGACGTCAGGCGATCTCCGCGAGGAGGGCGCGGGCGGCGGCGGCGGGGTCGGCGGCGGCGATGATGGGGCGGGCGACCACGATGCGGTCGGCCCCGGCGGCGAGCGCCGCGGCCGGGGTGGCGACGCGCTTCTGGTCGTGGGCCTCCGACCCGGCCGGGCGGACGCCGGGGGTGACGATCAGCCGGCCCGCGGCTTGCGGCAGGGCGCGGATGCGGGCGGCTTCTCGGGGCGAGGCGATCACCCCGTCGGCCCCCGCCTCGAAGGCGCGCAGGGCGCGCTCCGCCACGATGTCGGACATCGCGCCGGGCGCGATCAGCGCCGCGTCGAGGTCCGCGCGGTCGAGGGCGGTCAGGATGGTGACGGCGAGGATGCGGGTCGGCGCGTCGCCCCGCCCCTCGACGGCCGCGCGCACGACGTAAGGATCGCCGTGGACGGTCAGCAGGTCGGGGGCGAGCGTCGCCGTCAGGCCGCGGGCGGCGCGTTCGACCGTCGCCGGAATGTCGAAGAGCTTCATGTCGAGAAACACGTCGGCGCCGGCGGCCTTCAGTTCGGCCGCGAGCCCGAGGCCGCCGTCATGCAGGAGCCCGAGCCCGATCTTGTAGGCCGAGACCACGCCGGAGAGGCGGCTCGCCATGGCGCGGGCGGCGGGCGTGTCGTCGAGGTCGAGACCCACGATGAGGCGGGGATCGGGGAGGCGGGGATCGGGCACGAGCGTCCTCCGGTCGAAGCGGTCAGGCGAGGCGGTCGAATAGGAAGGCGGAGGTCGCCTGGCAAGCTCGACCTGTGTCGCCGCGCGCGTCGCCGCGCGCGCCACGGGCGGGAGGCCAGGGCCCGGACAGCTCTGCGGACCGACCGGCCGCGGGGCCGCCCGAAGGCCCGATTCCCTGCCGCCCACCGCCGTTCCGTTGACGCGAGATTAACGGAATCAATGATTTGCGCGGAGCCCGCCCCACCATTTCCGGGGGGTCAGTATTGGTGAGTTTAACGGCCCGGGGGCGCGTGCTATCGACGGCCATCCTGAATTCATTGACGCCGAGGGAACCATGACGAAGTCCGACTGGGTCATTGATATTCTGAGGGATATCCGGCAGTTTTCCGAAAAGAACGGCATGCCGGAGCTTGCGGAACAGCTCGACGACGCGATCTTCGTCGCAGCCCGGGAGATCGGCGCAAAACTTGACGCTGCGGGATCGAGCGAACTTGGCACGGGCAGAGCTAGAAGCCGTACTGGAACGGTTGCCGAGCACGAAGTCCATTGATGAGATCCATGTCTGGATCCATGAACTCCGGGACGTGCTTGGCGTAGATCACGTCATCTACCATACGGCGAACATCAGGGGCGAGCAGGTCGGAGCCTTCACGTATCCCCTGGAATGGGTCCGCCACTACATCGAAAGCGATTACCAGGCCATCGATCCCGTCCTCCTCGGCGCGGTGAAGCGGTTCCATCCCATCGACTGGAAGGCCCTCGACTGGTCGAGCCCGCACGCCCGCCAGATGATGCGCGAATCGCAGGCGGCCGGCCTCGGCAACCAGGGGTGGTCGATTCCGATCTGGGGACCCAAGGGCGAGTTCGCCATCTTCACCGTGAACCACCGGGCAACGGACGCGGAATGGGCGGCCTACACCCGTGATCGCGCCAAGGAGCTGCTGCTCGCGTCGCATCTCGTCCACCAGCACACCAAGCGCATCCTGAGCAACGAGGTCGAGCCGCCGACCACCGAGCTCTCGCCCCGCGAGCGCGAGGTGCTGTCGCGCCTCGGCCTCGGCGAGAGCCGGGCGCGGGTGGCCGACGCGCTGGAGATCTCCGAGAACACCCTGCGCGCCTACATCGACAGCGCCCGCCACAAGCTCGGCGCCGCCAACGTGACCCACGCGGTGGCGCTCGCCACGGCGCGCGGGATGATCGTCCCGTCCGGGGCGTTGCCGAAGTACTGAGAGCGGCGCACGGTCGGACTTCGTTAACCCCGGGCCGTCAACGCTTCCCTACCTCTGCCGCCACCTTCGCGTCGCGGCGGCGCGCGCCCCCGCGCGCCGTCCGTCGCCCCCTGCCGCCCCCGGGAGATCGCCCATGCCCCTCGACGTCGCCCCCGCCCCCGCCCCTGCCGCCGCCTTCGCCGGCCGGACCGTCCTCGTCAGCGGCGCCGCGCGGGGCATCGGCCTCGCCGTCGCCACGCGCTTCGCCGAGGCCGGCGCACGGGTGGTGATCGGCGACGTCCTGATCCCCGAGGGCCGCGCCGCCGCCGAGGCGCTCGCGGCGCAGGGCCGCGACGTGCGCTTCACGCCGCTCGACGTCAGCGACGAGCCGTCATGGAACGAGGCCGCGGCCTTCGCGCTCGAGATCGGCGGCCGCCTCGACGTGCTCGTCAACAACGCCGGCATCGAGATCACCACGCTGATCGCCGACGCCGACCCCGCGGCGTTCCGCCGCCTGTGCGACGTGAACCTCACCGGAGTTCTCCTCGGCATGAAGACGGCGTTCCGGGCGATGCGCCCGGGCGGCGCCGCCGGTCGGGGCGGCGCGATCGTCAACGTCTCGTCGACCGCGGCCCACACGGCCTTTCCCGCCACCGGCCCCTATGCCGCGACCAAGGCGGGGGTCGAGCGCCTGACCAAGGTCGGCGCGGTCGAGGCCGGCCGGCTCGGCTATGGCGTGCGGGTGAACTGCGTCCATCCCGGCGTGGTGGCCACCGCGCTCAGCGCCGGCTCGGGGCGCAGGCTGATCGAGATGGGCCTGTTCCCCGACGAGGCGGAGTTGCAGGCCTTCATGCTCGCCCAGACGCCGCTCGGCCGGTTCGGCGCTCCCGGCGACGTCGCCGAGACGGTCGCCTTCCTCGCCTCGGACGCCGCCGCCTATGTCACCGGCGCCGGGGTGCCCGTCGCCGGCGGCATGGGCGTCTGAGCGAGCGCCCCCGGCGGTTCCCCGGTGGAGAACGGGCTTGTGTCGTTCCGGGTATGTGCTAGTTTCGTTCCATGGGGGCACAACGGCATCGCACCGGAATGGGGGCGCAACGGCATCACACCGGAATCGCAGCGGAAGAGGCCGCGGCCGGGCGCTATGCCGCCGAGGGCGGCCGGATCCGCGCCAGCCGCTGGCGCTGTCCCGAGGGCGAGATCGACCTCGTCGTCGAGCTTCCGGGCGAACTGGTCTTCGTCGAGGTCAAGGCGCGCCGGGCCCACGGAGCGTCGGCGGTGACGGCGCGGCAATGGGCGCGGATCGGCGCTGCCGCGACCCGATACCTTGCCGAGCGCACCGACGGAACCTTGCCCTGTCGCTTCGACCTCGCGCTCGTCGACGGCGCCGGCCGGCTCGAGCGCATCGAGAACGCCCGCTCCTTCGACGAATGGTAGGCGTTCCGGCCGGAGGCCGCGACCCCGGTTCGCGGCGTCCGGCCGGACCCGGGCGCCGCGTCGACGTCCCGCCAGCGGGGCCGTTGTGCGCGCGGCGCTCTGCATCGTCGTGACCGCGGCGCCGTCTCCCGCGGGAACCGGCCGCGAACGGCCGGCGGGTGATTCGGAACCGCGGCAGGGTCCGTCCGGGGCGCCGTCAGTAGGCGTACTCGGCGTAGATCGGTGACAGGTCGCCGTTCCACCGGCCTTCGTATCGGGCGAGCATCTCGTCGGCCGAAGTCTCTCCGGCGTCGACGATCTCGTGGAGCGCGTTGAGGAAGTGGGTCTCGTCCGGGATCGTGCCTCCGGCGCCGGGCCGGGCGCGCGCCGCGAGGCCGGTCCGGGCGATGGCGAGGACGTCGCGGGCGAAGTCGCGCATGGTCCGGCCGCGGATCTCGGCGGCGAGGCCGTAGCGGGCGGCGTCGTGGCGCAGGGTTTCGCGCTCCTCGGCCGTCCAGTCCTTGCAGAGGTCCCAGGCCGCGGCGAGGGCCGCGTCGTCGTAGAGCAGCCCGACCCAGAGCCCGGGAAGCGCGCAGAGCCGGCGCCACGGGCCGCCGTCGGCGCCGCGCATCTCCATGAACCGCTTCAGCCGCACCTCGGGGAAGATCGTCGTCAGGTGGTCGGCCCAGTCGGAGAGGGTCGGCTTCTCGCCGGGCAGCGCCGGCAGCCGCCCGGCGAGGAAGTCGCGGAAGCTCTGCCCCAGCGCGTCGATGTAGCGGCCGTCGCGGTAGACGAAGTACATCGGCACGTCGAGCGCGTAGTCCACGTAGCGCTCGAAGCCGAAGCCGGGCTCGAAGACGAAGGGCAGCATCCCGGTGCGCGCCGGGTCGAGGTCGCGCCAGATCCGTGCGCGCCAGGACTTCCAGCCGTTCACCCGGCCCTCGAAGAACGGCGAGGCGGCGAAGAGCGCGGTGGCCACCGGTTGCAGCGCCAGCGAGGTGCGCAGCTTCAGCGTCATGTCCGCCTCGGAGGCGAAGTCGAGGTTCACCTGCACCGTGCAGGTCCGGTACATCATCATCTTTCCGGTCGTGCCGACCCGGTCCATGTAGGGGGTCATCAGGGCGTAGCGCCCCTTGGGCATCACCGGCATCTGCTCGTGCGTCCACTCCGGCGCGGCGCCGAGGCCCATGAACCCGGCGCCGATGTCGTCGGCGATCGCCTTCACCTCGCGCAGGTGTTCGTTCACCTCGTCGCAGGTCTGGTGGATGGTCTCGAGCGGCGCGCCGGACAGTTCGAGCTGGCCGCCGGGCTCGAGGCTGACGTTGGCGCCGTCCATCGTGAGTCCGATCAGCTTGCCTCCCTCGCGGACCTCGGCCCAGCCGAAGCGGTCGCGCAGGCCCTCGAGCATGGCGAGGATCGAGGTCGGTCCCTCGTAGGGGAGCGGCAGGCGCCGGGCGAGGTCGAAGCCGAACTTCTCGTGCTCGGTGCCGATGCGCCACTCCGCGCGCGGCCGGCAGCCGGAGGCAAGGTACTCCGCCAGTTCCTCGGGCCGCTCGATCGGGCCGCCGCCGGATTGTGGGATCGACATGGGCCTGACCTCTCGCGCCGTTCGCGGGGCAACGCCTAGCCGCCGTCGCCAGCTTGTGCAAGCGGGAGAACGGCGCGGCGCCCCGGGGGCGCGGCCGCATCGCCAAGCTGCTGAAACGAAAGGAGCGGCTGCGCGCGTCCGGACGACAGCCCGCTAGCGCAGGAGCGGTCGCACGCGTCCGTCCGCCTGCCAGATCGGCCCTGCGCCCTCGGCGGCGGCGGCGAGGTCGAGGCCCGGGAGCGAGGCGAGGGCGTCGGGGATGCGCTCGGCCCCGACCGCGCCGAAGGGGATCACCAGCGTCGTCCCGTCCTCGCCGCGGAGCGTCCAGGCGCGGTCGCCGGAGCCGGGCTGCCCCGAGACCGCGACCAGGGCGAGGGTCGAGAGGTCGATGAAGCCGCCGCCGGTCGGGCCGAAGACGCCGATGCGGCCCTCGTCGATCAGCACGACCCCGGGCGCCGGGCCCTCGGCGGCGAGGCGGAAGCGGGCGATTGCGCCCGCGGCGAGCGCGAAGCCGGTCGCCGCGAGGACCATGCCGGCGACCAGCACGAGCGCGTCCACCCGGACGTAGCCGCGCCAGATCAGCCACAGCCCGAGGCACAGCGCGAGGGTCCAGAGGACGATCTCGCGCTTCTGTCGCGCCGCCTCGTCGGTCATCGCCAGTCCCCGAGCGCCGCCTGCCAGAGCGTGATCGCCGCCACGGCCGCGGTGTCGGCGCGCAGCACCCGCGGCCCGAGCGTGACCGGCAGCACGAAGGGGAGCCGGCGCAGCCGGTCGGCCTCCTCCGGCGCGAAGCCGCCCACCGGCCCGGTCAGGATGGCCCAGGGCCCCGGCTGCGCCCCGACCAGCGCCTGCTGCGCCGGGCGGGCGGCGCGGCTCTCGTCGCAGAACATCAGCCGCCGCGCCGGGTCCCAGCCGTCGAGGAGGGCGTCGAGGCGGACGGGGTCGGCCACCTCCGGCACGCAGGTCTCGCCGCACTGCTCCGCCGCCTCGATCGCGTGGGCGCGAAGCCGGTCCGGGCGCACCCGCTCGGCGACGGTGAAGCGGGTCATCACCGGCACGACCCGCGCGCAACCGAGTTCCGTCGCCTTCTCGACGATGAAGTCGGTGCGCGCCTTCCTGATCGGCGCGAAGGCGAGCCACAGGTCCGGCGGCGTCCGCTGCGGCTGGCCCGGGCGGCGGGCCACCAGCGCGCCGCCGCGGCGGCCGGCGGGGCGGGCCTCGGCGATCCACTCGCCGTCGCGGCCGTTGAAGGCCGCCACCGGCGCGCCGGGGCCGAGGCGCATCACCGTGAACAGGTAGTGCGCCTGCTCGGCGGTCAGCGCGACTTCGGCGCCGGGGCCGAGGTCCGCCTCCACAAAGAGCCTGATCTTCCCGTCGCGATCTGTCATAGGAGCCCCATGAGACACCCTGTGTCAAGCTGCGAGTGTATTGTGGGCGACCGCGGCGCTGTGCAGCGCCGGGTCGTAGAGGGCGCCGTCCGTCCAGGTGCGCCAGAGCACGC
>NZ_JAGOID010000012.1 GCF_017995835.1 Amaricoccus sp.
GAGTACGGCAAGGTGATCGACGACATCTACGAGTTCTCCGAGGCCCAGGGCTTCGAGATCGACACGATCATCCAGGAGGGCGGCGCCGGCCAGGTCGAGATCAACTTCATCCACGGCGATCCCCTCAAGCTCGCCGACCAGGTGTTCTTCTTCAAGCGCACGATCCGCGAGGCGGCCTTGCGCAACAACTGCTTCGCCACCTTCATGGCCAAGCCGATGCAGCACGAGCCGGGCTCGGCCATGCATGTCCATCACTCGGTGGTCGACGTCGGGACCGGCCGGAACATCTTCACTGGCGAGAACGGCGGGCCGACCGACCTGTTCCATGCCTTTATCGCCGGGATGCAGCGGCACCTGCCGACCGTGGTCTGCATCCTCGCGCCATACGTCAACTCCTACCGCCGCTTCGTCCCCGGCGGCTCGGCCCCGATCAACCTGGAATGGGGGCCGGACAATCGCACCACCGGCATCCGCGTGCCGATCTCCTCGCCCGAGGGGCGTCGGGTCGAGAACCGGGTGATCGGCATGGACTGCAACCCCTATCTCGCCATCGCCGCGTCGCTCGCCTGCGGCTATCTCGGGATGAAGGGCGGGCTCACCCCGCGCGAGGCGGTGTCGGGCGAGGCCTATCACCGGCCGCGCGCGCTGCCGCGCGACCTGCTCGCAGCGCTCGACCTGTTCGAGAACTGCCCCGACGTCACGGCGACGCTGGGCGAGGAGTTCTGCACGCTTTACAAGGCGATCAAACGCGACGAGGTGGAGACCTATCTCCGGGTGATCTCGCCCTGGGAGCGGGACCACCTGCTTCTGAACGTCTGAGCCCGGCGCCCGATGCCGGGGCTCGACCTCCTGACCGCCAACGACCGGCCGGGCGTCCATGCCGGTTCTTGGTACGCCGCTTCGACGTCGATCCCGCCGGCGGAGCCGGCGCTGACCGGGGAGGCGGCGGCCGACGTCTGCGTGATCGGCGGCGGCTACACCGGCCTTTCCGCCGCGCTGCATCTCGCGGAGGCGGGCTACGGGGTCGTGCTGCTCGAGGCGAACCGGATCGGCTGGGGCGCCTCGGGGCGCAACGGCGGGCAGGTGGGGCCGGGGCAGCGGCAGGACCAGGACTGGCTGGAGGCGCAAGTGGGGCGGGTCGCGGCGCGGGCGCTCTGGGACCTCGCCGAGGAGGCGCAGGCGCTGGTGCGCGACCTCATTGCGCGGCACGCCATCGACTGCGACCTGCGGCGCGGGATCGCCTATGCCGCGCACAAGCCCGGCTACGTCGCCGAGTATAACGCCTATGGCGAGAAGCTCGCGCGCGACTACGGCTATGACGCGGCGCTGCCGCTCGACGCGGCGGGCGTTGCGGCGATGCTCGGGACGGACGCCTATTTCGGCGGGCTCCACTATCCCCGCGCGGCGCATCTCCAGCCGCTCGCCTATGCGCTGGGGCTCGGACGGGCGGCGAAGGCGGCGGGCGTGCGCATCCACGAGCGGAGCCGGGCGCTGCGCCGGGCCGGCGGGCGGGTCGAGACCGCGGCGGGCGCGGTTGCGGCGCCCCACGTCGTCGTCGCCTGCAACGGCTACCTCGGCGGGCTCGAGCCGGCGCTGGCCGCGCGGGTCATGCCGATCAACAACTTCATCATCGCCACCGAGCCGATGGGCGAGGACCGCGCCGCGGCGCTGATGCGGGGCGGCGTGGCGGCGGCGGACAGCCGGTTCGTGGTGAACTACTGGCGGCTCTCGGCGGACGGGCGGATGCTGTTCGGCGGGGGCGAGAGCTACGGCTACCGGTTTCCCCGCGACATCGCCGGGCTGGTTCGGCCGCGGATGCTGGGGACATATCCCGGGCTCGCCGATCTGCGGATCACGCACGCCTGGGGCGGGACGCTGGCGATCACGGCGAACCGGATGCCGGCCTTCCGGCGTCTCGACGGGTTCGCGCTGGCCGCGGCGGGCTATTCCGGGCACGGGGTCGCGATGGCGACGCTGGCGGGAAAGCTGATCGCCGAGGCGCTGCGGGGATCGGCGGAGCGGTTCGAGGTCTTTGCACGATTGCCCCAGCCGTCCTTCCCCGGCGGCACGCTGCTGCGCTGGCCGCTGCTCTTCCTCGCCATGAGCTGGTACGCGATGCGCGACCGGCTGTGAGGCGATCTCCGGGCAAGACGGCGCGAAGGCCGCTTGCCCGGGAGAGGCGAGGCAGGTCTGGCGTCACGCCGCGCGGAAGTGCTTCGACAGCTTCAGCCCCTGGCCCTGGTAGTTCGACCCGAGACCCTCGCCGTAGAGCCGCTCCGGCCGTTCGGCCATCCGCTCGTAGACCAGCCGCCCGACCACCTGGCCGTGGTCGAGGGCGAAGGGGGCCTCGTGGCAGCGCACCTCGAGCACCCCGCGCGCGCCCCGGCCGCCCGCGGGGGCGTGCCCGAAGCCCGGGTCGAAGAAGCCGGCGTAATGGACGCGGAACTCGCCGACCATGGCAAGGTAGGGGGCCATCTCGGCGGCGTAGTCGGGCGGCACGTGCACCGCCTCGCGGCTGACGAGGATGTAGAAGGCCCCGGGATCGAGGATGATCCGACCCTCGCTCGCCGTCACCGGCTCCCAGAAGTCCTGCGGCGCGTAGGCCCCGATCCGGTCGAGGTCGATCAGCCCGGCATGGGGCTTCGCCCGCCAGCCGGCGATCCCGCCCGCCTGCGGCCGCAGGTCGACCGAGAAGGCGAGCCCGCCGGCGATGTGCGCCTCGCCGTCGACCAGCCGCTCCGCGGCGTTCAGCCGCGCGAGGGCGGCGTCGTCGAGGGTGGCGTCGCCGCGGCGGAAGCGGATCTGGTTGAGCCGCATCCCCGGCCGGACCAGCACCGAGAACGACCGCGGCGAGATCTCGGCGTAGAGTGGGCCGGCATAGCCGGCGGCGATGCGGTCGAACTCGGTCCCGCGGTCGGTGATCAGCCGGGTGAACAGGTCGAGCCGCCCGGTCGAGCTCTTGGCGTTCGCCACCGCCGAGACTTCCGCGGGCAGCGCCAGCGCCTCCTGGAGCGGCACGACGTAGACGCAGCCCTTCTCCAGCACCGCGCCCGGCCCGAGGTCGATGCGGTGCATCCCGAACTCGGCGAGCCGGTCGGCGAGGGGCGCCGCGCCTGGCAGGAACGAGGCGCGCACCCGGAACGCCTCGGCGCCGAGGCGTAGGTCGAGGCTCGCCGGCTGGATCTGCCCGGGCTCGATGGCGCGGGCGGCGGTGATCTCGCCGCGCCCGGCCATGCGCGCGATCTCCCGGTCGGGGATCACCCCGGCGGCCGTGGTCATGCGGGGGATTTGGTCGGGCTAGCGAGATTCGAACTCACGACCTTTCGACCCCCAGTCGAACGCGCTACCAGACTGCGCTATAGCCCGACACGCCCGCCTCTATAGCCGCCGGCGCGGGCGGGGCAAGCGGAAAACGCCCCCGAAGGGGGGGCGGGTCGCGGGGGGCATCGAGCCCCCCGCGACCCGACGCGCACGCAGGCGCGCCGCAGGGAGGCGCGGGGCTCGCCAGGGGACATCGGCCACGGGGCGCGGCTCGGGGGACTTGCCCCGCCGGAGGGGCAGGAGGCGCTGGCGGGGGCGGGGCAAATCGCCTATCCCGGCGGGGCTGCTCGCGAAGGATCCTCGATGCCCCGCACCCTCATCACCTCGGCGCTGCCCTATATCAACGGGATCAAGCACCTCGGCAATCTCGTCGGCAGCCAGCTGCCGGCCGACGTCTACGCCCGCTACCTGCGCGCGCGCGGCCATGAGGTCATGTTCATCTGCGCCACCGACGAGCACGGCACGCCCGCCGAGCTCGCCGCCGCCAAGGCGGGCGAGCCGGTCGCCGACTACTGCGCGCGGATGTGGGGCGAGCAGAAGGCGCTGGCCGAGGGCTTCCGCCTGTCGTTCGACCATTTCGGGCGCTCCTCCAGCCCGGAGAACCGCCGGCTCACCCAGCATTTCGCCGGCCGCCTCGCCGACGCCGGCCTGATCGCCGAGGTGATGGAGCGGCAGGTCTATTCTCCCGCGGACGGACGCTTCCTGCCCGACCGCTACATCGAAGGCACCTGCCCGAACTGCGGCTATCCACGCGCCCGCGGCGACCAGTGCGAGAACTGCACCAAGCAGCTCGATCCGACCGACCTGATCGACCCGCGCTCGGCCATCTCCGGCTCGACCGACCTCGAGGTGCGCGAGACCAAGCACCTCTACCTGCGCCAGTCCGCGCTCCGCGAGGAACTGCGCGCGTGGATCGACTCCAAGACCGACTGGCCGATCCTCTCGACCTCGATCGCGCACAAGTGGCTCGACGACGGCGATGGGTTGCAGGACCGCGGCATCACCCGCGACCTCGACTGGGGCGTGCCGGTCATGCGCGGGACCGAGCCCTGGCCGGGCATGGAGGGCAAGGTCTTCTACGTCTGGTTCGACGCGCCGATCGAGTACATCGCCGCCACCGCCGAATGGGCGCACGCCAACGGCCTGCCCGAGAGCGCCTGGCGGCGCTGGTGGCGCGAGGACGAGGGCGCGGCCGACGTGCGCTACGTGGAGTTCATGGGCAAGGACAACGTGCCCTTTCACACGCTGTCCTTCCCGGCGACCATCCTCGGCTCGGGCGAGCGTTGGAAGCTCGTCGACTACATCAAGAGCTTCAACTATCTCAATTACGACGGCGGGAAATTTTCCACCTCGCAGGGCCGCGGCGTCTTCATGGACCAGGCGCTCGCCATCCTGCCCTCCGACTACTGGCGCTGGTGGCTGCTCTCCAACGTGCCCGAGGGCGGCGACGCCAACTTCACCTGGGAGAGCTTTCAGGCCGGGGTGAACAAGGATCTCGCCGACGTGCTCGGCAACTTCGTCTCCCGCGTCACCAAGTTCGCCGCCGCGCGCTTCGGCGCCGCCGTCCCCGACGGGGGCGACTGGGGGCCGCTCGAGGTCGAGGCGGCCGAGAACGTGGCGAACGGGATCGTGGCCTACCAGACGGCGATGGACGCCATCCAGCTCCGCCGCGCCGCGCAGGAGCTGCGCCAGCTCTGGGTGACCGGCAACGAATACCTGCAAGCCGCGGCGCCCTGGACCGCGATCAAGACCGACCCGGGGCGTGCCGCCACGATCACCCGCTTCGCCTTCGACCTGATCGCGCTCTACGCCGCGCTCTCGGAGCCGTTCATCCCCGACGCCGCCGCCGCCATGCGCCATGCGCTCGGCCTCGACGCCGCCCCGTGGCCGGACGATCCCGCCGACGCGCTCGGCCGGCTGCCGGCGGGCCAGCCCTTCGAGGTCCCGCCTGTCCTCTTCGCCAAGCTCGACGACGCCCGCCGCGCCGAACTGGAGGCGCAGTTCGCGGGGGCGGCCTGAGCGGCGACCCATGAGGTTCTCGCCGCCGCGCTTGACCGCGGCCCGGTCGGCGGGCTTTCCTCCGCCAGAACTGGACGGGGGAAGCGATGTATCACGGCTGGATCGAGGGCACCGGCTTCGATGCGCGCGACCGGCGCTTCGCGCGGCTCCTGACCGGTCACGGCCGGGTCGAGCGGCTCTGGACCGGGGCGCGCTGGTGCGAGGGTCCGGCATGGTTCGCCGCGGGGCGATACCTGATCTGGTCGGACATTCCCAACGACCGGATGCTGCGCTGGGACGAGACCGACGGCTCGGTCTCCACCTTCCGCCAGCCGGCGATGAACTCCAACGGCAACGCCGTCGACCGCGAGGGGCGGCTCGTCACCTGCGAGCATCGCGGCCGGCGCGTCACCCGCACCGGGCATGACGGTCGGGTGACGGTCCTCGCCGACTGCCACGACGGCAAGCGTTTCAACTCGCCCAACGACGTCGTGGTGAAGTCCGACGGCTCGATCTGGTTCACCGATCCGAGCTACGGGATCATGTCCGACTACGAGGGCGACCGCGGCGACAGCGAGATCGGCGCCTGCCACGTCTACCGCATCGATGGCCGGACCGGCGCGGTCACTGTCGTCGCGGACGATTTCGACATGCCGAACGGCCTTGCCTTCTCGCCCGACGAGAGCCGGCTCTACGTCGCCGACACCGGCGCCTCGCATTCCGAGGACGGCCCGCGGCACATCCGCGTCTTCGACGTCGACGGCGACAGGCTCTCGGGCGGGGCGGTCTTCGCCGAATGCGAGGCGGGGTTCTTCGACGGGTTCCGCGTCGACACCGGGGGCCGCATCTGGACCTCGGCCGGCGACGGCGTGGACTGCTACACGCCCGAGGGCGAGCTGATCGGCAGGATCCTGATCCCCGAGCTGGTCGCCAACGTCTGCTTCGGCGGGCCGAAGCTCAACCGGTTGCTGATCTGCGGCACGACCTCGCTCTATTCCTGCTTCCTGACCGCGCAGGGCGTGAGCCCGGTGTGACGATGGCGCGCGTCTGCGCTCCTGGGGCTTGCGGCGCCGAGGCGGCAGGGTTCGGCGGCGCGGCTGATCTCCGCCATACGCGGGGGTGTCGAAACCGTGAGCGGCGACGTGGTGCGCGCCGTCGCGGGTCGGGCTAAGAGGGGCGCATGGATCGCCGCACGCTTGTCGCCGCCCTCGCCGCCGCCGCGCTCGCGCCGCGGCTCGCCGCCGCCCAGTCCGTCGACGTCTCGGCGATCGACGCCTACCTGCGCCGGTTGCGCACCGCCGAGGGCCGGTTCCGCCAGACCAATCCGAACGGCTCGGTGCAGACCGGGCGGGTCTATCTGTCGCGGCCGGGGCGGATGCGTTTCGAGTACGACGCGCCGAAGGGGGCGATGGTGATCGCCGACGGGGTCAACGTCGCGGTGTTCGACCCGAAGTCGAGCCGCGTCTCGACGCGCTATCCGCTCGGGCGCACGCCGTTGTCGCTGCTGCTGCGCGACGACGTCAGCCTGCGCGAGCCCGGCATGGTGCGCGGCGCGACCCGCGACGGCGGCGAGGTCACGCTCACCGTGGTCGATCCGCGCATGCCGGACGAGGGGCGGCTGGCGCTGAGCTTCGCGGAGAATCCGGTGGCGCTGCGTCGCTGGGTGGTGACGACCAAGGCCGGGCAGCGCACCGCCGTGGACCTGAGCGGCCTCAGGACCGGGGTCGCGCTCGATCGCAGCCTCTTCAACATCGAGCTTGCCGAGATCAAGGCGCGCTGAGACCCGCCCGGCGTCGAGGCTGCGTCGCCCGGGTCAGGCGGGCGACGCAGCCTCCGGGCGGGACGGAACCGGACCCCACCAGGCCGTTTCCGCCCGCCCTGTCGGCTGCCTAGCCGCGCTCCGGACGCGAAGGGGCCGGGCCGACAGGAACAAGGATCGGGCCATCCGCGTCCCGATCGAGGTGCGCGACGATTCCGTAGACTTCCGCCAGCCGCGCCGCGGTCAGCACCGCCTCCGGCGGCCCGTCGGCGACGATGCGGCCGCCGTGGAGCAGCGCGGCGCGGTCGCACCAGCGCGCGGCGAGGGACAGGTCGTGCAGCGCGACAAGAACGCCGCGCCCGGTGCGCGCCAGCAGGCGCAGCCGCGCCATCAGCGCGATCTGGTGGGCCGGGTCGAGCCCCGCCGCCGGCTCGTCGGCGAGGAGCAGCGGCGCCTCCTGCGCCAGCGCCCGCGCGATCAGCGCCCGCGCCCGCTCGCCGCCGGAAAGCTCCGTCGCGGGCCGCGCCTCGAAGCCGGCGAGGTCCATCGCCGCGATCGCCTCCGCCACGGCCGCGCGGTCCGCCTCCGGCGTCGCGCGGTGGGGCAGGCGGCCGAGGCCGACCAGCGCCGCGACGTCGAGCGCCCAGGCGATCTCGCGTTCCTGGGGCAGGTAGGCGACGCGCAGCGCCCGCGCCCGGGCGTCGAGCGCGCCGAGCGCCGCGCCGCCGAGCCGGATCACGCCGCTTGCCGGCGCGATCCCGGCCGCCGCCCGCAGCAGCGTCGACTTGCCGGCCCCGTTCGCGCCGAGCAGGGCGACGACCTCGCCGGGGGCGACCGCGAGGTCCACGCCGGCAAGCACAGGCCGCCGACCGCGCGACGCCGTGACCCCTTCGAGCGCGAGGAGGCTCACGTCAGCGTCCTGCGGCTGCGCCAGACGAGGTGCAGGAACAGCGGCGCGCCGACGAGCGCGGTGACGACGCCGAGCTTCAGATCGCGCTCGGGGGCGATCAGCCGCACCGCGACGTCGGCGGCGAGAAGCAGGATCGCGCCGCCGAGCGCCGAGGCCGGCAGCAGCGCCGAGGGCCGGCCCCCGACCAGCGGCCGCAGCAGGTGCGGGGCGACCAGTCCGACGAAGCCGATCGCGCCGGCGACGGCCACGCCCGCCCCGGTGGCGAGCGCCACGCCGAGGACGACGCGGATCCGCGCGCCCGGCAGCGAGACCCCGAGCGAGGCGGCCGCGTCCTCGCCGAGGGTGAGCGCGTCGAGGCTGCGGCCGAGGGTGAGGAGGAGCGCCATGCCGGCGACGAGGAACGGCCCCGCCAGCCAGAGCTGGGGCAGCGAGCGGTCGACGAGCGATCCGAGGAGCCAGTGCACGATCTCCGAGGCCGCGAAGGGATTGGGCGCGAGATTGAGCGCCAGCGCCGTCAGGGCGGAAGCCAGGGACGAGACGGCGAGCCCGGCGAGGATCAGCGTGATCGACGACGACCCCGCGCCAGCGAGCCCCTGCACGAGCAGCGCCGCCCCGAGCCCGAAGCCGAGCGCCATCAGCGGCAGCGCCAGGGGGAAGGCGGCGGAGAGGCCGGAATAGAGCGCGATGACCGCCCCGAGCGCGGCTGAGCCGGATACGCCGACGAGCCCGGGCTCGGCGAGCGGGTTGCGCAGGTAGCCTTGCAGCGCCGCCCCGGAGAGGCCGAGGCCCGCGCCGATCAGCAGGCCGAGCGCCGCGCGGGGCAGGCGCAGCTCGCGCATGATCAGCGCTTCGGCCGGCGGCGCGCCGCCGAGGAGCGCCGCGAGGCTTTCCCCCGGCGGCAGCCGCGCCGGACCGACGAGGAGCGAGGCGACGACGAGCGCCGCCGCGAGCGCGGCGAGAACCCCGAAAACCAGCGCGGGGCGCGGGCGGCTCACGGCTCGGTCCGGGCTGCGCGCAGGGCCGCGACGGCCCGGGCGAGGCGTGGCGTGCCGCAGACCCAGAGGTTGTCCGCGACCGCGGCGCGCTCCGCGCCGAGCGCGGCGACGATCGGGTGCGCCAGCGTCTCCTGCGCCAGCGCCGGCGAGCCGTAGTCCTGGCCGAGGACGAGGAAATCGGGGGCTTCCTCCGCCAGCGTCTCGAGCGGCAGCCGTCCCATGCCGACGATCCCCATTCCGGCGGCGACGTTGTCGAAGCCGGCGGCGGACAGGATCGCGTCGGCAAGCGTGCCGGCGCCGGAGGTCCAGGAATTGGCGTAGAGGATCGCCGCCCGCGGCCGCTGGCCCGGCGGAGGCGGCGGCGGCGCGGCGAGGGCGGCGTCGAGTTCGGCGACCAGCGCCTCGGCCCGCGCCTCGCGCCCGAGCGCCGCGCCCATGCGGCGGAAGCTGGCGCGCACGTCGTCGAGGTCGGTCTCGATCGGAAAGGTCTCGACCGGGATGCCGAGCCGGCGCAGCATGTCGAGCGTCGCCGGCGGCCCGCTCGCGCCCGCCAGCACCAGGTCGGGCGCGAGCAGGAAGAGTTCCTCGGCGCTGCCGTGATTGACGGGATAGCGCGCCGCCTCGGCGGCCATCGCCGAGGCGACCGGGTCGCGCGCCACCGCGCTCACCGAGACGAGCTGACCCGGCGCGGCCATCAGCATCGCGAGCTGGTCGGTGCAGAGGTTCGTCGACGCCACCCGCGCCGGCGCCGCGGCGACCGGCGCCGCCGCGAGCCCGAGAGCGAAGGCGAGGACGAGCCGCCCGCGCATCAGAAACGCGCGGTCACGCCGGCGTAGAAGGCCCGGTCCGACGTGCCGTAGCCGCGCGCGGTCTGGTACTGCTCGTCGAACAGGTTCTCGGCCCGCACATAGACCTCGGCCGCCTCGGTGACGGCGTAGGCGACGCGCGCGTTGACCACCACGAAGTCCGTCGCCCAGCCCTCCGACTCGATCACCCCGCCGGTCATGAAATCGATGGCGCTGTCGTCGACGTAGTCCCAGACGAAGTCGGCCCCGAGATCGTAGCTCAGGCGCTTGTAGGCCCCCGTCGCGGTCAGCGACAGGTCGTGCTTCGGAACGCGGTTGATCGGCGTGCCGTCCGGCGTCTCGGTGTCGGTGTAGGTATAGGCGCCGCGCAGCGCGAAGAACTCGTTGAACGTCCACTGCCCCGACAGCTCGAGCCCGCGGCTCCGCGTCGTGCCGTTGGTCTGCACGTAGCGTCCCCAGGGCGCGGCGGTCAGGCTCTCGAACTCGATCAGGTCCTCGATCTCCAGCCAGAACAGCGTCGCCGCCACCTCGCCCCTGTCGGCGAAGCGGCGGCTGACGCCGATGTCGGCGCTGACGCTTTCCTCCGGTTGCAGGTTGGGGTTCCCGTAGAGCGAGAACAGCTCGTAGTTCGACGGCGCCCGGAAGCCGTTGGCGAGCGCGCCGCGGATCGTCGTCTCCGGCGTGACCAGCCAGGCGAAGGTCGCCCGCGCCGTCGGATAGTAGCCGAACTCGGAATGGTCGTCCGCCCGGAACGCCCCGTTGAAGACCAGCGCCCCGGTCGGGGTCCACGTCCCCTGCATCCACGCGCCCGCGATCCAGTTCTCCGCGGTCTGATCCCAGGTCGATTCGGATTCCTCCCGCGTCCAGTCCGCGCCGAACTGGAGCCCGACCGCTTCCGACACGTCCCAGCCGCCGAGATACTCCGCCTTGGTGCGATGGCCCTTGAAGGTCGACGGCGTGCCGAACTGGGTCAGGTCGCGGTCCGTGTCATAGTAGCTGAGCGCCAGCGTGTTCTCGAGGCCGGCGTCGGTGGTGAAATCGGCGCCGCCGCGCAGGCCCCAGGTGTCGGTCTCGTAGGGGTTGTCGGCGTCCTGGCCCGGCCCGGCGCCGTTGTCGAAGTTGCCCTCCTGCCGCTGCCAGAAGCCCGCGGCGAAGAGGTCCGCCTGTTCGGTGAGGTGAAAGCGCCCCGACCCCGACAGCCGCGTGGTTTGGTAGTCGTCCTTCTCGTCGTTGCCGTCGAGCTCCTCGGCGGACGAGAAGCCGTCCGATTGCAGGCGCACGCCGGTCAGCGCGAATTCGGCCCGATCGGTCATGCCGGTCAGCGTGTAGGCCCCGCGGAAGGTCGAGTAGCTGCCGCCCTCGAGCAGCAATCTGTTCTGGAACCCGGGTTCGGTCGGCCGCGGCGAGGTGACCGAGATCACGCCGCCGACCGCCTGCCCGCCATAGAGCGCCGACTGGCTGCCCTTCAGCACCTCCACCCGGCTCGCGTCGTCGACGAGCAGCCCGGAGAGCGAGGGCGCGACCTGCGTGCCCGCCGGGTCGGAGATCTCGATCCCGTCCACCTCGACCTTGACGTATTGCGGCGTCGCGCCCCGCACCGCGAAGCTCGACACCGCGCCGGCCGGGCCGTTCTGGCCGACGGTCACGCCCGGCAGGTCGCGGATCTGCTGGAGCACGAAGGGCCGGCCGTCGGCCTGCATTTCCGCGTCGTCGAGGATCGAGACCGACGAGCCCGAGCGCGACAGCTCGGTCGGCGCGCGGTTCGCGGAGACCGTGATCGGATCGAGCACGAGCTCCGGCGCGGCCGTCTGGGCCGCCGCCGCGAGCGGAAGGGCGACGCCGGGCAGGACAGCGGCGAGGATGAAGGGACGCATGGACGCCTCCTGTGCCGTGGCCGGGAACGCGGGCTGCTGATGCGCCCCGGCCGGGTTGACGAGCGTCCTCGGCTCGGGCTCGCGCCCTTCGCGTCGGACGGCGATGTCTCACCGCTGCGGACGACCGCACCTCCCGCGCGCCCCGCGCGGGCCGGATGGGTGACGCCGGGGCAGGTCTCCTGACTCGCGGGTCCGGGCCGTCGCGTCCGCCTTCCCGGGGGCTCGGCCCCAGTGGCATTCCGGACGCAGGCTCGCCGCCTACAGTTGCGGGGGCAGCCGCGGATTGGGGGAGAGAGACCCCGCACCGCGTTCCCTTTTCATCCCGACCGTTGGGCCGGGAACCCTGGCGGCACCGACATCGCTTCGGTCTCGAGCGAATGTCAATGGCGGCGCCTGCCGCGCTGGCGGCGCGGGACTGCGCGGACGTTCTTTCCGGCAGGGTTGTGCGTTTCGCGTCACAGCCGGTCCGCCCTTGGACGCAGCCGCCCCGTCAGACGGAGAGCGGCCGCGCCTTGGCCAGCCGGTCGAAGGCGGCGAGATCGGCGATCAGGGCCGGCATCCGGTCGAGCTCGATCATGTTCGGCCCGTCCGAGGGGGCGTTGTCGGGGTCGGGATGGGTCTCGATGAAGACCGCCGCCACCCCGATCGCCACCGCCGCCCGCGCCATCACCGGGGCGAACTCGCGCTGCCCGCCCGACGAGCCGCCCTGGCCGCCCGGCTGCTGCACCGAATGGGTGGCGTCCATCACCACCGGATAGCCTGTCCGCGCCATGATCGGCAGCGAGCGCATGTCGGCGACGAGCGTGTTGTAGCCGAACGAGGCCCCCCGCTCGCAGAGCAGGATGCGCTCGTTGCCGGTCGAGGCGATCTTGGCCGCGACGTTCGGCATGTCCCAGGGCGCGAGGAACTGGCCCTTCTTGACGTTGATCGCCGCGCCCGTGCGCCCCGCGGCGAGCAGGAGGTCGGTCTGGCGGCAGAGGAAGGCAGGGATTTGCAGCACGTCCACCGCCTGCGCCGCCGGGGCGCAATGCTCCGGCAGGTGGACGTCGGTCAGCGTCGGGCAGCCGATCGCGGTCCGCACGTCCTCGAGGATGCGCAGCCCCTCCTCCATCCCGAGCCCGCGCGTCGCCCGGAGCGAGGTGCGGTTGGCCTTGTCGTAGGAGGACTTGAAGATCAGCCCGACGCCCTCGGCCGCGCAGGCGGCGGCCAGCCGCTCGGCGATGGCGAGCGCGTGGTCGCGCCCCTCGAGCTGGCACGGCCCGGCGATCAGCGCGAGGGGCCGGTCGTTGCCGACGGTGATCCCGCCGATCTCGACGGGCCTGGCCTCGGAGATTCCGGTCAAATCCGCTCCCCGCGCGCGCTCAGCTCCGTCGTCCGGCTGCGGCCCGGACGGGCTGGCCCGCCGAACCGAACAGCCACATGATGCGGCGGGCGAAGCCCTGCGCTCCCTTGCGTCGGGCTCCCGACCCGACCGCGGCCTTCATAGCCGAAAGCCGGTCCGGATCCACGACCAAAAGTTCCGCCGCCCGCATGCGAGCCGTGTCGTAGTCGGGGGCGACACCGTCGATCAGGCCATAGTCGAGGTCGGAGAAGGTCACCCCGTAGCGATCCCGCAGCCAGAGGGCGTCCGTCGAGGCGCGGCGCACGGCCTGAGCGACCTCCGGCCGCAGACGCGCCGCCTTGCGGCCCGGCACTTCGGCGTCGGCCCGTTGCACTGCGTCACGGAACCGGAGGAAGCCCATCGCGTCGCGCGCCGCCCTCACCTCGGGCCCGTGGTCGGCGTCGATCAGGAGCGTGGCTGCCTCGGCCGAGATCGACTCGTTCGCGTCCGACGAGCGCAGGATAACCGGCCCGACGACCGGCGCGACGTAGCGCGAGACGAAATCCGACACAATGTCTCCGTCGACGAGCGCCGCCCGCTCGAAGAGGTGGACATCCACCTTCCGCCCGAAGCCCTGCTCGACCAGCGGCAGCTCGCGTCGGAGTTGGTCGCCGTCGATCGACCGAATGGGGCGGCCCCGTTTCGCTCCCTGCTGCATCCGCGACGCAAAACGGCTCGCCGGTTCGCGGACGTACATCACGACCTCGATGTCCTGAGACAACTCCTCGAGCCGGCGACGGAAGGCCGCGTAGTCGGTTTTCGTCGGGCTACGGAAGAAATACTCGCTGCTCAACACCAGAAGCGCGGGATCCGCCGCCTCGACCGTGCGGCGGATGCCCGCCCACATCGCCTCCGCGTCCGTCCGAGCGGCCTCCGGGTCCGCGTGGTAGCGTCGCGCCATCGTGGGCGGCAGATCCGCCACCGCCATGAACAGGGGGCACAAGTAGCGATGGTTCTCGCGGCCCTGTCCGCCGTCCGGATAGCAGACGCCCTGCTGCAACAGCGATCGGCGTGCGTTGAAGAACGACGTCTGGAGCGCGGTCGTGCCCGTCTTGCTCAAGCCGATGTGAAGAATCACCTTCATGCAATGCCCTCCCCGCAACGGCGTCGAACCGTCCCCTCGCATCTCGTGCTTGCCTAGCACGGCGGGGAAGGTTGCCGATGGTCAACGCGTCAGGACGGTTAACAACGATGCCGAAGTTCTGCCCGGTGTTTGTCTTTTAACAGGCTGCTGAAGGACGCGGTTTGAAGAAAACCGATATCGCCCTCGGGGCAGCGGCAGCGGGGTAGGGATGCGCGGGACGGGTCAGGGTCGCTCTTCAGCCATGTCGATCTCGAGGAACGTATCCCGGCGCGCCGCCGCCCGGCCGCGTCCGGGCGGCGGCGAGCTTCGCCTCTCCCCGCGCCGAGGCGATCACCCGCGCCCCGATCAGCTTGCCGATCTCCACCGCCGTCAGCCCGACGCCGCCGGCCGCGCCCGTGACCAGCAGCGTCTCGCCCGGCTGCAGCCGCGCCCGCCAGCTCAGCGCCACGTCCAAGGTGCCATAGGCGATCGGGAACCCCGCGACCTCCGCATCCGCCGAACACGCCGGAGACCTCGAGGCCGGGCGAGAACGGCAGCGGCGGCTTCTCCCGCAGCCGAACCTCGCCCGGCCCCGGCTCCGGCGCCTCCACCTCGTCGAGCCTCAGCGCCTCGCCAAGACCATGAATCCGCATCGCCCGCATAGAGCATCCTCCGCCCGACCGCGCCAAAGGAGCACGGATGCCCGGCCGAGGAAACCGCCCGCCGGACAGCCCCGGAGGATCAGGCGGCGAGGAACTCGCGCACGAAGCGGGTGGCGGGCCGGGCCCGGATCGCTTCGGGCGCGCCGATCTGCTCGATGCGGCCCATCGACATCACCACCACGAGGTCGGCGAGCTCCATCGCCTCGTCCTGGTCATGGGTGACGAAGACGGTGGTGAGCCCGGTCTGGTCGTGGATTTCGCGCAGGCCCGTGCGCAGCTCCTTGCGCACGCGGGCGTCGAGGGCGCCGAAGGGCTCGTCGAGGAGCAGCATCCGCGGCTCGATGGCGAGCGCGCGGGCGAGCGCGACGCGCTGGCGCTGGCCGCCGGAGAGCTGCGCCGGGTAGCGGCGGGCGATGTCGGGAAGCTGGATCAGGGCGAGGAGCTTGTTCACGCGCCGGTCGATCTCGGCCGCGGTCGGCCGCTCGCGGCGCGGCCGGGCGCGCAGGCCGTAGGCGATGTTCTCGAACACCGTCATGTGCTTGAAGAGCGCGTAGTGCTGGAACACGAAACCGGCGCGGCGCTGCTGGACGCTGAGGTTGGTGGCGTCCTGGCCGTCGAAGCGCACGCGCCCCTGGTCGGGCCGCTCGAGCCCCCCGAGGATGCGCAGGAGCGTCGTCTTGCCCGAGCCCGACGGCCCGAGCAGCGCGACGAGAGCGCCGGACGGGATGGCGAGGCTGACGGGATGGAGCGCGGTGGTCAGGCCGAACTCCTTGGCCAGGTCTTCGATCTCGATGTGCATGGTCGACTCCCCCTTGTCGGATCAATGGCGGCGGCTGGCCGCGAGCTGGTCGGCGTAGCGCCATTCGAGCGCGGACTTGAGCGTCAGGGTCACGAGGGCGAGCAGCGCCAGCAGCGCGGCCATCGTGAAGGCGGCGACCGAGAGGTATTCGTTGTAGAGCATCTCGATCATCAGCGGCATGGTCGCGGTCTGGCCGCGGATCTTGCCCGAGACCACGGCGACCGCGCCGAACTCGCCCATGGCGCGGGCGTTGCAGAGCAGGACGCCGTAGAGCAGCGCCCAGCGGACGTTCGGCAGCGTCACCGTCAGGAAGGTGCGCCAGCCGGAGGCGCCGAGCGTCAGCGCCGCCTCCTCTTCCGAGCGGCCCTGTTCCTGCATCACCGGGATGACCTCGCGGGCCACGAAGGGAAAGGTGACGAACATCGTGGCGAGCACGATCGCCGGGACGGCGAAGACGACCTGCACCCCGTGGGCGATCAGCCATGCTCCGAAGGCCGAGTTGGCGCCGTAGAGCAGCACGAGGCAGAGGCCGGCGACGACCGGCGAGACCGAGAACGGCAGGTCGATCAGCGTGATCAGGAAGGCCTTGCCGCGGAAGTCGAACTTGGCGATCGCCCAGGCGGCGGCGAGGCCGAAGATCGCGGTGAGCGGCACGGCGATGGCCGCGGTGATCAGCGTGAGCCGGACCGCCGCGAGGAGGTCGCGGTCGCCGAGCGACGAGATCGCGGCGGCGAGGCCGTTCTTCAGGGCCTCGGCGAACACCGTCGCCAGCGGCGCGAAGAGCGCGATCCCGAGCAGGCCGACGACGACGGCGATCAGGGAGCGGCGGAACCAGGACGGCTCCTCGGTGGGCGAGGCGCGGAGCGCGGGGCCCTCGCGGCGGGGCGGGTCGATCGCTGCGTCAGCCATGGCGGGCACTCCGGGCACAGGTGAAGCGCCGTCCCGGGGCGGCGGGGACACGGGAGCGAACGGCCGCGAGGCGGCCGGCCGGGACAAGGGCCGCGGCGAGGATCGCGAGCGACCCGGCGGGGCCGAGGGCGAACGGCGCGAGCGGCGCGGCCCCGGGCGCCGACGCGCAGGCGGCGGCGAGCAAAAGGGCGGCGGGCAGAAGGGCGCCGGTCCCGGGAAACGCGGGGTCGCGAGCGGCCCGGGACCGGCTGGGAACGGCGCGGGCGGCGGGGACCGCATGCGCCGTGTCGGAGGCGGAGCGTCCGCGCATCAGCCGAACCTCCTGCGACTCCAGACCTGGATCAGGTTGATGGCGAGCAGCATCGCGAAGGAGATCGCCAGCATGGCGATCGCGATGGCCACCGCGCCGTCGTAGTCGAACTCCTCCAGCCGGATGACGATGAGGAGCGGCGCGATCTCGGTCACGCCCGGCAGGTTGCCGGCGATGAAGATCACCGAGCCGTATTCGCCGACCGAGCGGGCGAAGGCGAGCGCGCAACCGGTGAGCAGCGCCGGCGACAGCGTCGGCAGGATCACCCGCACGAAGGTGCGCAGGCGCGAGGCGCCGAGCGTCGCCGAGGCCTCCTCGACCTCGCGCTCGAGCTCCTCGATCACCGGCTGGACGGTGCGGACCACGAAGGGCAGTCCGACGAAGACCAGCGCGACGAAGATCCCGAGCCGGGTGTAGGCGATCTGGATCCCGAAGGGGGCCAGCGCCTGGCCGAACGCTCCGTTCGGCGCGTAGAGCGTGGTGAGCGCGATGCCGGCCACGGCGGTCGGCAGCGCGAAGGGCAGGTCCACGGCCGCGTCGATCAGCCGCCGGCCCCAGAAGCGGTAGCGCGTCAGCGTCCAGGCGACCGCGAGGCCGAAGACGAGGTTGAAGAGCGCCGCGTAGAGCGACGTCATGAACGACAGCCGGAGCGCGGCCCAGACCCGCGGCCGGTTGATCGTCTCCCACAGCCCTCCCGGCCCGATCGACGCCCCCTCGAACAGGAGCGCGCCGATCGGCAGGAGCACTACGGCCGAGAGCATGGCCGCGGTGATGCCGAAGGAGATGCCGAACCCCGGCAGCGGCGACGAAGCGCGAAAGGCGACCCCTCGCATTGCGCTTACTGTCCGACGTAGATCTGGTCGAACACGCCGCCGTCGGCGAAGTGCTCGGGCTGCGCCTGGCCCCAGCCGCCGAAGTGGTCGATCGAGACCAGTTCGAGCTTCGGGAAGCGCGCGACGTCCTC
This sequence comes from Amaricoccus sp., assembly GCF_017995835.1. Classification (GTDB taxonomy): domain Bacteria; phylum Pseudomonadota; class Alphaproteobacteria; order Rhodobacterales; family Rhodobacteraceae; genus Amaricoccus. The sequence goes on from NZ_JAGOID010000012.1 coordinate 17,752, forward strand.
GGGGTTCGCCGCGGACGCGTCCCAGGCGCGGTAGAAGTTCCTGAAGGCGATGGCCTGGCCTTCGGGCGAATAGAGGTAGTCGAGATAGGCCTTGGCCGCCTGCGCCTGCGCCTCGCTGTGGATGTTGCCCTCGACGATCGCCACCGGCGGCTCGGCGAGCATGGAGACCGAGGGGAAGACGATGTCGAACTTGTCCTCGCCGAGCTCCTTCAGCGCGAGGTGCGCCTCGTTCTCCCAGGCGAGCAGGACGTCGCCGATGCCGCGCTGGGCGAAGGTGGTGGTCGAGCCGCGGGCGCCGGTGTCGAGGACGGGCACGTGGCTGTAGAGCTTGCCGACGAAGCCGCGGGGGTCCTCGCCGTTCTGCTCGGCCCAGGCCCAGGCCGCGAGGTAGCTCCAGCGCGCGGCGCCCGAGGTCTTGGGGTTCGGGGTGATGACCTGCATGCCGTCGGCGATCAGGTCGTCCCAGTCCTCGATGCCCTTGGGGTTGCCCTCGCGGACGAGGAACACGATGGTCGAGGTGTAGGGCGAGGAATTGTGCGGCAGCTTCGACTGCCAGTCGGCCGGGATCTTGCCCGACCGCGCCGCGATCGCGTCGATGTCGGAGGCGAGCGCCAGCGTCACCACCTGGGCGTCGAGCCCGTCGATCACCGCGCGGGCCTGGCTGCCCGAGCCGCCGTGCGAGGCCTCGACCGAGACCGGCGGGTTGCCGGCGGCCGCCCATTTCTCGGCGAAGGCGGCGTCGATCTCGCGATAGAGTTCGCGCGTCGGGTCGTAGGAGACGTTGAGGAGCGTGAGCGCGTCCTGGGCCGCGGCGGGCGCGGGCGCAAGCCCGGTCCCCGCCAGCACGGCCGCCAGCGCCAGCGCGCTCGCGCCGGCGAAGGGCCAGCGCCGCCGGGCGGCCGGCGTCTCGGTCGCTCGGCGCACGGGCTGGGGCGCGAGATGCACGCCGCCGAACATGTCGACGACGAGGGTCACGGCCTCGGGCGCGGTCCGGGTTTCGACGGCGGCGGCCGGCGTCGTCTCGGGGCGCGCCTCTCGGGGCAGGTAGCTGTCCATGGATGCCTCCAGTGATTTCCCCATTATCACGACAGACTCTATCGTGTTTAGCAAGAAGAAGATCCCGGAAAGTTAATCCTGTGTTGTCAGCGCGTTAGATGTTGGTCGCCGCCTCGGCGTCCGCCACGATGGCCGAATCGTCGGCCATCAGATCGGCCAGCGTCAGCGATTCGAGCATCAGGAGGTAGCCGGCGAAAAGCTCGCCGAAGACCTTGCGCAGGCGGCAGGTCGCCTCGTCCGCGCAGTCGTCGCAGCGGCGGTAGGCGAGCCGCGACAGGCAGGGCAGCGGCGCGATCGGGCCGTCGACGAGGCGGAGCACCTCGCCGATGGCGATCTGGCGCGGCTCCTTGATCAGGAAGTAGCCGCCGTCGCGGCCGCGGCGGCTGCCGATGTAGCCGCCGTTCCTCAGGTCGATCAGGATGTGCTCGAGGAAGCGCTTGGGCGTGCCGCCGCGCTCGGCCACCTCCTCGATGCGCAGCGAGCTTCCTCCACGGGCGCGTTCCTCGCCGAGGACGATCAGGGCCTTGATGGCGTATTTCGTCTTGAGTGACAGCATCCTGCGACCCGAAGTAGGGCATCGGGTCCGCGAATGAAAGCCCCGCGAACGGCGCGAGAACGGGATCGAGCGCCCCCTCGGCGGGGTCGAGAAGGACGCCGCCTCGGGGCATCCGCCACGACCACGGCAGCCAGTACATGTCGCGCGACTTCCAGACGGAGATCGCCTGGCTCGTCGCCGGCCTTCGTCCGCGCCCCGGAGGGCAACGGCTGCGCCGAGCGCTTCATCCGGACGCTGAAGGAGAACCTGCTGGGTCAGAACCTTCCGCACCGTCAAGGAGCTCCGCCTCGCCCTGATCGAGTTCCGGCGGACCTGCAACGAAAGCTGGCTGATCGAGCGGCACGGGCACCGCTCCCCGGCCCGGTTCCGACGCGACCGGATGGACGTCATGCCATTGGCCGCATAATCGCAATCGGGTGTCTTGTCTTATGATGACGGTGGCTCTCTCTATAGGCAGATCGACATTATCCGTCGACAGGCGGGGTGCGTCGTCAACGGCGCCCCTTGTCCGCGATGCTTGCAGGATGTTCGCCACAGAACCGGGGCGAGCGCATGGGCGCCAAGGTCCGGGGGCGGTTTCCTCGGCCGGGCATCCGTGCTCCTTTGGCGCGGTCGGACGGAGGATGCTCGATGCGGGCGATGCGGATTCACGGTCTTGGCGAGGCGCTGAGGCTCGACGCGGTGGAGGCGCCGGAGCCGGGGCCGGGCGAGGTGCGGCTGCGGGTGCTCGCCTGCGGGCTCAACTTCGCCGACACGCTGATGGTGGCGGGCAGGTACCAGGAGAAGCCGCCGCTGCCGTTCTCGCCCGGCCTCGAGGTCTGCGGCGTGGTCGACGCGATCGGGCCGGGGGCGGAGGGGCTGGGTCCGGGGCAGCGGGTGGCGTCCTATGTCGGGGCGGGCGGGCTCGCGGAATACGTCTGCGTCGCGGCGGCGCGCTGTCTGCCGGCGCCGGAGGCGATGGCGGATGCGGAGGTCGCGGGGTTCCCGATCGCTTATGGCACCTCGGACGTGGCGCTGAGCTGGCGGGCGCGGCTGCGGCCGGGCGAGACGCTGCTCGTCACCGGCGCGGCGGGCGGCGTCGGGCTGACGGCGGTGGAGATCGGCAGGCTGATCGGGGCGCGGGTGATCGCTTCGGCGCGGGGGGAGGCGAAGCTCGCGGCCGCCCGGGCGGCGGGGGCGGACCACGTGATCGACGCCGGCGCGGACCTGCGGGCGGAGGTCAAGGCGCTGGGCGGGGCGGACGTGGTCTGTGACACGATCGGGGGGGCGACCTTCGACGCCTGCCTGCGGGCGGCCAACGTCGAGGCGCGGATCCTGCCGATCGGCTTCGCCGGGGGCGAGCCGACGCTCGTGCCGGCGAACCTGGTGCTGGTGAAGAACCTGACGGTGATGGGGCTCTACTGGGGCTCCTATGCGACGCTGAGGCCGTCGGTGCTGACGGAGAGCTTCGCGCGGCTGTTCGCCTGGTGCGAGGCGGGGCGGCTCAGGCCCCATGTCAGCCACGAGCTGCCGCTCGAGGCGGCGAACGAGGGGCTGGAGCTGCTGCGGACCCGGGCGGCGACGGGGAAGGTGGTGGTGCGGGTGGCCGAAGGGTAGGCCCTCGCCCGGGGAGGTCGCCGCGTGCGCGTCCGACCCGGGCCGGCGGGCGGCGGGACGGCGCCCATGACGGTGGTTTCTCTCCGCCGGGAGGACCGCAGGCGCATTCGCGGGTTGCGGCGACGGGCGGTCGGGATCAGCATCAGGGAAACAGGCTCGGAACGGGAGGCGCGGGTGCGGAGGAATTTGTGGGGGCGGCTGTTCGCGGCGGCGATCCTGTTGCCGCTGGCCCTGGCGGCCTGCGCGCCGAGCCAGGCGGTGCGGAGCGAAGCGGAGTGGCCGACGCGGGACGTGCTGGCCGCCTACGGCGAGATGGACGCCGGCCAGTTCGTCGTGCCTGCGATCCCTTTGAGGTATCTCACCCCCACGACCGTGCGCCAGCTCGTCGACTTCTGGACGGACGAGCCGCCGGGCTCGATCGTGGTCGATCCCTATTCGTACTTCCTCTACTATGTGATGGGCGACAACAAGGCGGTCCGCTACCGGATCGGGGTGGGCGCAGCCGGGCGGACCTTCGCCGGACGGGCGAGCGTGGGGTTCAAGCGCGAATGGCCCTACTGGACGCCGACCGCCAACATGATCCGGATCGAGCCGGCGCTCTACGGCCCCTGGGCGGGCGGCATGGCGCCGGGCCCCGCGAACCCGCTGGGGGCGCGGGCGATGTACCTCTACCGGGGCGGCCGGGACTCGATGTACCGCATCCACGGCACCTACGAGCCCGGGTCGATCGGCAATTCACAGTCCGCCGGCTGCATCCGGATGTTCCAGCAGGACGCGATACACCTCTACGGCAAGGTGCAGATCGGCGCGCGGGTGCGGGTGCTCGGGCCGGCCGAGACCGGACTCGGGACATCGCCGAGCCGGCCGGCCTGAGGCCGCGCCGGGCTGCGGCGGCTATTGCGGCGGCGTGTGCGTCGTGCCCCGAAGGCTCGCGAGGTTCGCGGCGACGGTCCGGTTCGAGGGGTGATCCGCACCGAACGATGGTTCGGCGGGAAAAGTCGGTGTTGCCAGACACGATACCCGTCTCCGGCTGATCCTTCGGCTTTCTCCCCGGATCGCACTTGCCGGGCGCCGGTGGCGCCCGCGCGATCCGGTCGGCACGCGCCTGCCCCGGATAGTGCAGTCGCGTGCCGATTTCGCCAACGGTCGAAATCGGCGGGGACATCGGCGGGGTCTCCGCATCAACCGGAGGCCGTATGAGCCCTTTGATACCGGCGAGTCTACCAGGCCGCCCCGGTGCAACACGGGCTAACACGCGTGATAGGTAGGCTAGCTGCCTGATTGCACACGATAAAAGTGTTAAGGGTCAAAAAGGTTCGCGAGTCGTTTCATGAGCCCGCCGGTATCAGAGCCACCCGCGGAGCTTGAAGATCCAGTAGGAGCCGACGGCGGAGGCGACCATCAGGCCGAGGGCTATCGGATAGCCGAAGGCCCAGTGCAGCTCCGGGATGACGTCGAAGTTCATGCCGTAGATCGAGGCGACCAGCGTCGGCGGCAGGAAGATCACCGCGGCGACGGAGAAGATCTTGATGATGGCGTTCTGCTGGATCGAGATCATCCCGAGCGTGGCGTCGAGCAGGAAGTTGATCTTCTGCGACAGGAAGGTGGTGTGCTCGTTGAGGAAGCGGGCGTCGCGGGACAGCGACTTCAGCCGGGCGCGGGTCTCCTTGCCGGCGCGCGCGGCGGCGAGGAAGGCGATGGCGCGTTCCAGCGTCACCAGGCTGGCGAGGACGTGCGAGATCATGTTGGCCTCGGCGCCGACGGCTTGCAGCACGCCGCGATAGCCCTGGCGCGCGCTGTCGGCGCCGCCGTCGAAGACCTCGGCGGCGACGCCTTCGATGCGCCGGCCGGTTTCCTCGAGCAGGTCGGCGAGGCGCTCGATCACCGCGTCGAGCAGGGCGAGGAGCACGGTCTCGCCGTCGGCGCAGCCGAGGTCGAGGCGTTCGGCGCGCAGGGGGAAGGTCTCGAAGGCGCGGGGGGTGTCGTAGCGCACGGTGACGAGACGGGCGCCGGCGAGGATGAAGGTGACGGGCGTGGCGGTGGGGCGGCCGGCGCCGGCGCGGACGGGCAGGGTGGCGGTGACGAAGGCGGCGCCGTCGACGTGGTACAGGCGCGAGCTGTCCTCGATCTCGACCATCTCCTCGAGCGTCGGCACGTCGATGCCGAGGAGCCGCTCGACCAGGGCCTCCTCCTCGTCGTCGGGCGCGAGCAGGTCGATCCAGACCGCCGCTTCCGGCGTGGCCGCGAGGTCGGCCACGGGGCGGAGCCGTCCGTCGGCGAGCGTGAAGGCTCGAATCATGCGGCTCTCCCCTGGCCGGCGCGGCGGGCATCCTGCCAGCGGCGGCGGGGGAGGAACACCCCGGGCGCGCGGCCCCGGCCGCGGCTACTCGGCGGCGATGCGGTCGCAGAGGCCGTAGGCCTGGCGGACGAACTCGGCGAGGCGGGCGGCGAGCGCCGCGCGGGGGCCGGAGCCGACGTAGAGGCCGACGTGGTAGGCGGGGAGGTCGGGCAGCGCGCCGCCGTGGCGGATGGTCTCGCAATGGGCGGGGACGGCGCTCTCGAGCTGGACGCAGATGGCGAGGTCGGCGGCGACGGAGGCGTCGACGGCGGAGAACGACTCTGCGTCGACGGTGAGTTCCCATGGCATCCCCGCGGCTTCCAGCGCGTCGATGGCGGGGCGCTTGAACAGGCAGCGCGTCACCGAGGCGAAGGGCAGGGGGCGGGCGCGCCATGACTGGCCGCCGGGCGCGCCGACCCAGACCAGCGGCTGGCGGTCGAGCGACACGCCGCCGGGCTCGATCTCCGGCTCGGTGGTCAGGATAACGTCCATCTCGCCGCGGGCGAGCTGTTCCTTGAGGTTCGCGGTGTAGGTCGAGTGCAGCCGGACGCGGACGCGGGGGAACTCGGCGGCGAAGCGCTGCATGGCGCGGGGCGCGTGCGGGTGGATGATGTCGTGGGGGACGCCGAAGGCGACCTCGCCCTCGAAGGCCTGGTTGGTCAGCCGTCCCCAGGCCTCGTCGTTGAGGGCGAGCATGCGGCGGGCGTAGCCGGCGAGCTGCTCGCCCTGGCCGGTCAGCGCGACGCCACGGCCGGAGCGGTCGATCAGCGACTGGCCGGTGGTCTCCTCCAGCCGCTTGAGCTGCATCGAGACGGCGGACTGGGTGAGGTTGAGCTGCGCCGCCGCGCGGGTGACGCCGCCCGCGTCGGCGACGGTGACGAAGGAGCGCAGGGCGGAGAGGTCGAGGTTTCGGGGCATATCAATGTCCGTGATGGGCGACGCCACGTCTATTCGTTTCTATCATGCCCCAGTGAGGAGTATGAATCAAGCATGGTGATGCGATGTTCGCTCACCATTACGAATCAAGATGGAGCCAGAGCGATGTCCGCCACGACCCGGCGCATGCTTCCGACCTTTTCCTGGCCTGGCCTCGCGGCCTTCCTGCCGGGCTCGACCCTGGCGAGGGTCGTGGAGTTCGATCGCCGCTGGCGCGAGCGCGAGGCGGTGCGGCTGCTCGACGACCACCTGCTGCGCGACATCGGGGTGACGCGGGGCGACCTTGAGGCGGCGCTGAGCCGGCCCGAGGAGGCGCGGCTACTGCGCCGCGAGAACGAGATCGAGGACTGACGGGCCGATGGCCGCGACGATCGCCGCCACCCCGGCGGCGTTCGGGTGGATCATGTCCGCCTGCATGAGCGGCCGGGCGGCGTCGGGGTCGGTGAGATCGCCGATCCCGGCGAAGAAGTTGGGGTAGAGCAGGGTCTCGTGCTTCGCCGAGAGGTCGGTGAAGATCGCGTCGAAGGCGGCGCGGTGGTCGGGGCCGAAATTGCCGATCCCGGGCACGCCCACGAGCAGGACGGGCAGGTCGCGCCCGGCGATGGCCGTCAGGATGGCGTCGAGGTTGGCGCGGGTCTCGGCCGGGTCGATCCCGCGCAGGAGGTCGTTGGCGCCAAGCTCGACGATCACCGCGTCGATGTCGGGGGTGAGCGTCCATTCCACGCGGGCGAGGCCGCCGACGCTGGTGTCGCCGGAGACGCCGGCGTTGACCACGCTCGCGTCGGGGGCGCCGTTGGCGTGGAGCCAGGCCTCGAGCTGGGGGACGAAGGCCTCGGGTTCGGCGACGCCCCAGCCGTGGATGAGCGAGTCGCCGAGCGCGGCGATGACGACCGGATCGGCGGCCGCCTGCGTTGCGAGGGCGAAGAAGGCGGTTGCGGCGAGCTTGAGGATGCGGGGCCGCGTCCCATATGCCTCGGGCGTCGTCTTCGAGGGTTCCGGTCTCATGTCGTCTCCCGTCATCGCGCTCGAGGATGTCGAGCTTACGCTCACGGGCAACGCCGGGCCGGTCAAGATCCTGCGCGGCGTGACGCTCGACGTGGCGCAGGGCGAGACGCTCGGGCTGGTCGGGCCGTCGGGGTCGGGCAAGTCGTCGCTCCTGATGCTGATGGGCGGGCTGGAGCGGGCCACGGGCGGCGCGGTTCGGGTTCTGGGCCAGGACCTCTCGGCGCTCGGCGAGGACGCGCTGGCGCGGTTCCGCCGCGGCCGGGTCGGCGTGGTGTTCCAGTCGTTCCACCTGATCCCGACGATGACGGCGCTCGAGAACGTGGCGACGCCGCTGGAGCTGGCCGGCGCGGGGGACGCCTTCGAGCGGGCGGCGGCGGAGCTGGACGCCGTCGGGCTCGGGGCGCGGCTGGATCACTATCCGGCGCAGCTTTCGGGCGGCGAGCAGCAGCGGGCGGCGCTGGCGCGGGCCTTCGCGCCGCGGCCGGAGGTGCTGCTCGCCGACGAGCCGACGGGGAACCTCGACGGGGCGACGGGGGCGGGGATCATCGACCTGTTGCTCGGGTTGCGCGACCGGCACGGGGCGACGCTGGTGCTGGTGACCCATGCGCCGGAACTCGCCGCGCGCTGCGACCGGGTGGCGCGGCTGCGCGACGGCAGGGTCGAGGCGTGATGCCGACTCCCACTGATCGGTTCGGTCGATGCGGTGCGCGCGCCGACATCCCCGCCGATTTCGACCGTTGGCGAAATCGGCGCGCGACTGCCCTGTCCGGGGCAGGCGCGTTCCGCGCCAGCCAGGGCAGCCGCGCGCCGATGCGAGCTTGGGAGATATCGGATGGTCCCTCGGCCCGCGCTTGCGGCGCGCGCCGACCGGATCGCGCGGGCGCCACTGGCGCCCGGCAAGTGCGATCCGGGGGGAAATCGGATGGGCGCAGCCAGAGGCTGCGCTATGGCGTGAGGGCCGGTCGGCGGCGGGCCGGGGCGCGGGGGCCGGTCCGGTGAGGGCGCCTGTGGCGCTGCGGATCGCGCTGCGCGAGCTGCGCGGCGGCATTGCCGGGTTCCGGGTGTTCCTCGCCTGCCTCGCGCTCGGGGTGGCGGCGATTGCGGCGGTGGGCTCGGTGCGCTCGGCGATCGAGGCGGGGCTCGACCGGGAGGCGGCGCGGCTTCTCGGCGGGGACGTGGAGCTGGAGTTCACCTATCGCTTCGCGGATGCGGCGGAGCGCGCATGGATGGCGGAGAACGCCGTCGCGGTCTCGGAGATCGTCGATTTCCGCTCGATGGCGGCGCGGCCCGGCGGCGAGCGGGCGCTGGTGCAGGTGAAGGCGGTCGACGACGCCTATCCGCTCATCGGCGCGGCCGTGCTGGAGGGGGGCGGGGATCTCGCGGGCGCGCTGGCCGGGACGGACGGATTGCCGGGGATGGTCGCGGCGGGGCTGCTGCTCGACCGGCTGGGGGCGGGCGTCGGCGACGTGCTGCGGCTCGGGACGCAGGATTTCCGGGTGACCGGGCGGCTGGCGTCGGAGCCGGACGCGGCGGCGAGCGCCTTCGCCTTCGGGCCGCGGGTGATCGTGCGGCGCGACGCGCTGGCGGCGAGCGGGCTGCTGGGGGAGGGGACGCTCTTCAACTCGTCCTATCGGCTGGTCGTGCCGGAGGGGGCAAGCCTCGCGGGGCTGAAGGCGGAGGCCGAGGGCCGCTTCGCGGATCGGGGGCTGCGCTGGCGCGACCGGCGCGAGGGGGCGCCGGGCGTGGGGCGGTTCGTCGAGCGGCTGGGGTCGTTCCTGGTGCTGATGGGGCTCGCCGGGCTCGCGGTCGGCGGGGTCGGCGTGGCGGCGGCGGTGCGCAGTCATCTGGAGCGCAAGACCGAGACGATCGCGGTGCTGAAGACGCTCGGGGCATCGGGGCGGACGATCTACGCGGTCTATCTCGCGCAGGTGGCGGCTCTGGCGGCGGTGGGCGTGGCCGCCGGTCTCGCGCTCGGGGCGCTCGCGCCGTTTCTCGCCGCGCCGCTGGCGGCGGACCGGCTGCCGGCGCCGATGGTGCCGGCGATCTACGAGCGGGCGCTGGCGGAGGCGGCGGTGTATGGCGCGCTGACGGCGTTCGTCTTCACGCTCTGGCCGCTGGCGCGGGTGAGGGACGTGCGGGCGGCGGCGATCTTTCGCGACGTCGGCGGGATCGAGCGGGGCCGGCCGGCGGCCGGCGCGATGGCGGCGACGGCGGCGCTCGCCGCGGCGCTGGTCGGGCTCGCCGCCCGGCTTTCGGGCGAGCAGACGATCGCGCTCTCGATGGCGGCGGGCGTCGCCGGCGCGCTGGTGGCGCTGTGGCTGGCGGCCCGCGCCGCGCAGGCGCTGGCGCGCCGCGCCGCGCGGGCGGGCGCGGCGCGGGGGCGGCCGGCGCTGCGCTGGGCGCTCGGGGCGGTGGGCGGGCCGGGGGCGGAGACCGCGGCGGTGGTCATGTCGCTCGGCCTCGGGCTCTCGGTGCTCGCCGCGGTCGGGCAGATCGACGGGAACCTCAGGCGGATGATCGCGGCCGACCTGCCGGAGCGCGCCCCGGCGTTCTTCTTCGTCGACATTCAGAACGACCAGCTCGAGGCGTTTCGCGAGATCGCCGCCGGGGTGCCCGGCGTGGAGGAGATCGAGACGGCGCCGATGCTGCGCGGCGTGATCGCCCGCGTGAACGGCCGGCCGGCGCGCGAGGCGGTCGGGCCGCACTGGGCGCTGAACGGCGACCGGGGCGTGACCTATGCCGCGGCGCCGCCCGAGGGGACCGAGATCGTCGAGGGGGAGTGGTGGCCCGAGGACTACGCCGGGCCGCCGCTGATGAGCTTCGCCGCCGGGGAGGGGGCGGAGATGGGGCTGCGCCTCGGCGACGAGATGACGATCAACGTGCTGGGGCGGGAGCTCACGGCGCGGATCGCGAGCTTCCGCAAGGTCGAGTTCCGCAGCATGGGCATCAACTTCCTGATCGCGGTCGATCCGGCGGCGCTCGCGGGCGCGCCGCATACCCACATCGCCACGGTCTACGCGGCGCCGGAGGCGGAGGCCCCGCTGGTGCACGCCGTGGCGGACGCGATGGCGAACGTCACGGCGGTGAGCGTGCGCGAGGGGATCGCGCGGTTCGGCGAGGCGCTGGCGGGCATCGCGGCGGCGACGCGCTGGGCCGCGGCGGTGACGCTCGCCACCGGGATCGTCGTGCTGATCGGCGCGGCGGCGGCGGGCGAGTGGCGGCGCGTCTACGAGACGGCGGTGCTGAAGACGCTCGGGGCGGAGCGGCGGACCATCCTCGCGAGCTTCGCCTTGCGCGCCGCCATCGTCGGCGCGGCGGCGGGCGTGGTGGCGGTGGTCGCAGGCGCCGTGGGCGGCTGGTGGGCGGTGACGCGGCTCCTCGAGGGCGACTTCCGCTTCGAGCCCGGACCCGCCCTCGCCATCGTGGCGGCGGGCGCGGCGGCGAGCCTGCTCGCCGGTCTCGCCTTCGCCGCAAGGCCGCTCGCGGCGCGACCGGCGCGGACATTGCGGGCCCGTGGCTGAGGCAAGGACGCGCATCGCACGAAAACGTATGTGATTCTTCGGCATGATTCGTCTTGGTTCTGCTTGAAACGGTCCCGGTTTTTCCCGATATTGCCATCAGGGCCGGAGGCGCGTCCTTGCGGCCGACCCGTTTGCATGGAGGGATCGATGGCGGAATTCGAAACGGTGCGTCGCCCCGGCGTCGGCGCCGGAGTCCGCACGACGACGTACGACGAGGGCCTGCGCGCCCACATGAGCAAGGTCTACGGCACGATGTCCGTGGGCATGATCATCACCGCGCTCGCCGCATGGGCCGTCGCCGGCCTGTCGGTCTCCGGCGTCCCGACCGAGTACATGATCGGCGAGGGCAAGTATCTGACGAGCTTCGGCGTCGCGATCTATGCCTCGCCGCTGAAGTGGCTCGTCATGTTCGCGCCGCTGCTCTTCGTGTTCGGGCTGAGCGCGGGCATCTCCCGCATGTCGGCCGGCGCGGCGCAGATCGCGTTCTACGCCTTCGCCGCGGTGATGGGCGTGTCGATCTCGTCGATCTTCCTGGTGTTCACCGGGATGTCGATCGTGCAGGTGTTCCTGGTGACGGCGATCGCCTTCGCGGCGCTGAGCCTCTGGGGCTACACCACGCGGAAGGACATCTCCGGCTGGGGCACGTTCCTGTTCATGGGCCTGATCGGCGTCGTGGTGGCCTCGATCGTCAACATCTTCCTCGGCTCGCCGGCGCTGATGTTCGCGGTCTCGGCGATCGGCGTGCTGGTCTTCGCCGGCCTGACCGCCTTCGACACCCAGCGGCTGAAGAACGAGTACCTCCAGCTCGCCGGCACCCAGGGCGAGGCCTATCTCGGCCATGCCGCCATCCTCGGCGCGCTGAGCCTCTACCTGAACTTCATCAACATGTTCATGATGCTGCTGTCGCTCTTCGGCAACCGGCAGTAAGTCCCGACGCGGATCGCGAGAGCCGCCGGACCGAAGGGTCCGGCGGCTTTTTCGTGCGCGCCGCCCGCCGGCAGAATGCCGCCGATTGTCGGAAACTCCGTCCCGGAAAGCGATTGCGCGCTTTGACCGGCATGGTAGGTGGCCTTCGGGGAAACGCTTCGGAGGCGCGCCTTTGTCCCGGAAGGGCAAGACGCTGAAAGACCTCGCGGCCAAGCTCGACATCTCGGTGGCCACCGCCTCCCGGGCCCTGTCCGGCCATGCTCGCATCGCACCGGAAACGCGCGAGCGGGTCGCCGCTGCCGCGCGCGAGATCGGCTATGTGCCGAACCGCGCCGCCCGGGCCCTGGTCTCGGGCCGTTCCGGCCTCGCCGCGCTGGCGCTGCCGGTGCGCGGCTACGGCGTCGGCGACGCCTTCCTCGGCGAATTCGTCTCGGGGCTGACGGCCGGGCTCGGCCGCACCGAAGTCGATCTGATCCTGACCACCGTCCCGGCGAGCCGGACGGAGCTCGACGTCATCCGCAGCCTCGTGGTCGGCGGCCGCGCCGACGGCGTGGTCATCGCCCGCGTCACCGAGGCGGATCCGCGCGTCGAGTTCCTGACCGCGCAGCGCTTCCCCTTCGTCGCCCACGGCCGCACCAGCGACGGCGGGGCGGGTTTCTCCTGGCTCGACACCGACGGCCATCTCGCCTTCGCGCAGGCGTTCGACATGCTCCATGCGCTCGGTCACCGTCGCTTCGCGCTGGTGACCATCGACGAACCGACGACCTTCCGCGCCCACCGCGAGGCCGGGCTGCGCGACGGGATCGCCGTTCGCGCCGATCCGGCGGTCACGTTCGAGACGATCGCCGTGCCGCGCTTCGACCGGGCCCGACGGGCGGCGGCGGTGCGCGGCCTGCTCGGCCGGGCGGACCGGCCCACGGCCGTGCTCGGCGTCTTCGACGGCATCGCGATCGGCGTCATCGAGGAGGCGGCGAAGCTCGGGATCGACGTGCCGGGCGGCCTCTCCGTCGTGGGGTTCGACAACACCCCCGAGGCGGCGCTCGCCGCGCCGGGGCTGACCACGTTCGATTCGCTGATTCACCAGAGCGCCGAGGCGATGGCGGGGATGCTCACCCGCGCCATCGCCGATCCCGACGCGCCCCCCGAGACCCGCCTCATTCGCCCGCCCTTCGTCCCCCGCGGGAGCCACGGCCCCGCTCCGGGTTGAGGGCGGCGGGGGCGGCGCCGCTGGCCGCGGGCTCAGCGCCAGAAGGGGGCGGCGTGGCCGAAGGTGCGCCAGCGCTCGAAGAGGCGGGGGCGGTCAACCTGCGCGCGAGCGGAGAGGACGCCGAGCGTCCAGCCGACGGCGCGTTGCACGGCCGGGTCGCCGGCGCCGGGGGCATCGTCGCCGGTCAGCTTCCCGGTCGCCATCGCGCCGTCGTTGAGGCTGCCGAAGGCGTCCTGCAGGTCCTTGAGCGGCCGCAGGAACGCCTCGACCTTCTTGCGGGGAAAGACCGGGCCCAGCATCTCGGCGGCGTAGCGCAGCTTCTTCAGCTCCTTGCGGAGTTCGTGCAGGGCCTCCGCGTCGCGCGTCTCGATCCGCCGGCCCCGCTTCACCGCCTTGCGCAGCCTGGCGTCGAGGAGGACGGGGGCCCGTTCGGCGACCGGCGTCGCGAGGCGCGCCGTCTGCGCGTAGTCGGCCGGGTCGAGCCAGCCGCGCGCCTCGATGGTCTCGAGAAGGTCGAAGACGAACCCGGTCGTCTCGGACCCCGCCAGGTGCGCGCGCACCTCGGCGCGGATCGCGTGGCGCCGCTCGGCCAGCGCGGCGTCGAGCGCCGCGCGCGCCGGCGCGTCGAGGCCGGTCCCGGCGGCGCCGGCGACGACCTCGTCCATCAGCACGTCGGCGTCGCGCAGGCGGCCGACCACCCGTCCGAGCCGCTGCGCCGCCGCCGAGAGCGGACCCAGCCGTTCCGCGCCGAGGCTCGGCCCGAACACCGCGAGCGCGGTGCGCAGCCGTCGCAGCCCGACGCGGAGCTGGTGCGGTCCCTCGTGGTCGTCGGAGGCGAGGGTGACGACGAGGTTCTGCGCCACCTGCGCGAAGCAGTCGCGCAGGACGTCGCGCGCGGCGGTCTCGATGTTGGTCTCGGCGTCGAAGGCGACGGTCCCGGCGTTCCGCGGGCGGGGCGGTCCGGGCGGCGGCTCGCCCCGGGCGAGGCGATAGCCGAGCGCGCTCTTGTTGGCGGTGGCGAAGCGCACCGGCCCGTTCGGAAACAGCAGGCGCGCGAGATCGAAGACCGCGGCGATCTCGCCGTCGATCAGCTCGATCTCCGCTTCGAGGATCGGCGCGCGCGCGCCGCCCGAGACGACCTCGCCGCGGTCGAGCGCCAGCTCGACGACGCCGTCCCGCATCCGCAGCCGCTCGATGATGCGCTCGACGCGGGTCTCGAAGACGGGCTGAAGCGGAGCGCCGCCCGTGGCCTCGGCGATGGCGGCATAGGCGCCGCTCGGGTCGGGCCCGCCGAGCGCGAGACGGCCGCCGGGGGCGGGAACCTCGATCTCCTCCTGCGAGAACAGCCCCGCGCCGCCGGCGCGGCGGCCGCGCTTGACCGTCTGCACCCAGCGCCGCCCGATCCGGCGCAGCCGCAGCGCGACTCCTGCCTCGGCCAGCGCATGCCCGGCGGTGTCGACATAGATCGAGACCAGCCGCTTGCGTTGGCGCGGCCCCTCGCGGAGGCCCGGGAGGGCGGGGCTGCGGGCGAGCCGCGCCGCCTCGGCGTGGTCGAGCGCGATCTTCAGCTCCGTCTCGATCATGTCACACTCGGCTCCATGCCGCGCCGCGGTCGCGAAGTCGTTTTTGCGGAACCGGCCCGGTCGTGCTAGCGTTGAAATCGGAAAGACGCGTTGTACTCGTTCGCCCAGTTCGTGGAGTCCGCATGGCCCCGAGACCGATCGCTCAAGTCCCGATCCGCCTTCTGGCCGCTCTTTCCCGTATCCGGTCCTTCAGCCGCCGCCCCTCCGAGAGAGGATTAACCTTTGTCCGATAGGTTGCGCAAGATCGGGGGCCGGCGGGGGAGCGTGACGTGAGGTGATCATGGCAGGACGCGCGTCCAGGACATCGCAACCCGCCGGGGGCCGTTTCTCCCCCCCGGCCCGATCGCTCCGGTCCCGTCAGCCATGAAGAACGCCAGCCTCGGCCCCGAACTCGGCATCGCCTCGGATTTCGTCCGCTCCGGCATGGAAAAGGCCGGAATACCGCTGACGCGGACGCTCGAGGCGTATCTCTCCATCACCTTCGCCCGCTTCATCGGCAAGGCGATCGACGCCGACCTGCTGACGGTCCGGATGACCCGCGCCCTCGACGGGCGCGCGCCCCGCGACATCCTGCGAGCGCTCGCCGACGAGTGCCTGATCGCCTGCGCCTTCTTCCAGGAGCGCCTGCTGCGCAACGGCACGATCCGCCACTATGTCGGCGTCGGCCAGACCGCCTACGACGCGGCGGACATGACCGAGCAGGCCTACGGCTTCGTGCACATGCGCGACGTGATCGCGGTGGCGGCCGGTCGCGGTCGCGACGACGACGCCCGCGTGCTGCTCGACCGCGCCCGCGCCGGCAGCGGCGACGCGCGCGCCGAACTGGCCGACCGGAACGTCGTCCTCGGTCCGTGGGGCGCCCGCAAGGGCGGCGGCCTCGTCTGGCGCTGAGCGCCGTGGCGCGCCTCGGCCGGAGGGCGCGTCAGCCTCCGGATCCCTCGCCGTCCGGGCCGTCGGCCCCGGCGTTCCGCCGGGCCTGCTGGCGGTCGATATGGCCGACCTGGGCCATGATCGACACCAGCACCGACCCGGTCCAGCCGAAGGTGAACAGGCCGGCCATGGCGATGATCGGCCCGAGCAGACGCCATTGCTGCGGCAGTTGCACCGCGCCCTCGCCGAGCGTCGTGTAGCTCTCGAGCACGTAGTAGTAGCTGTCGCGCAGGGTGGCGAAGAGCCCCTGCCAGTAGAGCGGCAGCGCGAAGAGCAGCGTCTCGATCATGTGCAGCGTCGCCAGCGAGCCGACGGCGGCGGCGAGGATCAGGTTGCTCCGCCAGTGCCGGGTCGCAGAGGTCACGCGGGCCCAGTGGTGGTTGAAGATGCGCACCACGACGCGCAGGCCGACGCCGTGGACCAGGATCGTGGCGATCAGCATCAGGAGGCCGATCCCGACCTCGAAAACCGGCGACGCCTGCGCCAACTGGGCGCCGGTCTGCGCGAGGTGTTCGCCGGTCTGCGCGAGTTGCTCGCCGGTTTGCGCCAGATTTTCCATGAGCCTTTCCCCGTCGCGCGCCCCCGTTTGCGGCGCGGGGCGCCGGCTGTCAACGTCCGCGGAGGTCGAGCCAGCGGCCGAAGCCGAGGCGCATCTCCCAGCCCCCGGCATGGCCGAGAACGGCCGCGGCGGCGCGGGCGACGCCGGCATGGGCGACCCACAGGGTTCCGGGCGTGGCCTCGGCGAGCGCGGCGGCGACGCGCGCGCCGAGTTCGGCCACGGTCTCGCCACCATGGGGGCGGGCGTGGCGGAAGTCGGCCGCCCAGGCGTCGAGCTCGGCGCGCGGGATGTCGGCCCAGGCGCGGCCCTCCCAGGCGCCGAAGTCGAACTCGGCGAGGCGGGGATCGGTCGCGAGCGGCAGGCGACGGGCGGCGGCGATGCGCTCGGCGAGGCGGAGGCAGCGCGAGAGCGGGCTCGACCGGATGGCGGAGACGGGGGGAAGGCCCGCAAGGATCGCGGCGGCGTCGGCCTCGAAATCGGGCGCGAGCGCGAGGTCGGTGCGGCCGTAGCAGAGGCCCTCGTGCCCGTCCGGGCGCGTGTGGCGCAGGATGATCACAGGCACGCCAGCGCGCCGAGGTAGAAGCCGATCTCGCTCGTCTGCTGCACGGCGCCGAGACAGTCGCCGGTATAGCCGCCGAGCCGCCGCTCGAAGCGGCTGCGCATGAGGACGTGGCCGAGCGCGAGGCCGCCGAGGCCGGCGACGGCCGCGAGCGGCGCGGCGAGGGCCAGCGGCAGGACGGCGGCGAGGCCGCAGGCGAGCGCGACGGCGAGGCTGCGGGGGCCGACGCCGCTGGAGACCGGCTTGCCGGTCCCGTGGTCGCGGACGTAGCGGCTGGTGGCGAGAACGAGGACCGACGAGGCGCGGCTGGCCGCGTGGCCGGCGACGAGGGCGAGGGGTGCGAGCGCGACGGGCAGGGACGCGAGGACGAGGATGCGGCCGGCGAGGATGAGCGTCAGCGCCGCGGCGCCGTAGGTTCCGATGCGGCTGTCGCGCATGATCTCCAGCGCCCGCTCGCGGGCCGTGCCGCCGCCGAGCCCGTCGCAGGCGTCGGCGAGTCCGTCCTCGTGGAAGGCGCCGGTGGCGAGGAGGCCGGCGGCGACCGCGAGCAGCGCGGCGACGGCGGGCGGCCAGACGAGGCCGGCGGCCCAGAAGACGGCGCCGGCCAGCGCGCCGACCAGCGCGCCGACCGCCGGGTGCCAGCGCGGGGTGGCGGCCATGCGCGCCGGCGTCCAGCCGAGCTCGCGGGGCAGGGGAAGCCGGGTGAGGAACTGGACCGCGAGCAGGAAGATCGCCCATTCCTCGCCGAGGCGGGCCCTCATGCCCGCGACACCCCGGCGCTCTCGAAGCTCGCCATGTCGCGCAGCATGTCCGCCGCGGCCCGGACGATCGGCCAGGCGAGCAGCGCGCCCGAGCCCTCGCCGAGACGCATCCCGAGGTCGAGAAGCGGCCGGGCCCCGAGATGGTCGAGCAGCGCTCCGTGGCCGTTCTCGGCCGAGCGGTGCGCATAGACGAGCGCGCCGCGGGCCTCGGGCGCCATCGCCCCGGCGCAGGCGGCCGCGGCGGTGGCGATGAAGCCGTCGACGAGCACGACCCGACCGGCCGCGACGGCGCCGAGCATGGCGCCCGTCATCATGGCGATCTCGAAGCCTCCGTACTCGGCCAGCGCCGCCTCCGGATCGAGGCGGTCCGCGGTCCGGGCGCAGGCGCGGCCGACGATGGCGCGCTTGCGGGCGAGCCCGGCGTCGTCGAGCCCGGCGCCGCGGCCGACGAGCGTGTCGAGGGGCAGGCCGGTCAGTTTGTGCGCCACGGCGGCGGCGGCGGCGGTGTTGCCGATCCCCATCTCGCCGAAGGCGGCCGCCGTCGTCACCGGCCCCGCGCCGAGCGCGCGGCCGGCGTCGAGCGCGCGGGCCAGTTCCGCGCGCGACATCGCGGGACCGTGCAGGAAGCTCGCGGTGCCCGGCGCGATCCGCCGCGAGACCAGGCCGGGCGCGTCGAGCGGCGGCCCGGCGACGCCGGCGTCGACCACCGTCACGGGCACGCCGAGGCCGGCGGCGAACACGGTCGCCGCCGCGCCCCCGGCGAGGAAATTCGCGAGCATCTGCCGGGTGACGTCCTGCGGATAGGCCGACACCCCCTCGGTGGCGACGCCATGGTCGGCGGCGAAGATCGTCAGTGCGCAGGCGTCGAGTCGGGGCTCCAGCGTGCCCTGCGTGCGCGCGATCTGCGCCGCCAGCGCCTCGACCCGGCCGAGCGCGCCGAGCGGCTTGGTCTTGCCGTCGATGGCGGCCCGCAGACGCGCCTCGAAGTCGCGCGTTTCGCTCATTCGGGAAGGAGGGGCTCGGGCGGCTTCCGGCTGATCTGGACCGCGAGGATCCCGGCCATGATGATGGCGACGCCGAGACCGTCGCGCAGCGTCACCTGCTCGTCGAGCACGAGCGCCGCGACGGCGACCCCGAAGAACGGGTTGAGGAAATGAAAGGTCGCGGCCCGCGTGGCGCCGATCCGGCCGACGAGGACGAACCAGATCATCGTGGCCGCGAGCCCGGGGAACAGCACGGTATAGACGAAGGCCAGGATCAGCTCCGGCGTCCAGTTCACCGTCCACGTCTCGAAGAAGAACGCCACGGGCAGGAGCAGCACGGCGCCGACTAGCATCTGGAGCCCGACGATGATCCAGAGCCCCCCGGATCCGGAGGCCCCGCGCACCAGCAGCGTCGCCACCGAGAGCGCGACGACTCCGGCGAAGCAGAGCGCCAGCGCCACCGGGTCGGCGCCCGAGCCGAGCCGGGCGGTCATGATGACGAGGACGCCGGCGAAGCCCGCGACGAGTCCCGCCGTCGCGAGCGGCGCGAGCCGCTCGCCGAGGGCCGCCCAGGCGAGGCCCGCGACGATCATCGGCAGCAGGCTCGCGACGATCACCGCCACCGAGGCGTCGAGCGTGCGCATCGCGAGGAAGTTGAGGCCGAGATAGAGCGCGTTCTGGCAAAGGCCGAAGACCAGCACCGACGTCCACTGCGCCCGCCCCGTCGGCAGGCGCTGGCGCAGGGCGGCGCCGATGGCGAGCGCGATCCCTCCGGAGATCAGGAACCGGACGGTAAGGGCGAGGAACGGCGGCGCGTCCTGAACCACGATGCGCGCCGAGGTGAAGGCCGAACTCCACATCGCGACGAACGCGACGCCAAGTCCGATCGCCTTCCAGTCCATGTCCGCTCCCCGGAGGAGGTTCGCCGCTTCGCCGGTCCGGTGGCGTCAGGCGTTGATGACGTCCTTGAGCTGCTTGGCGATGGTGACTTTGGCCACCCGGTCGGCCGGCTTCGTCATCTTCTCGCCGGTCGAGGGGTTGCGCACCTCGCGTTCGGGCCGGGTGCGGCAGGCGAACTTGCCGAGGCCGGGCAGCGTGACGGCGCCGCCCGCGGCGACCTCGCGCGTGACGACGTTCGTCAGGGCGTCGAGGGCCCGGTTGGCCGCGGTCTTGTCCAGGCCGGCGTTCTCGGCGATCGCCGCCACCAGCTGGGTCTTCGTCATGGGCTTTTGTGTCATCTGGCGTTCCCTTGTCTCATCGCCCTCGAAAAGCCTCGCGCCTTGAGTTCACGCGGGCGTGCGGGGCACTAGAACCTCTCGCGCCGGCGAACTCAATCGCCGACACGCGGGTCCAAGCGCATTTTTGCCCATGCTGCTACAATTATGACGCGAGTTAGGCGCTCGCCCAACCCGCGCCGGTCGGTCAAAGGAAGGCGGTCTCGTCGAAGCTCCGCAACTTGCGCGAGTGGAGTCGTTCGAGCGGCATGTCGCGGAGCGTCTCCATGGCCCGGATCCCGATCAGGAGATGCTGGGCGACCTGGCGCTTGTAGAAGGCGGTCGCCATCCCGGGCAGTTTCAGCTCGCCATGGAGCGGCTTGTCGGAAACGCAGAGCAGCGTGCCGTAGGGCACGCGGAAGCGGAAGCCGTTGGCGGCGATGGTGGCGCTCTCCATGTCGAGGGCGATGGCGCGGGCCTGGGAGAGCCGTTGCACCGGGCCGCGCTGGTCGTCGAGCTCCCAGTTGCGGTTGTCGATGGTGGCCACCGTGCCGGTGCGCATGATCTTCTTGAGTTCGTAGCCGGCGAGCCCGGTGACCTCGGCGACGGCGTCCTCGAGCGCGACCTGCACCTCGGCGAGCGGCGGGATCGGCACCCAGACGGGGAGGTCGTCGTCGAGGACGTGGTCCTCGCGCATGTAGGCGTGCGCGAGCACGTAGTCGCCGAGGCTCTGCGAGTTGCGCAGGCCGGCGCAGTGCCCGAGCATCAGCCAGACATGGGGCCTGAGCACCGCGATATGGTCGGTGATGGTCTTGGCGTTGGAGGGTCCGACGCCGATGTTGACCATCGAGATCCCCGAGTGGTTCTCGCGGATCAGGTGATAGGTCGGCATCTGCGGCGATTTCAGCGCCGAGGGAATGGAGGGCTGCTCGCGCGTCGCCACCGTGTTGCCCGGCCCCACGAAGCTGGTGTAGCCCGATCCGGGGTCAGCCAGGGCGGCCCGGGCGTATTCCACGAACTCGTCCATGTAGAACTGGTAGTTGGTGAACAGGACGTGGTTCTGGAAATGCGTCGGGCTCGTCGCCGTGTAGTGAGCGAGCCGCGCCAGCGAGTAGTCGATGCGCTGCGCCGTGAACGGCGCGAGCGGACGCGCGCCGTCGGGGCCGAGCCGCAGGACCCCGTTCACGATATGGTCGTCAGTGGTGTTGAGGTCCGGCACGTCGAATATGTCGCGCAGCGGCCGGTGCAGCGTGTCCTCGATCGAGCCCTCGACATATGCGGTCTCGCCCATGGCGAAGTGCAGCGGGATCGGCGTGTCGCTGTCGCCGACGCGGACCGGCATCCCGTGGTTCTCGATCAGGAGCCCGATCTGCTGGGTCAGGTAGCCGCGGAACAGGTCGGGCCGGGTGATCGTGGTCGCATAGACGCCGGGCTCCACCACATGCCCGAACGAGAGCCGCGAATCCGCCTTGGCGAAGCTGCCCGTGGTCACGCCGATCATCGGGTAACAGGCGCGATAGCGCCCCTGCGGCGTCTCGCCCGCCATCACCGCGGCGAAGCGGTCGCGCAGGAACGCAGTGGCGCGATCATAGCGCCGCGCGATCTCGGCCACCGCCTCGGCCGCGTCGGTCAGCATGACGTCGCCCTCCGAATCCGGAGAGATCACGGGCAGTTCGACGAGTGGCTGGCGGTGGTGCATGAGGCTCACCCGGGAAGGAAAAGGTCGGTCTTCTCGAAGCGATCGACATCGATCAGCCCGAGATCGGAGATGCGCAGCGACGGGATGACGACGAGGGCGAGCAGCGAATGCTGCATGTAGGCGTTGTTGAGCCGGCAGCCGCAGGCCGCCATCGCCGCGACGACGCCCTGGGCGCAGTCGGCGACCTCGGCGGCCGGCGCGTCCGACATCAGCCCGGCGATGGGGAGCGCGACATGGGCGAGTTCGATGCCGTCGCGCCAGACCGTCACGCCGCCGCCGATCTCGCGCAGGCGGTTGGCGGCGCGCGCCATCTCCTCCTTCGACGTGCCGACGACGATCATGTGGTGGCTGTCATGGGCCACCGTCGAGGCGACGGCGCAGGGCGTGTCGTAGCCGAAGCCGGCGACGAAGGCGTTGACCACCCCGCCGGTGGCGCGGTGCCGCTCGACGAGCGCGATCTGGCAGACCTCGCCCGCCGCCTCCACCAGCCCGTCGCGCACCGCGAGATCGGCCTCGAGCGCTCTCGTCGGCGCCTGGTTCTCGACGACGCCGATCACCCGCGCCCGCACCCGGTTGGCGGCGGCGGGGGCGGGAATGTCGAAATCCGTGGCGACGAGGTCGCGCTTCATGTTGACCGTGCGCCGGGCGCTGTCCGGCCAGTGGAACCCGGGCGTCGGCGCGAGGCAGACGCCGCCCTCCGCGACGATCTCGCCGCGCGCGATCACCGTCTCGACCGGCAGCGCGCGCAGGTCCGAGGTCAGGATGCAGTCGGCCCGCCGCCCCGGCGCGATCGACCCGAGTTCGCGCTCCAGCCCGAAATGCGTCGCGGTGTTGATTGTCGCCATTTGCAGCGCGATGAGCGGATCGAGCCCGCAGTCGATGGCATGGCGCACCACGCGGTCCATGTGGCCCTCGTGGACCAGCGTGCCGGAATGGCAGTCGTCGGTGCAGAGGATGAAGTTGCGCGGATCGAGGCCCTTCTCGGTGACGGCGGTGATCTGCGCCTCGACGTCGTACCAGGCCGAGCCGAGCCGCAGCATGGCGCGCATCCCCTGGCGAACGCGGGCGATGGCGTCTTCCTCGCGCGTGCCCTCGTGGTCGTCGGCCGGTCCGCCGGCGGCATAGGCGGGAAAGTCGGTCAGGTCGGGGCTGGCGTAGTGCCCGCCCACGGTCTTGCCGGCGCGCTGGGTCGCAGCGATCTCGCCCAGCATCTTCGGATCGCCGTGCACCACGCCGGGATAGTTCATCATTTCCCCGAGGCCGACGATGTTCGGCCAGCCCATCGCCTCGGCGACCTCCGCGGGCCCGAGTTCCGCGCCCGTGGTCTCCAGCCCCGGCGCGGAGGGCGCGCAGGAGGGCATCTGCACGAAGACGTTGACCGGCTGGTCGAGCGCCTCGTCGTGCATCAGCCGCACGCCCGCGAGCCCGAGCACGTTCGCCACCTCGTGCGGGTCGACGAACATCGTCGTCGTGCCGTGCGGCATCACCGCGCGGACGAATTCGGTGACCGTGAGCATGCCGCTCTCGACATGCATGTGCCCGTCGCAGAGGCCGGGGATCAGGAAGCGGCCCTTCGCGTCGATCACCCGGGTGGCGGGCCCGATCATCGCGGTCGCATCGGGACCGCACGAGGCGAAGCGCCCCGACCTGATGGCGATGTCGGCGCCGGGGATGACCTCGCGCGAGTGGACATTCACCCAGGCGCAGTTGCGGATGACGAGATCGGCGGGGGCGCGGCGCGCGGCGACCGCGATCAGATCGGCGGCCACGTCGGGCCAGGCGGGGAAGGGCGGTCTGGACATGGGGCCAGATCTCACGGACGCATGGGAGGCAGCAAGCCCTTTCTCCCGGCGCCGCCGCCGGGCCGCATCGCGAGGCCGCCATGCCCGACCCCCTCGAGGAGCTCGAAGCCCTCGCCGATCCCGAGCGAGCCGCCACGATGGCGGCCTACCACAAGGCGCCGCGCCGCTATCTCGGGGCGCCCGTGCCGGAGGTGCAGGCGCTCGCCGACCGCTGGCGGGCCGGGCGCGACGTCCCCGGCCGCGTCGCGCTGGCGGCGCGGCTCTGGGACAGCGACATCCATGAGGCGCGCATCGCGGCGGCCAAGCTCCTGACCCAGGCCCGCATTCCCGACCACGAGCCGGAAGCATGGGCCGAGTTCCTGCGCTGGGTCCCCGGGTTCGACGCCTGGGCGATCGCCGATCATGCCTGCAAGGCGGGGCAGCGCCGGCTCGTCGCCGTGCCGGACCGCCTCGACGTCGTCGAGGCATGGGTCACGGACCCCAACCCCTGGGTGCGCCGGGCGGCGCTGGTGGCGACGCTGCCCTGGACGAGCGCGAATCACCCCGACGCGGCGGAACGCGCCGCGCGCGAGCGCATCCTCGGCTGGGCGGCGCGCCTTGTCGCGGACCGCGACTGGTTCATCCAGAAGGCCATCGGCTGGTGGCTGCGCAGTCTCGCGCCGCACGACCCCGCGCGCGTCCGCGCCTTTCTCGCCGGGCCCGGTTCCGGCCTGAAGCCCTTCGCCCGCCGCGAGGCCGAGCGCCGCCTGCCGCCCTGAACCGCCGGCCGTTCCTCCGAGCGGCCGCCGGCCGTCCTGAACCGCCGGCGTCTTCTCCGGCCGGCGCCGGCCTGTCGGTCTGCGCCGGCCGGACCGGGGCGCCGCGTCGATGTCGGGCCAGCGGCGCCGTCGCGCCCGCGGCGCGCTGCGCCGTGGCGCCTGCGTCACCGTCTCTCTGCCCCGGGCGGCAGACGGGCGGGAAACCGCGCCGCGCGGGCTCGGTGCGTTTCACGTGGGGCGGAAAATCCTGTCGGAACAGCGGTGGGGGGCGGGGAGGGCGGGCGGCCGGCTTGCTGCGTCCGCCCTTGCGCCAGCGTCAGCGGCGCGGCGTCCGGCCGATGCGGCCGAGGTCGGCTTCGATCGAAAGGACGAGCCGGTCGCGCGGCGAGGACATGTCGCAGTCCGTGGCGCCGGCGGCCAGAGCCCGCCAGATCTCGAGCTTGGTGCGCACGTCCTCGAGGTTGCCGGCCCGCACCGAGATCGCCTTCTCGGCCACGGCCGTCTCGAGCTCCATGAGCGTCTCCACCTCGGCGACCGCCGCGCAGGCCTCGGACCAGGTCGGCTCGACTTCCATCGCCTTCTCGGCCAGGAGCGCGTCGATCGTGCGCAGGTAGGCGCGAAGCAGCGCGAGGTCGTCGGGGAGCGCGTCCACCCCCCCGCGCATCGCGCGCAGCAGCCGGTCGTCGATCTTGGAAATCGTCTGCATTCCCCCTGCGTCCCGCCCATCGCTTCGTCGGTGTGGTTAATTGCGCGCGCCGCTTCGGCGCAATCCCTCCCGCGGACTAGCGCGATCGCGTGATCCCGCTCAAGCGTCGGGTCGGATCAGGCCGAAGCCGAGGCCGCGGAGCGCCGCCGACAGCCGGTCGACGACGCCGAGCTTGAGATAGATCCGGCGCAGGTGCGCGTCGACGGTGTGGCTGGAGATGCCGAGGATCTCGCCGATCGTGGCGTTCGACTTGCCCCGCGCCACCCAGGCGAGAACTTCCGCCTCGCGTTCGGACAGCGTCGGCAGCCGACCGAGCTGCGGCACGAGGAGATCGCAATAGCGCAGATGCATCGCCTGGCCCGCCCAGCGCAGCGCGCCGATGTCCTCGGCGGGCAGGCGGGACTCTGCGATCTCGACCGCGAAGAGCCCGTTGCGCCCGTTGGGCCCGTAGACCGAGAAGGCGAGGCCGTTGGTCACGCCCGCCGCGCGATAGCGCGCGAGATGGCTGCGCTCGCGTTCGCTCAGGTCCGGCCGACGCTCCAGCTCGTCGAGATAGACCGGCTGCACGCAGTTGACCGCGTTGGCGGCGAGGACGGCCAGCCCGGCCTGGCGGGCGGCGAGATACTGCGCGAGCAGCGCCTCGCCGAAGCCGTCGTTCTCGACCCGGAGGCAGGCGGCGTCGGTCGCGCCGGGGGGCGGCAGGTGGTGGTAGCCCAATCTCTGCACGCCGCGACTGCGCGCGAAGGCCACCATGGCCGCCCAGACATCCTCAAGGCGTTCGAGCCGCTCGATCCCGATCTCGAACGTCGTCGGGTCGATCAGGGCGGCGTCTGGCGTCAGCGACTCAGCCATGCGACTGATAATAACACCACCGCGAGCATTTCAACTTCCAAGCTCTCGATTCCGGCGAGAATTGCAAATCTTGCGTGCAAGCAGCCGGGCGCGCTGCTTGAACCCGGGCGACGCCGGCCATAACTTCGGTCTCCAGGGGAGAACACCCGTGCCAGCCATTCCCGCTCCGGCGTCCGCCGGCCCGCGCCTGATCGACCCCTTCGCCCGGGCGATCAGCTACCTGCGCGTGTCGGTGACGGATCGCTGCGACTTCCGCTGCGTCTACTGCATGGCCGAGCACATGGATTTCCTGCCCAAGGCCGAGCTTCTGAGCCTCGAGGAGCTCGACCGGCTGTGCAGCGCCTTCGTCGGTCTCGGCGTCGAGAAGCTCCGCATCACCGGCGGCGAGCCGCTGGTGCGCAAGGGGGTGATGGGCTTCTTCCGCGCCATGTCGCGCCACCTCGCCTCCGGCGCGCTGCGGGAGCTGACGCTGACGACCAACGGCAGCCAGCTCGGCCGCCTGGCGACGGAGCTGGTCGATTGCGGGGTGCGGCGCGTCAACGTCTCGCTCGACACGCTCGACCCGGCGAAGTTCGCGCGCGTCACCCGCTGGGGGCGGCTGGCGCAGGTGATGGCGGGAGTCGACGCGGCCGAGGCGGCGGGGCTCGCGGTCAAGATCAACACGGTGGCGCTGAAGGGCGTCAACGACGACGAGGTCCACGACCTCGTCGCCTGGTGCGGGACGCGGGGCTTCGATCTCACCTTCATCGAGGTCATGCCGATGGGCGACCTCGGCGCCGAGGACCGGCTCGACCAATACTGGTCACTGCGCGACCTGCGCGCCGAGCTGGCGAGCCGCTGGACGCTGCGCGACACGCCGGAGCGGACCGGCGGGCCGGCCAGATACGTGCGGGTGGCGGAAACCGGCCAGCGCATCGGCTTCATCACGCCGCTCACCCACAATTTCTGCGAGAGCTGCAACCGGGTCCGGCTGACCTGCACCGGACAGCTCTTCATGTGCCTCGGCCAGGAGGATGCGGCCGACCTGCGCGCCGTGCTGCGGGAGACGACCGACGACACGGCGCTCGAGGCGGCCATCCGCGCCGCCATCGCCCGCAAGCCGAAGGGCCACGACTTCGACTATTCCCGCCGCACCGTGGCGGGGCAGGTGTCGCGACACATGAGCCACACCGGCGGGTAACCGTACGGCTTCCGGAGGGCAGGGCGCGTGATGGCCACAGGACGGCGCGCGGCCGATTGCCGTTGCCCCGCCGCCGCGAGCCGCTAGATCTACGGGCATCGAATCCGGGCGCGGCCGACCGCCGGCCCAAACCACAGGGAGAGAGACATGAAGCGCACCGGCTCCGCCGTCTGGAAGGGCGGCATCAAGGACGGCCAGGGAACGGTCTCGGCCGAATCCGGGGTGCTCGCCGACGTCCCCTACAGCTTCGGCAAGCGTTTCGGCGAGGAGAAGGGCACCAACCCCGAGGAACTCATCGGCGCCGCCCACGCCGCCTGCTTCTCCATGGCGCTCTCCGGCGCGCTCGGCGCCGCCGGGATGACTGCGGACGAGATCGCCACTTCCGCCGCCGTCACCGTCGTGCCGGTCGAGGGCGGCTTCGAGATCACCCGGATCGACCTGACGCTGCGGGCGAAGATCCCGGGCGCGAGCGACGAGGCCTTCCAGAAGGCCGCCGCCGGCGCCAAGGCCGGCTGCCCGGTCTCCAAGCTCTTCAAGGCCGAGATCACCCTCGACGCCAAGCTCGTCTGAAGGCAGCGATGGACGGCCGTCCGGTCGCCGAGCTGACCGAGGCGGAGGCGCGCGCCGAACTCGCGCGCCTCGCCGAGGCGATCGCGGCGGCCAACCTCGCCTATCACCAGGCCGACGCGCCGGCGATCTCCGATGCCGACTACGACGCGCTCAAGGGCCGCAACGCCGCGATCGAGCGCGCCTTCCCCGCGCTGAAGCGCGCCGACAGCCCCAGCGAGCGGGTCGGCGCCGCGCCTGCGGAGACCTTCGCCAAGGTCCGCCACGCCGTGCGGATGCTGAGCCTCGAGAACGCCTTCGCCGAGGCCGAGATCGCCGACTTCGTCGAGCGCATCCGCCGCTTCCTCGGCCTTGCCGCGGACGCGCCCCTCGCCTTCACCGCCGAACCGAAGATCGACGGGCTCTCGTTGTCGCTGCGCTACGAGGCGGGTCGGCTCGTGCAGGCCGCCACCCGCGGCGACGGCGAGACCGGCGAGAACGTCACGGCCAACGCCCGAGTCGTCCCCGACATCCCTGCTGCGCTCGGCCCCGGCGCCCCCGACGTGCTCGAGGTCCGCGGCGAGGTCTACATGAGCCACCCCGACTTCGCGGCGCTCAACGTCCGCCAGGTCGCCATGGGCGCCCGCGCCTTCGCCAACCCGCGCAACGCCGCCGCCGGCTCGCTGCGCCAGCTCGACGCCCGCATCACCGCAAGCCGGCCGCTGCGCTTCTTCGCCTATGCCTGGGGCGAGACCTCCGAGCCGCTGGCCGGGACCCAGACCGGCGCCATCGCGCGGCTCGCCGCGCTCGGCCTGCCGACCAACCCGCTGACCGTGCCCTGCGACGGGACGGAGGCCATGCTCGCCTCCTACCGCGCCATCGAGGCGCAGCGCGCGACGCTCGGCTACGACATCGACGGCGTCGTCTACAAGGTCGACCGCCTCGACCTGCAAGCCCGGCTCGGCTTCCGCTCCACCACACCGCGCTGGGCGATCGCGCACAAGTTCTCGGCCCAGCGCGCCAGCACGCGGGTCGAGGCCATCGACGTGCAGGTCGGCCGCACCGGCGCGCTGTCGCCGGTGGCGCGGCTGCTGCCCGTCACCGTCGGCGGCGTGGTGGTGGCGAACGCCACGCTGCACAACGAGGACTACATCGCCGGGCGCGACTCGAAGGGGAACCCGATCCGCGACGGCCGCGACATCCGCGTCGGCGACTGGGTGCGGATCTATCGCGCCGGCGACGTGATCCCCAAGGTCGAGGACATCGACCCGACCCATCCCCGCGGGCCCGCCGCTTACGTCTTTCCAACGACCTGCCCGGTCTGCGGCTCGGACGTCGTGCGCGAGCCCGGCGAGGCGGTCAGCTACTGCACCGGCGCGCTGATCTGCCCGGCGCAGCAGGTGGAGAAGCTCAAGCACTTCGTGTCGCGCGGGGCCTTCGACATCGAGGGGCTGGGGGCGAAGGCCGTCGAGGCCCTGCACGCCGACGGCTGGATCGTCGAGCCGGCCGACATCTTCACGCTGGAGGCGCGGCACGGTCCGGGCTGCGCCACCCAGGTCAGGAACCGCGAGGGCTGGGGCGAGAAGTCGGCCGAGAACCTGTTCGCAGCCATCGAGGAGCGCCGCCGCATCCCGCTCGACCGGCTGATCTTCGCCCTCGGCATCCGCCATGTCGGCGAGACCGCCGCGCGCCTGCTCGCCCGCCGCTACGGCTCCTGGGCGCGCTTCGCCGCCGCGATGGAGGCCGCCCGCGGCCACGAGGGACCGGCCTGGGAGGAACTCGGCGACATCGACGGCGTCGGGCCGGTGCTGGCGGCGAGCGTGGTCGACTTCTTCCACGAGCCGGCGAACCGCGCCGCGCTCGACCGCTTAGTCGCCCGTCTCGACATCGGGGACGTGGCCGCCCCGGCGACCGAGGGCTCGCCGATCGCCGGCAGGACCGTGGTCTTCACCGGCACGCTGGAGCGGATGACCCGCGCCGAGGCCAAGGCCCGCGCCGAGGCGCTCGGCGCCAAGGTGGCGGGCTCCGTCTCGGCCCGCACCGACTACGTCGTCGCCGGGCCGGGCGCGGGCTCGAAGGAGAAGAAGGCGCGCGAGCTGGGCCTCGCGGTGCTGAGCGAGGACGACTGGCTGGAGCTCATCGGATGATCGGTCAACTCGCCGTGTTCGGGCTCGCCGCGGCAGCCGGCGTCGCGGCCGCCGGGGCGGGCGGCTGGCGGGCCGCGGTCGGCTCGACGGCGGACTACGACCGCTGGGCGGCGGGGCTCCGCGCCTGGCGCGCTCCGCCGGCCGAGGTCGCGGAACTGGTCCGGCTGGCGGCGCTGGCGCCGAACGGGCACAATACCCAGCCTTGGCGGTTCCGGGTCGGGGACGGGCGCATCGAGATCCTGCCGGATCTTGCGCGACGGACGCCGGTCGTCGACCCCGACGACCACCATCTCTGGACGAGCCTCGGCGCGGCGGCCGAGACGCTGGCGGTCGCCGGCGTCGCGCTCGGCCGGCCGGGGGAGGTGGAGGCGGAAGGCGAGGGGATCGCCTACGTCCACGGCGCCGGCGCGGCGCGGCCCCATCCGCTCGCCGCGGCGATCGGGCGGCGGCAGACGACGCGGGCGGACTACGACTGTCGGCCGCTCGCGGCGGAGGACGCCGCGGCGCTCGCGGCGGCTGCGGCGCTTCCGGGCGTGCGGATCGTCCTCGTGACCGAGCCGGCGGCGATGGGCCGGCTGCGCGACCTCGTCGTCGCCGGCAACGACGTGCAGATGGGCGACGCCGCCTTCATGGCCGAGCTCGCTGCCTGGATCCGCTTCAATCCGCGCACCGCCATGGCGACGGGCGACGGGCTCTATGCCGGGGCGAGCGGCAATCCCTCTATCCCGACCTGGCTCGGCCGGTCGATCCTGCCGCGGATCATGACCCCGGCTTCCGAGGCCGCGCGCTTTGCGCGCCAGATGCAGACCTCCGCCGGCTGCGCCGTGGTCTTCGCCGAGGAGGCGGGTCCGCGCGGCTGGATACAGGTCGGGCGGGCCTGCCAGCGCTTTGCCCTCGCCGCGACCACGCGCGACATCCGCATGTCCTTCGTCAACCAGCCGGTCGAGGTCGCGGCGCTCCGGCCCGAACTCGCCGCGCTGGCCGGCGAGCCGGGACAGCGGCCCGATCTGCTGATCCGCTTCGGGTTCGGCCCGCTCCTGCCGTTCTCGCCGCGCCGGCCGGTCGCCGACGTCCTCGCCTGAAGGGCGTTCAGCCAAAGAGCCCGGGCAGATCCGGCGTCCCGCCCGGATGCACCCCCTCGAGCGCCAGCAGCCGCCGCTTGGTCTCCGCGCCGCCCGGCGCGGAAAAGCCGCCGAGCCGGCCTTCCGCCGCCAGCACCCGGTGGCAGGGCACGACGATCGGCCAGGGGTTGCGCCCCATCGCCACGCCGACCTCGCGGGCGGCCCCGGGCGCGCCAACCGCTTCGGCGAGCGCGCCATAGGTGGTGGTCACGCCGCGCGGCACCCGGCGCAGCGCCGCATAGACCCGGCGCTCGAACGGCTCCACGCCGGCCTCGTCGAGAAGCACGCCGCCGAACTCCGCCGGCGCGCCCGCGACATGCGCGACGATCGCGGCGATGGCCGCGGCGACGTCCGGCGGCGGCGGGGCAGGGCCGGCGCCCATCCGCTCGAGCCGCCGCCGCACCGCGCCCTCGCGGTCGGGCAGCAGTACGCGGCGCAGCCCGTGGCCGCTCCAGGCGACGGCGCAGCGCCCCAGCGCCGTGTCGAAGGCCTGCCCGCCGATCCCCGCCCTGACCTCCACGGCGCCCATCCCGAAACCATAGCGCCGCGAGCCTGACCGGTCGATGTCCTTCTTGACGCGCCTCCCGGTTTCAGGAAAGTTTCCCGAATATGAGCGAATACCTCGACGACACCCTCGACCGCCAGCTCGCCGACCGCCTCCGCGCGCTGCGCGGCGCGCAGGGCTGGTCGCTCGACGAACTCGCCCGCCGCTCCGGGGTCAGCCGCGCCACGCTGTCGCGGCTGGAGAACGCCGAGACGAGCCCGACGGCCGCCGTCCTCGGCCGCCTCTGCGCCGCGCACGGCCTGACCCTGACCGCGCTGATGCGCCTCGTCGAGGACGGCTTCGCGCCGCTCGTCCGCCCCGCCGACCAGCCGGTCTTCCGCGACCCCGCCGCCGGCTTCACCCGCCGCGCCGTCTCGCCGCCGGCCCGCGACCTCGCCGGCGAGGGGCTCGACGTCACCCTCGCCCCCGGCGCCCGCCTCGCCTACGACGCGCCGCCGCGCCCGGGCCTCGAACACCACCTCTACCTGCTCGAAGGCGCGCTCGACGTCACCATCGAAGGCCGCCGCCACGCCCTCGCCCCCGGCGACTGCCTGCGCTACCGCCTGCACGGCCCCTCCGCCTTCGCCACCGACACTGGCGCCCGCTACGTCCTGTTCCTGACATGATCGCCGTCCGCCGCCTCGACGCCGACGGCCTCGCCGCCCGCCTCCCCGCCCTCGCCGACATCCTCCACGCCTGCGTCGAGGACGGCGCCAGCGTCGGCTTCCTGCTCCCCTTCACCGCCGCCGAGGCCGCCGCCTTCTGGCGCGAGACCGTCCTGCCCCCGCTCGCCGCCCGCAAGCGCCGCCTCCTCGTCGCCGAGGCGCAGGGCCGCCTCGCCGGCACGGTCCAGCTCCTCCACGACACGCCCCCGAACCAGCCCCACCGCGCCGAGGTGGCCAAGCTCCTCGTCCACCCCGACCACCGCCGCCGCGGCCTCGCCCGCGCGCTGATGGCCGCCGTCGAGGCCGAGGCCCGCGCCCTCGGCCGAACCCTCCTCACCCTCGACACCCGAACCGGCGACGCCGCCGAACCGCTCTATGCCGCCCTCGGCTTCGCTGCCGCCGGCGTCCTGCCCGGCTGGTGCCTCGATCCCCGCACCCGCCAGCCCGACGCCACCACCTTCATGTACAAGCCGCTCTGACGCCCCGCTTCCCTTCCGTCCCGCTTTCCCCTACCTCACCCCCATGACCCGACCCGCCCCCATCCACGTCGTCGGCGGCGGCCTCGCCGGCGCCGAGGCCGCGTTCCAGGCCGCCGAGATGGGCGTGCCCGTCATCCTCCACGAGATGCGCCCCCACACCGGCACCTTCGCCCACCAGACCGCCAACCTCGCCGAACTCGTCTGCTCCAACTCCTTCCGCTCCGACGACGACGAGCAGAACGCCGTCGGCCTCCTGCACTGGGA
>NZ_JAGOID010000178.1 GCF_017995835.1 Amaricoccus sp.
GGCAGCAGCGGGTCGTAGGTGCCGAGCTTCTCGAGGAAGCGGCCGTCGCGGGCCGAGCGGCTCTCGGCGGCGACGATCGAGTAGTGCGGGCGCTTCTTGGACCCGCCGCGGGCGAGCCGGATCTTCACGGACATGGGATGTCTCCTGTTCTGGCGTCTTTCAGGGTTTCGGCGTGTTTTCGAGATGGCTCTCGTGGTGCCTGATCACTTCGGAGATGATGAAGGTCAGGAATGTCTTGGCGAACTCCGGGTCGAGGTCGGCGTCGGCGGCCAACCGCTCCAGCCGGGCGATCTGGTTCGCCTCGCGCGCGGGATCGGAGGGCGGCAGGCCGTGGGCAGCCTTGAGCGCCCCGACCGCCTGGGTGTGCTTGAACCGCTCGGCCAGCGTGAACACGAGGATCGCATCGAGCCGGTCGATCGACTCGCGATGCCCGCGCAGCAGGTCGGCGGCGCGGCGGACGGCGTCGGCGTTCATGGGCGGGCCTCCCCTCTGGTCACGCGAGATCTCCGGGGCTGTGGCGGAACACGAGCACGTCGTCGCCGAGCGCCGCCTCGGCCGCGCCGTCGCGGCGGCCGCCGAGGCGCTCCGCGACCCGGGCCGAGCGCGGGTTGTCGGCGCCGACATAGCTGACGATCGAGGCCATCCCCAGCGGCCCGAAGGCGTGGGCGAGCGCGGCGCGGGCGCCCTCGGAGGCGAAGCCCCTGCCCTCGGCCTCGGGCGCGACCAGCCAGCCGACCTCAGGCTCGGGGTCGCCGAACTCGTGGTTGAGGACGGCGGCGCCGAGCGCGGGGCCGCCCGCGCGGGGCTCGAGCGTCCAGGGGCCGAACCCGCGGAGCGGCCAGCTCGCGACGAGCGCGCAGAAGTCGAGCCAGGCGGTCTCGTCGGTCTCGCCCCGCGCGAGCCCGGCGCCGCGGTCGTCGCGGGCGAAGCCGGCATAGAGCGGGTAGTCGGCGACGCGCGGCGCGCGCAGGCGCAGGCGCGGCGTGACGATCTCGGGCACGACCGCGGCCATCGCGGCGGCGAAGCCGGCGGCCGGACCGGCAGGGACGCGCTCCCACGGCGCGGTCATCGCAGGTCCTCCGGGCCGGGGTGGCGATAGACCACGTCGGCGTCGTCCCAGCGGGCGGCGTCCGGATCCTCGACGGCGCCGAGCTTGCGCGCCAGCGCGATCGACGCGGCGTTGTCGCGGTCGATGTAGCTGACGGCGGTGGTCCAGCCGAGGCGCCGATACGCGAAGTCGCGCGCGGCCAGCGCCGCCTCGTGGGCGTAGCCTTGGCGATGGTGCTCGGGAAAGACGATCCAGCCGATCTCCCGCTCGGGGAAGTAGGACGGCTTGTTGAGGCCGACCTGACCGACGAAGGCGCCCGTCTCGGTCAGATCGACGGCCCAGCACCCGAAGCCCATCAGGTTCCACGATCCGACGTCGCCCGCGAAACCGTTCCAGACCCGCTGCTCCGGCAGCGGCCCGCCGACATATCGCGACGCATCGCTCGCGAAGAACGCGGCGAAGGGCGCGAAGTCGTCGAGACGGTGCGGCCGCAGCGTCAGGCGCGCCGTGCGGAGGACGGGCGCGTCGGTCATTTCTTCTTGCCGAAGCCGGAAAGGCCGGGCGGCAGCGACAGGCCCGGGGGCAGCGCGCCGGGGGCCCCGCCGGGCATCGGCGGCAGACCGCCGGGGGGCATCCCGCCCGGGGCTCCGCCGCCACGGCCGAGGAGCGCGCCGAGGCCGCCGCGCAGGAGGCCCTTCTTGCCCATGCCGCCCATTTTCTTCATTACATCAGCCATCTGGCGATGCATCTTCAAAAGTCGGTTCAGGTCGGAGACATCGAGCCCGGCACCGGCGGCGATGCGCTTCTTGCGGCTCGCCTGCAAGATCTCGGGCGCGCGGCGCTCCTTTTTGGTCATCGAGTCGATCAGGGCGATCTGGCGGCGCAGCACCTTGTCGTCGAGGCCCGCCTCGTCCATCTGCTTCTGCATCCTGGCCATGCCGGGCATCATGCCCATGAGGCCGGACATGCCGCCCATCTTGATCATCTGCTCGAGCTGGCCCTTGAGGTCGTTCATGTTGAACTGACCCTTCTGGAACCGCTTCATCATCCGCTCGGCGGCCTCGGCCTCCAGCGTCTCCTGCGCCTTCTCGACCAGCGACACGATGTCGCCCATGCCGAGGATGCGCCCGGCGATGCGTTCGGGATGGAACTCCTCGAGCGCGTCCATCTTCTCGCCGAGGCCGACGAAGCGGATCGGCTTGCCGGTCACGGCGCGCATGGAAAGCGCCGCCCCGCCGCGGCCGTCGCCGTCCATGCGGGTGAGGATCACGCCGGAAATGCCGATGCGGCCGTCGAAATTCTCGGCGGTGTGGACCGCGTCCTGGCCGGTGAGCCCGTCGACGACCAGCAGCGTCTCGCGCGGCCTCGTGGCGTCGCGCACCGCCTCGACCTCGGCCATCAGCTCGTCGTCGATCGAGAGCCGGCCGGCGGTGTCGAGCATGAACACGTCGTAGCCGCCGAGCGTCGCCTGCTGCCTGGCGCGGTTGGCGATCTGCACCGGCGTCTGCCCGGGCATGATCGGCAGCACGTCGACGCCGACCTGCGCGCCGAGGACGGCGAGTTGCTCCATCGCCGCCGGGCGGCGGGTGTCGAGCGAGGCCATGAGCACGCGCTTGCCCTCGCGCTCCTTCAGCCGGCGCGCCAGCTTGGCGGTGGTGGTGGTCTTGCCCGAGCCCTGAAGGCCCACCATCAGCACCGGCGCCGGCGGGTTGTCGATCTTCAGCTCGGCGGCCGGACCCTCGCCGGCCAGCGTACGCACCAGCTCGTCATGGACGATCTTGACGACCTGCTGCCCCGGGGTGACGGATTTCGTCACCGCCTGTCCCTTGGCCTTCTCCTGCACGCGGGCGGCGAAGTCGCGGGCGACGGGGAGCGAGACGTCGGCCTCGAGGAGCGCGACCCGGACCTCACGCAGCGCGGTGGCCACGTCCTCGTCGGAGAGCGCGCCCTGCTTGGTCAGGCGGCCGAAGACGCCGCCGAGACGGTCGGACAGGTTCTCGAACATCGGCTTCGCCTCCTCGACACGGCCCGCCAAAAACGACGATCGCGCCGGTGGGCGCAACGCGCTGACCGACGGCGATCCCGCATGGCAAAGCGGGACCGGAAGCGTTCACACTCCCGGAAACGCATGCGCTTTAGCCGAGAGGGCCGCCCCGGTCAAGGCGCTGCGCGCGGGCCGGCCGGACCGGATCACGCGCGCAAGGATTGTGTCGTGCGCGGACCACGGGATGTGATACGATCATTGCGACAGGTCGCTGCCGGAGAATTGCCTCCCGATGCCGCAGACCCGCTACATCGTCGCCAAGGCGCCGGTCGAAGGGCTCACCTTCGCCCGGCTGGACGGGTTCGACGCGATCAGCCGCTGCTTCGAATTCACGCTGCGCTTCGTCAGCGAGGATTTCGACGTCGATCCGCTGAAGCTCCTCGGCGAGGAGATTTCGGTCGAGGCCGAAGCGGGCGACCCGCCGCGCTGGTTCTCGGGCCAGGTCGCGGCGTTCCGCCTCGCCCATGTCGAGCGGCGGATCGCACACTACGAGGCGGAGATCCGGCCGTGGTTGTGGTT